>CALMEF010000053.1 GCA_937862825.1 uncultured Armatimonadota bacterium
CCACTCGAACATTATTGTTCGTTTGAAGATCACCAACCACCCCGCTGAACAGTTCGCCTTCGACAACGTTCATGTTCTCAACGTAGTGGAAGTCACCGACGTGCAGGTTGATCGTCCGAACGGCGGTTGCCCCGTTGAAGCAGTTGCGGAACGTGATGTTTCCGACATGCTTTCCAAAGGCAAGGCTATTAGCCCCAGTGTTTGTGGTGAACGTGATAATGTCAGTGTCACCACGGAAGACCTCGCTGTTGTCAACGGAGACGTTGACCCAGGTGGGCTTGCTTGAGACCTCCCACCAGTAACTGACTCCGCCCGCGTTGGACAACGTGAATTGCCACGTCTGACCAGTTGCATTACCTTGGTCAACCCTGCGAATCGTATTGTCGGAGTCAACAGCCATCACTCCTTGAGCGGCGTCGATAACCGTCGCGCCCATTGAGGTGCCGTATGATGAGGCGCTGATCGCGTATTGACCGTACATCCAGATCTTGTGGAGTCCACCTGATCCTGAAACGCTGGCGTAGTTGTAATCGCCCCAGTCAAGGGAATGACCGAAGTAGTCGCCCCAACGATTGTCTTGGGTGTAACTCCCAGTGCCGTCCTGGATCAGAGTCGAGCCAGCAAAGTCATAGTCCGTTGCGGTGACCTTCTCAATCGTGGAGTAGCGATTCTCGCAGAAACTGCCAGCGACGTTTTGAGTTCGGCTGAAAGTCACGGCCGCTTCGCCTCGGTAGTTCGGTTGCACCGCAGGGAAGATGTAATCCCAGTCCGCCGCTCCAAAGTTGGAGTTGCAGATTGGAACGTGATCTGACGTTCGAATATTGATCACTCTACAGCCCACGTCGGCGTTCGAGTTTCGACCAGCCATGAAGGCGAGCCAGAGATGATGCTGATTGCTGTTCGTAGTGTCCGCAGAAAAGACCGCGTTCATCACACGCGCGTTGAAGTCAACCAACGTGTCACCACCCGGTTGGACGGCGGCCGGTGGATTTGTGTAAGCACCAACGTCAACCCTGTTTTTCGTCTGGGTACGTGTTCCATACGGATCGCTGATTCGGTTCAGGTACACGTAGTCTCCACCACCCCATTGATTGGAGACGAGGATCATGTCGGTGCTTCCCGGATCCCACATCATTTCGCAAGGCCTTGGCGAAGTCGTCGTCGTACCATCACTGTTGGTCAGGGGGAAACTCTCCCATGAGTTGGCGGTCGCTAGGCCAGCAATCATGTCAGCCTTGTCCATGATAATCATCTGAGCGCCGGTAAACGAGTCTGAGGCGTAGGTGAACTGGTTACCCGCCAGGTAGAGCGCCGTCGGACCGGCTGCTACGTCGTAGTAGTCTGACCATGCGGCACCGCCGGTGGATGTGTCGGTATCGAAGGAATAGATGTCCCAGTTGCCGTTTGGGTTGGAATCATCCGAAACCAAGATGACGAGATCTGAATCGGATGCCGCCTCGTTCTTGCTGTGAATCAGCATAAAGAACCGCTGGCTCCACGGGTCAAAGATAACTTTAGGGTCAAAGAGGAACGTGGACAATCCGGTTGTCGTGGCGAACGTCTCCAAGAACACTTGGTTGCCGCACTTGTCGTAAATGGCCCAACGCACGTTGGTCACTTGGACGACCCATCCGTTCACAGCGGCGTCGCAATCGGGCGGTCTCCAGTTTGAATGTTGTGGTAGGCCAGTCCACCGGGTCACGTGAGTGGCATCATCGTTGCCAAACAAAACGTTGTCTTCGTTGTAGGTTGCTCGCTCAACACCGGACGATAGGTCTGGATACTGACGAACCTCTTCAAACTCAGGGTTCGGATTTCCAAAGTACATCGGCAGTTCCTGGCGCTTCACGTAAGTGCTGATCGTCCGTTTTGGGGCTGACATATCAGCGTGAGCCGGGTCGATTTTCCACTTGTCGCGGATCGGGGTGGGCTTGTTGGGCAGCGGTGCATTTCCGCCCTGCGCAAAAGCGCCACCAATACCGAGCGCCATTGCTGCGGCTATTAATGTGATTCTTAGCATGTTCCTCCTTGTCACGACCAGCGCGACACGTTCAATTCTATTACAATTTGAACCAGTATCCAAATGTTTCAAGAAGAATTGGGTCACTTTGCTAGGGCGAAACACCCAGCAAGGCATGTCCAGAGAGGTAAACAGTCGGAGAAATGTCCGGTGATATGGCATCTGAGGAGTTGAAGTCCACCTTTCTGTTTGCCAAAGTGGATGCTCTCGGCATTTCACATTTGGCGCAGGCATGCAGATTTCGTCGCGTTGCTGCGGGTCAACCCATCGTGGTGGAGGGGGAGCCAGGCAACACGATGTTTATCATTCTCAGCGGTCGAGTCGAGGTTACGCGAACCGATCCTGCTGGAAACGTCCTACATCTTGCTGATCGCGAAGATGGCGAGTCCTTCGGAGAAATGACTCTGATTGATGGTGCACCCCGATCCGCAACTGTTCGAGCCCTGGAAACCTGTCGGTTACTGGTACTTGACCGATCTGATGTGTTAGCGGCGATAGAGCGCTACCCATCCATCGGGATTGCCATGCTGGAAGTCCTCTCCGTGAGATTGCGAGAAGCCGACGCTCGGCAAATGGGCCGCAGTTCCGTTCGGGAGCGCTTAGTAAATTTCCTTCGGCAGGAGTGCGAGATTCAAACTGGCTCCGAACTTGAGCGAGGTGCCTCAATCACACTCCGCTCGAACAGAAACGATATCGGAATGCGAATCGGCGCTACCCGCGAGAGCGTGTCCCGAGAGTTTGCTGCCCTAGCCAGGGCCGGTGCTCTTCAAGTGTCAGGCAAGAACATTGTTGTGCTGAGTACACGAAAACTGATTGCACAATGAGGTATCTCGTTTTCCTTTTCACGGATATTGAAGGGAGCACAAGGCTGTGGGAGACCTTCCCTCAGGATATGTATGAAGTCTTGAGGAAGCACGATCGAGTCGTGCGGAATGCGATAACCGCAAAGGGCGGTCAAGTATTTCGAACGGTCGGAGATGCATTCTACGCAACCTTTGAGAAGGCGGCGGATGCATTTCTGGCTGCTATCGATATTCAGGTAGCCCTAAGTACCGAAGATTGGGCACCCGTAGGCCAGGTTAGGGTGCGGATCGGAATCCACGCAGGTGAAGCCGAACCGAGAGACGGTGACTACTACGGCCCAGAGTTGAATCGAGTTCATCGTCTGCTCTCTGCAGGTCACGGCGGTCAAATTTTGTGTTCATCGTCCGTAGCCAACCACGCTGTTCACGGAGTCTCTCTTCAAGACCTTGGTGTTCACCGCCTGAAAGATCTGAGCGCTCCCTTCCAGGTGTATCAGCTCGTTCACGAGAGTTTGCCGTCGGAGTTTCCTCGGCTTAGAACATTGGATCCAGTTCGGACGAACCTCCCTCATCAACCGACCTCCTTTGTTGGCAGAACCAGAGAACTGGAAGAACTGACAACTCTCGTTCAGAGACAGCGGCTCGTAACGCTCTGTGGAGCAGGAGGGTGTGGCAAGACTCGCTTAGCGTACCAAACTGCCTCGGAGCTCTTGGATGAGTTCGACGGCATCTGGGTTGGGGAACTCGCGTCACTGACCCCGTATTCGTCGCTCGCGTTCAGCCTGGCTCATGCTTTAGGGGAGAATGTAGGACTTGGTGAGGACCCGGACGATCGGGTCATTGCGTCTCTGGCCGACTCCCACTCCTTGATCATCCTCGACAACTGCGAGCATCTCCTGGATTCGGTTGCAAGCCTAGTCTGGAGATTGCTTTCTGAGTGTCCAACTGTCCATGTTTTGGTAACTAGCAGGGAACCTCTGAGCATTCCGGCTGAAACCGTGATGAGAGTCCCTTCCCTCGAAGCATCGTCCGATGGAGTGGCGCTCTTTTTCGAAAGGTCTGGTTGCGATGAGTCTCATCGGGCCGCGGCGGAAAGGATTGTTGAACGACTTGACGGGATTCCCCTTGCGATCGAGTTGGCAGCCGCTAGAACTGCTTTTCAATCGCCAGAGGAGATTCTTGAGGGACTTGAGGATCGATTTGCGCTACTGACCTCAGGGAACCGGGGCGCGTTGCCGCGGCATCGGACGCTGTACGAATCAATCAACTGGAGTTACCAACTACTCTCAGACGAGGAGCGGGATGCGTTGCAGCAGTTTGCCACCTTTGCCGATGGCGCCGAAGTCGAACTCGTCGCTGCATTGATGGGTAGATCGGTTTCGTCGACAAGAATCCTATTGACCGGACTATGTGAGAAATCGTTTATGTTCCGTCAGGAGGGGCGATACCGACTTCTAGAATCCGTTGCGGCTTTTGGACTCAAAGCGCTTGAGGACTGCGGGCGCGAGGGCGAGACTCTCTCGCGATGCGCAAGCGTGCTGACAGACCGCGCTCTCCATCTGGAAATGATGGCCAAGACTGAGCAATCCGCGGCCTTGGATTTAATGGATCGAGAACTTCCCAATTTCCGGAGGGCATTTGCGCACCTGGCAATCGACCAAGCACTTCGACTCGCTAGTAGCCTAAGCCTCCTGTGGGAGTTCAGAGGACATTGGCGCGCAGGCTCTGCTCGTGCTTGGCACGTTGTGTCGACGCTTGGGTGATTTTGAGACCGCCCGGACAAGAACGAAAGAAGCCTATCTGATTTTCAAAGAACTTGCGAATCCTCAGGGTCTTGGCGATTCTGCGAATACCCTTGGCGGAGTTGCTTGGGCTCAAGGTGACTTCGCGCTCGCAGCAACCTGGTACGAAGAGGCGTTGCGAACACGACGGGCAATGAAGGATGCTCTCGGCACTGCAGTGTCAACCCATAACCTCGGCGTTGTGCAACTTGAGTTTGGCAACTACGAGGTGGCAAAGAGTCTCTTGAGAGAAAGCCTCACATTGGCGAGGGAAGTTCACGACGATGTGCTCGTTAGCATGGCACTGAACAATTTGGGGAACACATATTCCGAGTCGGGTGAACTTGAAGAGGCACTGGACGCGTATCAACAGTCCCATGAGTGGGCACGCCGGTTGAACGATAATCAGGGGATCGCCTCTGCGGAAAACAACCTTGCCATTGTTTTGGGGCATCTGGGTCGGCACGAAGATGCTGTTCGGCACTTCATGAACGCCTTGGGTGAGTTTAAACGCTTGGGGGACCTGCGTGCCATGAGTGCGACGATGTCGTCGGCAAGCGACTCGCTCGTTCTTACCGGGCGACGGCAGGAAGCGCTCGAACTCATCAGTGAAGCACGAAAACTCCATTCAACCTTTACCGATCCGCGTGGAGTTTGCTATCTCCTCGAAGCATGCGCAGATATCAGTGCTATTGAAGGAGAGATTGAGACTGCGAGAATCCTCCTTGGAGTCTCCGAGGCCTACCGCAAGCAAATCGGCCACCCGATGCCAAAACGGGATCAAGAGCGAAGGCGGGCAATCTCTAACCGAACGTCTAGCAACACAGAACGATCCCCTGGATATTGGGTCGACTCGGCTGCGCTCTCATTGGTTGATAACTGGCTAACCAATCGGTACACTCCGCAGCCATGAAGGAGCAGGTTCACAGGTTCATCGAACAGACAAAGCAGTCTATTCAGAGTGGGCAACTCCTGGAGGCAATGGATTTGATCGATCAGGCCATTGCCCTTGAACCAGGCAACTCGGAAGCCCATGGGTTACGTGGAATCATCCTGTCGCAGCTCCAGCGTCCAGCGGAAGCAACAGAAAGCCTTAGGAGGGCGGTAGAACTCAATCCGGCATCATCCAAGGCGCACTTCAACTTCGCCGTGCACCTCTTCTCGATCGGAGATCGTGCCAAAGCAACTACTGCCGTCCGGGAGGCGGTGAGGTTGGAGCCGTCGAACGCTGCTGCCAACGAACTCTTGGCCCAACTCCAACCCCCTGAGAAGGCGGCGCCGACCACTATAAATGCGGTCCCCCAAATAGGACCCCCGCCGATTCATACGTACGCATATCGCCCTGGGTACGAGGCGCCAGTTCATAGCATGCAGTTCGTCGAGCGGCTGGGCACTACCTGGACAATCCTTGGCTGGGTCAGCGTCGCATGCGGTGCCGTCGGATTCATCCTTGGGCTGGTGGGGAGCGTGGACATGATGTCGGCAATTCTGGAGAATGAAGGAAACTTCGATTCGATTGCCGACATGCTGTCGAATCAGAACTCGCCAACGGCTTTGCTGGCGAACCTCCTTCTCATGATCACGGGCATTTTTGGGTGGGTGTGGTCCATCATGGACATCACTGATCGACGAGCCAACTGGGTCTGGGCAGTCCCCATGGTTTTGTGTTGCTGCGCCCAAATGCACTGGCTAGCGATGGCAATTTATATCCTGGTTGGCAGGAAACCTTCGTAAAAAACTCGCAGTAACCCTAAGGAACTGAAAACCAGATGCCGATACAAATACTGATGACGTGGACTCCGTCCGCGATCTCAGAGGAAAGGCATTGTCGGAAATCTTGTCCCAGGCTGAAATCGAAGCGCTTCTCAACTCTCTGAACTCAGAGGGAGACGTTCCTGCGCCAACGCCGACGGCTCCGCAGAGCGAACCCGGACGCACAGAACCGACAGCAGTCGAATCAAAGATTAATGTCAAGCGGAGAAGTGGGGCAGGTGGGAAGCAATACGAGGTCTACGACTTTCGTCGGCCGGACAAGTTAAGCAAGGAACAACTCCGAACCCTGCAAATGCTTCACGAGACCTTCGCAAGGCTTGCCGGATCAAGTCTTTCGGCTTACCTTCGATCTCCCGTAACGATTGATCTTATTAGCCTGGAGCAGGTCCCTTATGAGGAGTATCTGCGAAGCATCAACCAGTCGGTCTTCTCAGTTCTTTCGTTGCCACCACTGACCGGACAAGCCGTTCTCGAAATTGAGTTCGGACTCATATTCACGATGATCGATCGGTTGTTAGGTGGTCCCGGAAAGGCGATTTCTCGGACAAACCTGACCGATATTGAGCGCCCACTAGTCCGACAAACCGTTGAGCGGATGTTTGCCGCGCTGAAATCGGCTTGGGAGGGTGTCGTGATCGTAAATCCAAGTATTGAGGGCATGGAAACGAGCGCCCAGTTCGTCCAAATCGCGCCACCAAACGACATTGCAATCACGATCCTGTTTGAGGTGCGAGTAGGAGGCCAGCGCGGTGCCATGAGCCTCTGCATTCCTTATCTGGTTCTCAAGCCGATTACCACGAAACTCAGCGCTCAAAAGTGGTTCGTTAACAGCAGTAGAAGAACCAGTGCAGTTTCGAAGAGGCAGATCTCTGCCCAACTCGGTCAAAGCGCCATAGATTGCTCTATCCGACTTGGCAATGCCCGCTTGAGCGTACAAGATTTCCTTGACCTTGAAAAGGGCGACATTCTGAGGCTTGATCAGAAGACCACCCGCGACGTGCCACTTCTCGTGGGCAACGTGCCCAAGTTCGCTGGAAGGCCAGCACTGCAAGACAACAAGATCGTTTTCTCCGTTTCCCATATGATCCAGGAATAACAACCGTGCAAAAGATCCCGATTGAACTTATCAACAAAGCATCGACCGCCCAAACCGCAATTTGGGCTCAGGTATCGGTCGCGATAAGCGAAGCTGCAAATGGCCAGCTGACCTTTGGCTCGCCGCTGACGGTTGGTGCCAACACGAGCGACTTGTACGCTGAACTGAGCGTACCGATGCTCACAATCCAGTTTGCTTTCGCTGACACGCCTGATCGGCAGCAAGCGGTTTTGATCCCACAGGACACGGCGCTGGCTTTGGCAGGGTATCTGAAGAATGCTCCGGTTACCGAATTCGACGAAAACCTGGTCTCAGAGATTCGAGCCCCGCTGGAAGCCATCGTTCAAGGAATCTGTGTTGGAACCGGAAGTCTCAAGGGCGAAACGGTCGTTGCCACGAACTTGGCGATTCGATATCAGTTGGTTACCCTTCCCAGTAATCTCACCCAGAGCCTGGAACTTGTTCGAACTCAGATTGCTGTATCGGGCGAAGACGTGAACGGGACGTTGATCTGGCTAATCGATGGCGAGACCGCTGCGTACATCCTCAACGAAAAACTCCCTGACGAAGACGCAGAGTCCACTGTGGAAGTGGCTCAGGAACTGGACTTAGTGCCGCGCATTCGCGCAAACGAGGAAGGGCAAGGGCTCGATCTCCTGATGGACATCCCTCTGGAACTTAGCGTGGAGCTTGGTCGAGTGAAAATGATGGTCCGCGATATAGTCGAGTTGGGCACGGGCAGTATTGTCGAGATTGAAAAGGCAGCGGGTGAGCCTGTTGACGTGCTCGTCAATGGACGTCCAGTAGCCCGCGGCGAGGTTGTGGTCATCGAAGATAACTTTGGTGTTCGCATCACCGAAATCCTGAGTCCTCAGGACAGGTTGACGCGGCTCGGCGAGGTCGCATGAAGTTCGCTGTAGTCCTTTGTGCGTCGATGGCCTGGTCACTCTCAATGGCGCAAAGCACGTTCGCTGGCACCAAACCCGATTTGACCGTTGGTACGCCAAGCCAAGCGACACAGGTCGGAGGAGGTTCATTCTTTCAGTTGCTGTTCGCGCTAGGAGTCGTTTTCCTCTTGCTGAAGTTCGCCCTGCCTAAAGTCGCGACCAAACTAAACAAGCGATTGGTCACCACGGTCAATGGAGGGATATCTGTCGAAGAGAGTGCGCAGTTTGCCGGAGGATCGCTCTACGTTGTGAATGCTCGCGGCAAAGCACTACTACTGAGTGTTTCAGCATCGGGCGTAACGTGCTTGGCGGACCTTACGAAGGCGAATACCGAACAACCTCTTTTTGCCGACATTCTCGGTCAACATGCTCAGCAACCGGCTCAGAGCGAGGCTCAGTTTATTGAACCCGTTTTTGAGTCCGAACCCGACCCCCAGGCAGTTCTAGACCGCCTTCAGCGCCTCGGAGTCTAAATCTATGAACCGACGGCTTTTCTGGTGCTTACTCCTTTTGCTCGGCGTGTGCAGTCTCGCGGTCGCTCAGTCCTTGCCGGTACCGAAGGTATCGCTTGGTGTTGAAACGGCAAAGGGAAGTGACGATGTAAGTTCATCCTTGCAGATTCTTGCGCTGCTGACCGTCCTCAGCATAGCGCCAGCAATCCTGATCCTTACCACGGCCTTCACACGAATCGTCATCATCTTTAGTTTCGTGCGAAGCGCAATCGGCGCCCAGAATATCCCGCCCAATCAGGTCATGATTGGCCTCAGCCTTTTCCTCACGTTCTTCGTCATGGGTCCTACTTACAAAGAACTGAACACGAATGCTCTACAACCTCTTATGACCAAAGAAATCAAGTTTGACGAGGCGCTTGAGCGGGCGCAAAAGCCCTTGCGGAACTTCATGGTAAAGAACACTTACGAAAAGGACCTCCTTCTGTTCCTAAACATCCGCGGAGAGAAGCCCCAGAGCAGGGAAGAGGTTGATATGATGTCGCTGATACCAGCCTTCATCATCAGCGAGTTGAAAACCGCCTTCATCGTTGGCTTCTACATATTCGTTCCGTTCCTAATCATCGACATGATTATTGCTAGTGGACTCATGAGCATGGGCATGATGATGCTTCCACCAACGGTCGTATCGCTCCCCGCGAAACTCTTGGTATTCGTCCTTGCCGACGGCTGGCATATGTTGGTGCAGACCATTCTACAGGGGTATCGCTAGGTGGACCAATCCACAGTTCTTGACATAAGCCGGTCAGGCATGCAAGTCGCCTTGATGGTGTCCCTGCCCGTCTTGGCCGTTGCCCTCTTTGTGGGTGTGCTGGTCAGCGTCTTTCAGGCGATAACTCAGGTTCAGGAGGCTACGCTTACGTTTGTTCCGAAACTCATCGGTGTTGGGCTGGTCATGGCCATGATGGGCGGATGGATGCTCACAACCCTGGTTTCGTTTGTGCATCTGTGTTTCGAGCATGCGGCTCGCTTAGGACAATGAGTCTTGACGCTGCCTTCCTATATGCGTTCTTGGTTGTCTTCGTCCGTTGCTCAGCAATGCTTATGGTGTCTCCAATGTTTGGGGCCCAAAGCACCCCACTTCCGATCCGCATTTTCACCACGCTCTCGATCTCAGGCGCCCTGACTCTTGCCCTTAAGCCGTCGGTCGGTCCGGTTCCATCCGGGCTGTATGAACTAGCAACTGCCGTTCTGCACGAGGCAATAATTGGTGTCCTCCTGGGTTCGTTGGCTGCATTGATCATGCAGGCAGCGCAAATGGGAGGCGCATTTTTAGATCTTCAAATAGGCTTGGGAAGCAGTCAGATCATGAACCCAGTTGAGGGTGTTCCGGTGAGCGTGGTATCGCAGTTCAAGAACATGCTTTGCCTGGTGCTATTTTTGGGCATCGATGGTCATCACGTCATGTTAAACGCATTTGCGGCAAGTTTCCAATCTGCGCCTGGTGGTGCGGACTGGATGCTCATCCAACAGAATGTCGTGAGTCTGGTCGGCGAAATGAGCCTGATCGCTCTACAAATCGCGGCACCGGTAGCAGCGGTTTCGTTCGTCGTTGACGCAGCCTTGGGGATTGTCAACAAAGCTGTCCCTCAGATGCAAGTGTTCATGGTGGGAATGCCCGCCAAGTTGGCAATGGGCTTTTTGACGCTTAGTCTCGCTCTGCCTCCACTCACTGGAGTGATTCGATCTGGAGTTGAAACCGCTTTTACTCAGGTGGCCCCACTTCTAAGGTGATACCATGGCCGAGTCATCCCAAGAAAGAACAGAAGAAGCCACGCCGCGAAAGCGGCAACAGGCCCGGCGAAAGGGAACGGTTGCGAAGTCGCTTGATCTCAGCGGGGCCGTGGTCGCCGTCAGCCTTGTGGTCATCCTTCCGTTTGCGATTTCCAATCTGGGTCAAAGTTTCCTCTCATGTTTGAAGGAGACCTGGCTTCAAATGCCAAGAACGATCAACGCCCAAGAGATTGGCACACACGTTTGGGCGTCTATGTCGGGACCGTTGACCGCGTTCCTGCCAATCGTGTTGACCGCGCTGGCTGTTGGCCTTGCTATCAACTTTGCCCAGGTCGGTTTTGTCTTCTCCGGGGAGGCAATGGCTCCATCTCTAGCCAAGGTCAATCCTCTTGAAGGAATCAAGCGCATGCTGTCCATGCGGTCGACGATGGAGGGACTGAAGGCATTCGCCAAGGCGACCCTCTTTGGATGGATTGCGTATTCGAGCATTCAGGGGCATTACGATCAGTTCCTCAACCTCTCCTGGCTACGACCAATGGACTCGCTGGGCGTTGTCGGTGGTGTCATTCGAGAAATCGCCCTCAAAGTTGCGTTTTGTTGGCTCGCCATTGCGGTGCTGGACTACATTTACCAGCGCAAGAACACCGACAAGCAGCTTCGAATGACGAAAGAGGAGTTGAAGCAAGAGATGAAGGAGATGGAAGGATCACCCGAACTCAAGGCCGCTATCGCCCAACGCCGTCGGAAGTTGAGTAGGCGGATGATGGAGGCTGTTAAGACGGCAGACGCCGTCATCACCAACCCCACCCACTTCGCGGTGGCAATCAAATATGAGGCTGGGAAGATGCACGCCCCGCAAGTCGTCGCAAAGGGCGCCGATCTACTCGCGGCAAAGATACGAGAAATTGCTAATGAGAACAGGGTTCCTCTTGTGCCGAACCCGCCGCTGGCGCGCCAACTTTACAAAAAGTGCGAGGTTGGAGACTATGTCCCCAGAGAACTATTTCAAGCGGTTGCAGAAGTTCTCGCATACGTCTATAAAACCATCCGAGGCATGGCATAAGAAAGGATCCGTTACCGCAAACTTGGTAACGGATCCTTGAGTTTTAGGGGTTACTCGGCGAGCCAGGACAGTTCGTCGATAACCGAGAGCCAGCCATCTTGGGCAGGATCCTCATCATTGATGGGGAACCACGTAATCCTGGTTTTCACCTCGCCCATAGCAGAGATGAAGCGACCAGTATTGCCGACTCTTTCGATGACAACACTAGACTCGGCGGTCTGAGCAACGCGCCCATCCACCAAGACCCATGCATTGGCATCGAAGTCGAACCACTCTATGTTGATTGACATGCCCTTACGCTCAATGTAACTCTCGAGGACCATTCGCAGAACATCTGTAGGCTCTGTCATTCCACCAGCGGTAGCGATGACTTGGGTAGCCATCGTCTCTGGATCATTGAAGATGCAGATGCACTCGTTATCGCTGATCAAGAGGTCTTCAAGATCACCATGAAGCAACTCGCCTTGGATGATCTCAAAGGAGTAAGGCCTGCCAGAGATTCGATCAACCGGGCAAGGAATCTCCACGTCGCCAAGATACATCTTGTCCTGAGTTCCGAAGATCAGGTTGATGTCCATGAAGACGTTACTCGGAGCACTGCCACCGTCAATCGGAAATCCGACGATACCGTAGACATTTCCGTTGAGTTGGTAATCAGCGGTCCACCAGATTCGTCGCCCAAGTGCTGGCATACCACCGGCGCATTGAACGCTGTAATCGTAGTCAAGGCCTCCCGCTGTGGAGGTATTGATGCGGAACACGTCTTGCCCAACGTATGCCGTATTTGCGTCGGGGCCAGTCCATAGCGTCCATTGCCCATCTCTACAACGAAACTCCAACGCTCGCGATTGGTGAGCGTAGGCGGAAGTATCGTTGTACATAGACTTCTCAGCAACACCCATTCGACCTTCCGGCGAGAATGAGATGTCGGAGACAGGACTACTGAACGAGTTCAGGTAAGTTGGCATAGTGACCTCAAGCTGGTCAGTTGCCGGGAGAAACGCACCAGTATTGTCGATGGCGACAGACCGAATAACGTTGTCAGCGGCACCGTTTGGACGCGCGGAGTCCTCAACCCAAACGCTGTAGTAAACGCGTCCGGCATGGTACTCAACGCCCCAAAGACGTTCGCCAAGGGGTGCAAACCCTGCTAGCCCATCATCTGGGAGAAGGGGATCAAAAGCCTGTGCAGCAACCCAGTTGCCGGCCATGTCAACCCGATAGATTTTGCCGTCCTCGTGATTGGTCACAAAGAGTTGGTTATGATCGTAATCGAACGTAATGTTTCCAAGACCCGGGAATGAGTCTGGACCGCCGGTATTGGGAAGAGCAGTGTTGGTGAGCAGTTGCGGAATTCCGCTACCGTTCGGGATCTTGTAGATCGCGCCACCACGCGTTCCGCCGCCAAGGACACCAACCGATCCTGCCTGGTCAGCCCAGTACATGGAAGAGTAGGTGACGTAAACATTGGCTTGGTTATCAATGGTGATTCCGAAGATCGTGCCAAGATCCTGTTTTTGCCAGCCAGCGCCGGGGCCAGTATAGGAATACGGGTTTTGGGCACTCCAGTTCGTACCGAGAGCAGGCGGCGTGCATTGATAGCCGCTGAGGTTCATCATGTGGAGCACGATTCCGCTTCCACCAGGCAGCGCGTCTGTTGTGACGAATGCTGCCGATTGGAAGTTTGCTCCGCCGCCACCTGCAGGATCACCATCGTAAACGGGCATCCTTGCTGCGCAGACTCCTGGCGTCTCGTGGCAACCGCCGCACTGCGGCAAGTCAATACAATGCCTAACACTGCAACACGACTGGAAGTTGCGATCAGCGAGGCCGATAAAGAAGCAATAGGGTCGTCCACCCGCAGTCTGCGGGATGGTGAAACTGCCGCAGTAAATCTGACCGTAAAGAAGCGGGGATCCAAGGGCGATAAAGTTCGGAGTCATCTGAACGTCGTTGTCCGGCGCCAGAAGGATGTAGTAAACGGGGGTTGGCTGCAGATTTTGGAAGCAGAAGTTATAGGTAAACGTTCCGTCCGCGTTGCAGATGACCTCTTCTTCGGTGAATTGTAGGCAGTCGCATCGGGGGAGTTCGATGCAGGCTGAAGAGGGACAACACAGGGCTAAGTTGTAGGAATGTGCAGTGAGATTTATGCAGATCTCGGTGCCTGGTTGACCACCACAAACTTTGAGTGTAAATGTTTGGGAACCACCCGGCGGAATTGCTGGGTTGATCGGCAAATAGTTCGGCTGATTGGTGTTGTTTGCCTGAACGGTAACTCCAAGCGGTGGCTGGAAGAAGATATGTGCGATCGGATAAGGTGCATAGTTGTGGATCGTTACCGTCCACCAATAGCAACCTGGTTGATCCGGAATGCATAGTACTCTCTTGGTCTCAAACTTGACGCAGGGCTTTCCAATCCCAATGGTCCCGTTACCGTTGGTTCCGGGGCCAACCTCGATTAAGACAAGACCACCTCGGCCAGGCTGGGTGAGGTCGTAGCCGTTGGGAACATCGGGAGTTACCGCATAGGTTCCCGGAGCCAGGTTGTCCTTGACAGCACGACCATTCGATCCCGTTCGCATTTCGAACGTGATGAACGGCTCAGCGACATTAAAGGCACGGAGCCCAAGATCCGGAAAACCCGGTTCGCCTGGATCCTGGGTGCCGTTAATGTTAAGATCGTCGTAGGCATCAACGGTCATCACCCCTGGTTGGGCAAAGGCCATTGAGGCGACCAATAGAAATAGAGCGGTGGCGAGCCAACGACCCAACCCCACCTTCCAAATGGAAATCATATTCAAACCCTCCTCAAGTACAAGAGAATAAATCTCTAAACCGTATCTTAACATGATTTCCCACGCTTTTCGAAGTTTTATCGAAAAATGTGATCAACAGATTGCTAACACGAAAAAGCCCCTTGCCATCGAGGCAAGGGGCTTCAATAGGAAAGTAGTCTTACTTAAGGTCGACCTTTCCGCCAGCAGCCTCAACGGCTGCCTTGATTTTCTCGGCCTCATCCTTCGGTGCGCCCTGCTTGATCGGGTTCGGAGCACCATCAACGAGGTCCTTCGCTTCCTTGAGTCCAAGGCCCGTGATCTCGCGGACAACCTTGATAACGTCCAGCTTCTTCTCGCCTGCGGCGCTAAGAATAACGTCAAACTCGGTCTTTTCCTCGGCGGCAGGGCCGGCGTCTGCGCCGCCTGCACCAGGCATCATCATCGGCATCCCCATCATCGGGGCTGCGGCGGTAACGCCAAACTTGTCTTCGAGCGCCTTTTTGAGTTCGCTCAGTTCGAGAGCAGTCATGCTGCTGATTTGATCAACGATTGATTCAACTGTGGTGGGCATTTCGTGTTACTCCGTGGGTTCGGAAGCCTCGGTGGCTTCTTCGGTCGTGGCTTCGGCGGCGGGGGCCTCCTCTGCCTCAGCGGCTGGTTCTTCGGTTGCGGGGGCTTCCTCAACGACAGGGGCTTCTTCAACCGCAGGTGCTGCGGCTACAGGAGCAGGCGAACCTTCAGCGACCTTATCTGCAACTGCGCCAATGACCCGAATCGGATCGGCATACAGTGCTTCGACAACGCCAACGAGGTTGCTAAGCGGCGCGGCAATAGCGCCGATAACCTGTGCGATGAGAACGTCCTTTGTGGGAAGTTTCGAGAGTGCCTCGACTTCCTTAGCGGACATCGCCCTACCACCAAAGAGACCGCCCTTAATGGCGAGTTTCTTGTTAGCGGTTGAGAAATCGACGAGGGCCTTGGTGCACTCCGATTCGTTGTCGAATACGAAGGCAACTGCGGTCGGCCCATTATGGAACTCATCTGGCAAGTTCGTAACGTCGTCACCAGCGGCTAGTCGGAAAAGGGTGTTCTTGAGAACGTGGATTTCTCCGCCCTTGGCATGCAGTTTCTTTCGCAGATCCTGCATTTCCTTGACCTTCAGGCCGCGATAGTCGGTGAACACGACGCCGCGACTCTTGGAATAGAGTTCCTTGGCTTCTTCGATCACTCGCGCTTTTGCTGCGGTAGGCATGGTTTTTATGACCTTCCAGATCCAACCCTGTCCAAAACAAAAACGGCTTCTGCCAAAGCGACAGAAGCACGAGGAGCATCGCTCCACAGTTCTTCAATTGTCACCTCGGCTGGCCGCCCATTTGGGCGTTTCGGGCACATTGTGCCACCGGCTGTCTCCGGATTAGGGCTGATTCTACCACAAACCCGAGAATATGCCGACAATTACCAGGTATGTCCCTACCACAACTTCCCTGGACCGGTGAGCGAATGGTTCCGCACGCATCAGATCTGGCAACAGAACTCTATCACTGGCAACGCTACCTCTTCTTCCGTCCATGGTACGAGCATGCCAAGGTGGTTGACGCGGCAAGCGGTGAGGGATATGGTTCCAACTATGCGTCGGTCTTTGCCCAAAGCGTCGTAGGAGTTGATCTGTGCGCACAATCGGTTGCTCACGGCAGTGAGCGATACCCCGAAGTCAAGTTTGTTCGAGGGGATGTGTGTGAGTTCGACTATTCATCTGCCGATCTCGTGATCTCCTTTGAGACCATTGAGCATCTGCCCGACCCAGAGGCGTTTCTGGGGGCATTGAGGTCGTGCTCGGGCCGAATCGTAATTTCAACCCCAAACAGAAAAACACACTCTCCCGGTAACGAAATTTCTGACAAGCCATTGAATCAGTTCCATACGGTTGAATGGACGCCCCTGGAGTTTGCTGAGTTGATCCAGAAGCACTTTGGCGACCGGTCTGTACGATTTCTATCCCAACAAATGGAGTGGCCTGGGCGAATCGTGGAGGGTTTGGATGACGACGCCATGTATTGTATTGCCGTCATCGGAGACGGTGAGCTTCCCGTGTGGCCGACTATTGGTCTGGCGATGCCTACGGTGGACAACCCGGGAATGGCAAACGACACGATCCTGAACTTGAGCCGCTTCTATCCCGGGCAACTCAAGTTCGCGGTGACCCTAAACGGTAGCAACGAGTCCACCAAGCAGAAGCTGCGCGATCTCTCAAAGGCGATGCCCTCCATGGTTCAACTCATTGAGTCAGAGACCAATCTGGGCTATGGGCAAGGGGCAAATCGCGCCTTGCACGTGCTGTTGAACGAGAATCTCGACTTCTACGGAGTGATTAATGACGACGTGGTACCTGCGGTGGATTGTCTCAATGAGATGGTCAACGCAATGCTCCAACTGAGGAGCCAGGGATTGAATCCAGGCATGATTGGCCCGGTAAGTAACAACGTCAACGGCCTCCAGCAGGTAGACATTGGTGCCTTCAACGACATTCGGTCGATGCACTTTCGAGCAGAGACCTGGCACCGGCAACATCACAATTCTGCGGACCAGGCCATTCAGGTTCGAGGCCTGTTTCTTTTGATGACGCCGGAGTGCCTTGATGCAATTGGAGGGTTTGACCCAATCTTTGGTATCGGTAATTTCGAAGACGATGATCTAAACCTGCGTTGCAGGTTGGCCGGATACTCACTTTGGATTGCTCGGGGCGCCTTTCTTTTTCACCACGGATCAAAAACGTTCACCGACCTGAAGGTCGATTACAGCGCGAACATCCAGCGCAATTTGCCAGGAAGTGGGGCCTTCAGCAGAGTGACGAATGGGTCTCTCTTGACGTGAAGCCTGAAGCCGTTGCGTTGAAAGTCCCTCTGAATCCTGATGAACCAGAGGGCAAGCGCATCAAGATAAACGGAGAGTGGGTAGACCTGATTTACCAAGCCAGCGACCTTGAGTTTGCTGTCTGGATTGCACAGCAACTGAGGGATCTCCCGCGAACTGAGCGATCCAGATTGATACAGGTGCTGGAGGCTGCCTAGTCGTCTAGTCCGACCAATGCCTCGACTGAGTGCTTGACATCCGTGTAGAAGTTGCCTCGGCCTTCTCTGAATACCTCGAACGGCAGATTCGGCGCTCCGAAGAATGGCCGGGTTACCCAGGCAAGTTGGCAACCGACGAAAACGTACAGGAAAAGCCAGGCTCGCAGAATCGAGCCCGTGTTCTGAGATGGCTCATCGCCCTGAAGATGCCTCATGCCAGCAAAGAGGAATCTCAAGCCATAGATTGCTGCAAAGCCAAGAACAGCTATGTTCAGGAGCTTGAAAACAGATACGACGAAGAGGAGATCAGGAAGAAGGCGATTATCGGAAAGAACGCCGCAGAAATTACGGCAGTCACCGCTATCGTTGCAAGAAGCAGGACGGCAAGTTGACCGGTTGAGTGACGACTCCCGTACAAGAGGTTCAGTAGATGAAGGGTCGGGAAGCAGATTGCCATCGTAAGGAGAAAGAGGATGGGGAGTTTGATTGCGGATACGAGGGCTTGCGGACCTCCAGTTGCGGAACCTAGAAGTACGCCATGAAGCGCAAAAAGGGCTGAGGAAACGGCCAGTAAGGCAATGGATTTGCCTGCTAGCCCCTTTGAGTCTCTAATCTCGTCAAGAAAGGCACGAGGCTCGCGTAAAACATGGGAGACGATTACAGCGGTAGTCATATCATTACATCCAACTTGCGCAACAACGTGAATGCACCAGATGGTTCCTCGCTAACGTAGGATAGGTATGGTTCAGTCTGCGCTGGAGGTAGTGAGGAGTCGCCGAGCATCAGAGATGTTTCGTGCCGCCTCGCGGGCAGATGAAGCCACCGCCTATCCCTATCGTCCACTTCCTCCCGACGCGCCAGAATGGGCGACCGTTCATGGTCTCTACTTCAAAGACCAAGTCGTCGAAGCCCAAGAGATGCTGGATGCGGTCGGCATTGGAGGTCGCGGAGAGTATGCGCCGTTGCGACGACTCATCATCGCGGAAGCAGAAACTGCCAAGCGATCGAAATTGGTCGAACTTGAGGGCAACTTGGTCTTTGAGTTTATCGAGGAAGAACTTCCTTTGCCGTCGAGCGATCTCGCCAAAGTCGTCCAGCATGAGTTCGAGTCGATCTGTCATTTGCTCGGCTATGACCGGTCAAGCCCCACGTTGGTTACGATTCTCCACCGTGGTGTTGACGTTGGGTTCAATCTGGGATACGAAACACCGAAGCAAGGCTATGACAAGGTTTGTTTGAATGCAGAAACACTTAGGGATGGCTCCTTCGTGGGCGTGTTACGTCACGAACTCGCGCATGTTGCGGCCTATCAACTCTCAGAATCTCTTGTGCCAACGTGGGTCAACGAGGGTATTGCCATCTATTTGGGTGGGCAACTGAAACCTTATCATGCCGACTGGGTCACGCCGCGAGAACTCGAAGCCGAGTTCCGTCGCACCGCTTCACCACTCCGAGCGGAACTGAATGCTCGTGAAGATGCTTACCAGCAGGCTGGGTGGCTAATCTGGTTTCTTGCTTCCGAGTTTGGTGATTCTAAACTTGGACCCCTCTTGAAGGCATGTACCGAAGAAAGCCTGATGGGCTTTTTCCGTCGAGCATTAGCCCTTGGTTCCAGGATGGAGGAGCCGATTCGAAAGACCTTCAACATTAGCGAAAGAGAGCTTTTCGAAAGTGCCAAGAAAGCAGTATTCTCATTGAATGGCTGAACTCTCCCGCCGCGAAGTGCTCGTTGCCGGTGCCGCGCTAGGAATCTCTGGTCTTTCGCACGCTTCGGAAGACTACGACCTTGTCGTTCAGGGTGGAACCGTAGTTGATCCAGAGACGAGGTTTCGAGCAATCCGCTATGTTGGAATCCGCGGTGGAAAGATCGCCGCTGTATCAAAGAATAAGTTGAAGGGCAGGCGGGTCATCGATGCAGCGGGTCTTGTGGTGGCCCCAGGGTTTATTGACCCGATCGCGCATGGTCAAAACCTTGAGAATGATCGGTTGCAGGCTCTCGACGGAGTTACGACCAAACTGCAGATGGAGAACGGCGCTGAAGACCAGGATCTTTGGCACAAAGACCAACAGGGAAAGCGAATTCTCAACTTTGGGGCAGGATACAGCCACACCAAAGCTCGCGGCACCATTTTTAAGGATGACAGTGAGCGCGCAGTCGCCACAGATTCCCAAGTTCGAGACATGGCGATCATGCTTGACGGTCAACTCAGAAAGGGCGCCTTGGGGGTTGGGTTCGGTCTTGAATACCAGCCGGGCTCGACGAGATGGGAGGTTATTGAGATGTTCCGCATTGCCGGACTCCACAAGGCAAGATGTCACGTCCATACACGTTACGGCACGCTTCTTGAAGAAGAAAGCAACTTGACGGCGCTCCAAGAAGTGATTGCGAACGGCCTCGTGCATGGCACACCAGTGCACATCTGCCACGTCCCAAGCATGGCCCTCGGAAACACCGAGCGGGCCTTGGCGTTCATTGAACGCGCTCAAGCCAGGGGCCTTGATGTCACGGCAGACTTTTATCCCTACACCGCCTTTGGGACGGGCATTGCCAGCGAAGTCTTCGCTCCAGGTTGGCAGAAGAAGTTTGGGATCGACTACAAGGACCTTCAGTACGCGAAAACCAATGAACGGCTGACCGCAGAAACCTTTGAAAAATACCGTGCTGAGGGCGGCATGGTTATTGCGCACGCGATTCCCGAGGCGGCGGTACGCGCGGCAGTCAAAAGCTCGTGTGCCCTCGTGGGTAGTGATGGCAGCCTCCGCGAAGGTGTCGGGCATCCTCGATCTGCGGGGACATTCTGTCGGGTTCTGGGGCACTATGCCCTGCGTGAAGGCCTCATCTCGATGGAGACTGCCCTCGCAAAGATGACCTATCGGACGGCGAAAGTCTTCGAGGCTCGTTGTCCAGAGTTTAAGCGAAAGGGAAGACTCCGAGTAGGCATGGACGCCGATATCGTTGCCTTTGATCCGAGGACTGTGATTGACTCTTCGACTTTTGATAAGCCGGGAGCACCATCGAAGGGAATAGAGTGGTTGCTTGTAAACGGACAGGTCGTCGTCGAGAAGGGCCAAGTCCTTGAGGTCATGGCCGGAAAACCGCTTAGAGCCTAAGCCGACTGGTCTGGTTCCGTTGGGTAGTTGTGGCGAAGGGCAACCGCACCATCGGTTGCCTTCTTCATTTTGAGGTTCAGCATTTCAACGATAACCGAAAATGCCATTGCGGCGTAGGTATATCCCTTGGGAATATGTTGACCTAGACCCTCGGCGACCAGGTTGGCGCCGATCAAAACGAGGAACGCGAGTGCAAGCATCTTGACGGTCGGGTGCTTCTCAACGAAGTCGCTGAGTTTGCCAACAAAGGCCAGCATGAACGCGACCGAAATGACGACCGCCGCGACCATGACTTCGATATGCTTCACCATCCCGACGGCTGTGATAACTGAGTCAATCGAGAATACGAGATCAATAACGAGAATCTGGGCAACGACCCCTGCAAACGTGGCACCGCCCTTGCCCGTTGACTGCGCGTGTTCAACTCCTTCTAACTTGTTATGGATTTCAACTGTCGCCTTGCCAATTAGGAAGAGACCGCCAACCAGCAAGACCAAATCGCGACCGGAAATACCGTTGCCCGCGATGCTGAACAAGTCGCTGGAAAGCCTCATGATGAGGCCGATCGAAAGCAGAAAGAGAACACGCGTAACGACGGCAAGCATCAAGCCAACTTGCCGGGCCTTTGCTCGCTGCTCAACTGGCAGTTTGCTACTCAGAATCGAAATGAAAACGATGTTATCGATTCCGAGGACAATCTCCAACGCGGTAAGCGTCAAGAGACCAACCCAAACCTGAGGATCGCGCAGGAGTTCTAGCATGAGGCCAAGAAGGGCTTAATCTTCCGTATCGTCTTCGCCTTCGAGATCAGGAATCTCTTCGGTAGAGTCCTTGACCGCGGTTGTCAAAGCGGCTTCTAAGTTCACAAACGCAATATTCTTGTGCTGCCGATTGGGGCAGTTATTGCAAACAAACTCCACGGTAATGGACTGCATCCAATCCGGGATCTTTTCAATGGGCTTTCCGCAACTACAGGTAACCATGGTTTTTGATTCGTGAGCCTATTCGGCGCGACCGAACTCGTCCTCGTAAGCCTCCATCGTTTGGCGATGGCTGATCCAGCCATTGATGAGCATGATGACGGCGCCACCAAGGTACATCCATGACAGTCCAGACTCGCGTTTTTGACCTGGATCGCGAATAATTGACTCTCCAGCCAGAAACGGCATGCCAATGAGACCGAGAATGAGCAGGACACCACCAATCCAGAAGTAGGTGTTTTTCCACCAGGCTGGATTCTCGATATGCTTGTGGCTCACAACCCTAGATTGTACCGCGCAAGGCCGACTTGAACACGAGTTCGAACTGGTTGGCCAACTCAAGCGTCGAGTGGTTTTGTTCGACGAATTTCCTAGCACGAGTGCCCATTGTTTCCCGGTCGGAGGGTGACATCGAGAGCAACGTCCGAATCGCACCGGTTATCGCGTCTGCATTTGGAGGAACGACCAAGCCACCGTCCGCGTCAGCCACCGGGCAGTCGGGCAAGGATCCTGCGTAAATCGTGGGCCGAGCCATGGCCATGTAGTCGAACATTTTGTTGAAACTATTTCCCCATTTGTAGAGGGCCTTTGGCATCGTCACCATGGTGAACGCGTCGGCGCTTTGAAGAAGCGGAAACAAGTCCTTCTTCGAAACGGGATCAAGAAACTCGACGTTGGCGATACCTTCGGCGCGCGCGCGCTCGATAAGGGTTGGCTTAACCGGTCCACTGCCAACTAGTCGGAATCGAACGTTGGCGTCCATAAGTTGTTTCGCGGACTCAAGCAATATGTCCAGAGCATTCGCAACACCATGAGCCCCTGCATACATGACTGTAAAGGTGTCGTTTTCTGGGGTAGGAGTGATGGTAGGCGTGAGATCAAGGTCGATACCATGAGGTATCGCATGAACGCGCTCGCGTTCAACCCCGTGAGTGCAGAGATAGTCGGCCGCGCGTGTTGGAGTCACGACGATTTGATTGGCGGCGCGATATAGCCGACTCTCGATTCGGCGCATCCAACGAATGATTGGTTGAGATTCGGTGAACTGAGAATAGGTGAGCAGGGCCTCTGGCCACAAGTCTCTCAGTTCCAGCACAAACGGTATACCAAGTGAGGCTGCCCTTGCTCGCGCCCCGTCTGCAGCCCACAAGTGAGGATTGGAGCCCATGATCACGTCTGGTTCGAAGCCAGGAATGGTCGCTCTTTTGAGCCTGGAGGCAAACACCAGATGGTTGATGAAACGCTTCCTAGAATGGGGATGGTAGGGCGGGGCAGGAATGTAGAAAAATGGGACACCATCGTGATCAATCAGACCCACCCGGCGCTCAGTTGAGTTCCCAAGGTAGTGAGCGTCGCTTGCCACGACGACGACCTCATGTCCCTTACGGCTCAGTTCTTTGGCAATTGAGAAGTGCCGCGTCCCCCCACCTTCAGAGGGTGGAACCGCGTGCGGATTGACAAGCCAAATCTTCAACTCAAGAGCCTCAAGGGAACGCAAAGATCATACCGCCGGTTCATGGTCGGATATCCTCTCAGCATGCTCGCATCCCTCCTGGTCTTATCAACGATGGTCACGACTATATCGGTGGATCGTGGAGCCTATTCAATCACAGCGGAAGCCATCGGCTCTGGAAAGCCTGTCGTGGCAATCGCAGGTGGACCGGGTTTTTCTGGCAACGCGGTATGGGGCATTGGATTTGGTGCTCGAGAACGTTGCCGAACCTACTTGTTCAATCAACTGGGCACCGGATCGAGCAAACTCAAGAATCCTGATGGAGAACTGGCTAGCCACGTTTCTTTGGAAGGCACAGTTCAAGATTTGGAGGCACTTCGAAAGCGTGTTGGCGCCAAAAAGTGGACCGTTGTAGGCCAGAGTTGGGGGGTGATCGTTGCCCTGGTTTATGCTGCAACGCACCCAACCGCCATAGACCACCTGGTGCTCACAAGCGTCCCGGGAATAGGTGCGGAGGGCTTCGTGCTCGGAAAGAACCTTGATCGCATAGTCCCATCCGATGTCATGAAGACGGTATTGGACTTGGACCTTCAAACGGGGTTGAGCGAACCAGAGAAGATCAAGATGCAAGTGGCGACCCTGATGCCTTACTACTTTATTGATGCGGAAATGGGAAAGCAAACGGCGGAGCGCGCGCCAAAGGATATGTTCAACCCAAACGTGTTCATTGCCCTTCGAAAGAACATCTTGAATCCAAGTGGTTATGAAGATTTGATCAGCCGCTTGCCGAAAGTCTTCAAGTCCCCAGTCACGATGATCCAAGGCCATCAAGACCCGTGCGGGAGCGCCATGCCATTCCTATTGAAGGAGAAGTTCCTGCCTCAAGCCAAGGTAGAACTGCTCGACTCATGTGGGCATTTCGGCTGGATTGAAGACCGGCAGATGTTCTTCCATGCCTATCTTTCTGCCCTAAAAGTTCCTCTGCCGCCATACTTGGCTCATCCAGACCCTGATGAGAACCCGGCTTGGCAACGAGAGTTGGAGGCGATGAAGAAGAACGGCTGGCCGTTCGGTCATGGGCAATGAGAGAGGAAACTTCTACCGGTGTGCCACCTTTGAGGCTCAAGTTATAATCGACCACGCAAACTGATGGAGAAATCCGACCCTGCGCGCTACGCAAGCACACGCCTCATTGTCCGCAAATCGAGTTATCGAGATGGTCACGAACAAGTTTGCGAGCCCGCAACAGCCGAGATTTAGTGGCGGCAGGGCTGATTCCAAGCTCGCTGGCCGCCTCAATCACGGACTTTTCATCGAGCTCACATAGGCGATAAACAGACACGAGAATTTTGGGCAACGCTTCAATCGCCTCGTTTACGCACCGTTTGAGAATCACTAGCTCCAGTTCCTTTGCATCCGACGAAAGTAAATCGTGCTCTTCGGCGTACTGCATGGTTGCCCTAAAGGAGGGATGACTTCTCATACGTAAACAGACGCGCTTCGCGATGATGCACAACCAACTCCGAAAGGCCTTTTCGGAGGTTAACTTCGCGGAAGCCTTGAATGCGAGTAAAAGAGCATTGGCGAGGGCGTCTTCAGCGTCTTCGCGATGTCCACAGACTCGGGCCATTTGACAGTAGATAGAATCCTTGTGTTTGAGAACGAGAGCTTCAAAGCGAGACGGATCCATCAGATTGAGATTGCGACAGCAGGCACGTCAAACAGGTAGATAGTATCACATGCCTGCTTCCGGGTCCAGGTTCAGGCATTCTAGGGCGCATCAACCTCCGCTAGGCTGCACTTATGGGAATGTTGAACCTACGGGAAGCACTGAGTTTCCGAGCTAACATCGCTGGAACATGGTCTTCGAGCCCATTGAGTCATCTTGATTCAAACGTGACTCTATATGAATGAGGGTTCACGTTAGCAGAGTGGACCTTGGAGGCAATACTCATGACCAGTAAATCTCGAAAGGTCGCGTGGGGGCGTTTGATTCGCCGAACGATGGGCCTATCCTTGAGCAGTTCTTTTCTCTTGCTCGGCCTCGCTGTTAGCAATGCAAATGAGGCGGAGTCGGCGACTTTGGCCGCAACCCAAAGCCTAGGTCAGTACATTGTCTTGGGCTACAACGATCTCGGCATGCATTGCCTTGGCTCCAGATACGATGAAATTTGCATACTTCCGCCAGCCAACACCATGCGCGCAACTGTGATTCGGAGAGGCGCAGAGCCGGAAATTATGGATGGCGACGTCACCCTCAGATACTCCATCCCTGGAAACACCACGTCTGTCACAAAGACAAATTTTTGGGACTATGCATACCCTCTGTTTGGGGCCAATCTGCTGCCCGACATTGGCCTCTTTGGCAAGGGGATGACTGGCACGATGGACCCCACAACCGATGGGGATTGGATTGCAGCAGCGATCCCCATTACACCGATTACAGACGCGGGCATTGAGAATCCTTACCAACTAGCGTCAATAACGGTTAGCCTGAGCGGGCAATATCTGGCCGCGACTCAGGCCGTGATCCCAGTTTCTTGGGAGATGCGTTGCGACTCTTGTCATAACACGAAAGGAATCACTCCTGAAACCGACATTCTTAGGAAGCATGATCGCTTGCATGGCACTCAATTGGAATCCCAGAAACCTGTCTTGTGCGCGCGTTGCCATGCAGACCCAGCCCTTGGCTTGCCAGGCGACCCCAGTGTGTCGAATCTATCGCATGCGATGCACAAGTCCCACGCAAATCGGAAGTTCCCCGGTAAGGCGCAGATGATGAATGCTTGCTACGCATGCCATCCAGGTCCAAAAACTCAGTGTATGCGTGACGTGCACTACACGCGAGCCGGAAACGTCTGCGTCTCGTGCCATGGAACCATGGCCGCAGTTGCAAACCCTGCTCGACGGCCATGGGTCGATCAACCGAGGTGCGGGAACTGCCACCACGAGCAAGGGCACGAATATGAGCAACCAGGCGTGCTATACCGCGACTCCAAGGGCCACGGTGGCGTCAAGTGCGAGGCGTGCCATGGTAGCCCACATGCAATTGCACCAACCCGACAGCCTAACGATAACGTCCAGGCGATCGCTCTGCAGGGACATGCTGGAACGATCTCGGAGTGTGCCGTCTGTCATACCACTCAACCAACGGAAGCGTTCTTCCACAGTAGAGAGCACTAGGTCTTGTCAGGCCCTGAGAGTTCGTCTCTCAGGGCTCTGAAAAATGCGGTACGCCTAGCCGCCGCCGAAATCCGTGCCCATGGTCTTGCCCTTTTTCGTCGCGGGGACACCCGTGCTCATCCATACTGGTTGAGGCGTGCCCAACAGGTAATGGTCGAAGAACTGGGACAAGCGAACCGAGAGATCTTTGCGGTTATGGCGCTGAATCAAGTTGTGATCCTCGTTGTTGTAAACGAGCATCCAGACCGGCTTTTGTAGTCGCCGTAACGCCGTGAACAACTCAATGCCTTGGTACCACGGCACCGCTCCGTCTTTGTCATTGTTCATCATCAAGAGCGGGGTTTCCACCTTGTCTGCCCAAAAGATTGGGGAGTTCTCGATGTAACGAAGTGGGTTCTCCCAGAGCGATCCTCCGATTCGGCTCTGGCCCTTCTCATACTGCATTTGGCGCACCATGCCTGAGCCCCATCGGATACCGCCGTAGGCACTAACCATGTTGGAAACGGCCGCGCCTGCGCCAGCTGCAGCGAACATGTTGGTTTGGGTGACGAGATACGCGACTTGATAGCCGCCCCAACTTTGCCCTTGCGCACCAACGCGCTTGGGATCAACATAACCTCGAGAGAGGATGGCGGAGACTCCGGACAAGATGGCTTTGACCGCGCTAGGACCAGGATATCCAACTTCGTACGGAATGTCGGGTTGGAAGACGATGTAGCCACGGCTCGCGAAGAAGGTGGGATTGATCGTCGAAGCACTTGGCGTCGGCGAAATGTAGCGATGCAGATCCTGGGAATGGGTCTCGTAGAAGTAGACCATCATTGGATACTTCTTGCCCGGATCGAAGTTTTCTGGTTTGGTAAGGATGCCCTGGAGCGGTTTGCCGTCAAGCGAATACCACGTGACCAACTCACTCTTGCACCAGTTGTAGTCCTTTTGCTGAGGGTTGATGTCCGACACCTTTCTCATGTCGGTTAGCGTCGGACCTGAGATCCAAAAGTCGCGAAACTCGTCGAAATCCTCTCGCGTGGTGAGATAAACCTCAGCGTTCTTGGCCTTTGAGAGACCGCCAAACGCTTTGTCTTGCATGGTGATCAAGTTGAGGTTTCCGTTCTCTAGGCGGAAGAAGCCCGCTGCTCGAGTCCGAAGGCTACTCGCCGAAAGATAGAAGTTGCGACCGATCGTATCGGCCTCCAAATCGGTGCGAATCGGGCGCAGAACGGTTTCTGCGAGACGGCCCGCACCGAGCGTCAAGCAGACCGGATTCTTACTGCCTGTTGGATCGCAAGCCCAAACGTCAAAGCGGTCGTAGATGAGAATTGACTTTTCTCCATCGGTCCACATTCCACCACCGTAAGGAGGAGGAGGGGCAGGATGATCATCCATCTCATCCCAAATGGGATAGGGAACTGCTTTGCTCACATTCACGATCGCGTGAGTTTGCGAGTTGGCAACCATTCGGTGTTTCTCCTTCGAGTCAAACCAGGAAACATAGTTACCCGAGGGCGAGAATGACGGGTTGTCATCGGTTTGGGTAAGGAGTTGCTTTCGCTGTCCCGTCTCCAGGTTCATGAGATAGACGTCTGCGTACTCTGTGTCCCAAGAAATGAGTTGACGGTAGGGTCGGTTGTTCATAACCATCGCCCATTTCCCATCTCCCTTATTCGAAAGCACGGCTGAAGTGGTGTCGGTGGTTTCAACTTGGATTAAGTTGCCTGTGCCAGTTTCGTAGATTGCCGTGTAGGTACGATTTCGCTCCATTGTTGCGCGGAGCAATTGCATTGGTTGGAGTTCCGGGTCCTTCCAGTTCCAAATGTCAACACTCACCTTTTCGTCGTCTGGAGTTTCGTCCTTCTTTTCCTCTTCGGGCTTCGGTGTGGTTGCGAAGATCACCCGAGAACCTGATTCAGAAAAGCGAATTCGGCTCGGACTCAAAATCCAATCTTTCGGCATTCCAGAAGACCCTGATTTGGCAAAGAGCGACGGCTTTTGGCCAATCTTGGCCCAGTATCCTTCAAAGAGCGGCTTCTCGGCTTTGTAGTCGTTCTTGTCGGTCGCATAGGCGATTCGAGTGCCATCTTTGTCCAGCGCGAGGGAACGATAGTTGCCGAGTCCTTGATCCACCACGATTGGTTTTGTGACGTCGCCGGAGAGGCTGACCACGTAAACACCATCCGTGTCACCGCTCTTCGAGGAGATCGTATAAGCCAAGACGCCACCGTTTCGTGAGAAATCGTATTCAACGACGTCAGCGATCTTTGTCTCAGCACCTGTTGAGAGGTTTCGAAGAATGATCTCGGACCCGACAGGATGGTCCTTTTTCTTCTGCGGCTTCTCTGGCTCCTTTTTAGGCTCCTCAGGCTTTGCGGGCGGCTGTGTCGGTGGAGGAGTCGGCTGGGCAGGAGGTGTGGCAGGGACCGCTTCTACCTTGTAAACGATCCAATTGTTGCCTTCTACTGGAGTTCGAACGGAACTTAGGCGCGGAATCGTGGTTACTTTGCCATCCGCAAGGTCCATGATTCCAAGCTCGTTCTTAGGCATGTCGGCTGGCTTCTTTTTTTCCTTCTTTGCCTTATCGACATCGGCCTTGGCGGGCAAGATGGTGAAGACCACGTATCGTGAATCCGGCATGATTCGGGGTGCTGAGCCCCTTTCAACCCTGTACACGGTGTTGGTCGTTGTGGACTTTGCAATCAGGACGTTGTCGCCGACTGCTGGGCCTTCAACATAAACAAACCACTTGCCGTCCCATGACAATTCGGAGCCCTTGGCGGAACGCCAAATGTCGTAGACGTCATGGTCAAGGATCTTCTTCTGCCCAAAGGCGGAAGACGCTAGAACTAGTGCTAGAAATGTGGGGAACAATCGGCATCTCATCACTTTTTGGGAGACTACCCCGTATCATGTGGGTGGGAATGCGCGCAGAACTGTTAGGCTCGGATCGAATCGAGTGCGAACTGCCCTATGACTGTGGGGCGGCGCGAGCCTTTGATGCTTTCACCAACCCAGAAGCGCTCGCAACTTGGTGGGGAAAGGAGGCCTTCGTGGATCCTGGTATCGGCGGCGGGCTCAAAGTGCTTTGGCCCGAGCAAGGGTTTGAGTTTTATGGCACCTACTTTGAGTTCTCTCCCGACCGCTCGCTTGGCTACACCTGGAACTGGAAGCATAGTGGAGTGTCCAACCTTAGGGTGCGAATCGAGTTTCAGCCTAAATCGCTGAAGGTAACCCATTCCGGCTTCACCGAATCTCAGGCAGATCAGATCAGTCGAAAAGAAATCCTTGAAGGCTGGACGTTCTTCCTTCCCAGGCTCTCGGACTACCTCGCCAGATAACTCCAGTCCTACAGGAGCGTCTAAAGGAACGATGATTCTTTCCTTTGCTTTCGGAACGGTTCTCGCGCAGTCGATGGGCACTGAGGTGACCATCTACAACCAAGGATTCGCGCTCGTCAAAGAAGTGCGTCAACTTGACCTTCGAAGCGGCCGCCAAAATGTGGCGATTGAGAACGTCGCCGCAGCGATTGAGCCAACAAGTGTTGGGATCAAATCGCTTGGAGCAGCCGATGCTTTCGAGGTTTACGAACAAAACTATGTGTTCGACTTGATCAATCCCATTGGCATACTCAACAAAGCGGTTGGATCTATCGTTCGCTTCCATCGAACCTTGCCGAACGGTACGAAAGAAGTGCTGATTGGCAAACTGATGAGCGCACCAACTGGAGTGAACAATAGCCCACTTGGAACCTCATATCCTGGAATGGTTATTCAATCCACGGACGGCAGGGTCATTCTTGATCCTGTAGGGGAGGTTGAGGTTGAGTCGATCCCCCAGGGAATGATCTCGAAGCCCACCTTGATTTGGGACCTGCATGCGAACAAGGCTGGTCAAACCCCGGTTGAACTAAGTTATCTCACCCAGCAGATGTCGTGGAACGCGAATTACGTTCTCACCTTGGACGAAGCCCAAAAGTCAAACTTGAAGGGATGGGTGACACTGACGAACAACTCCGGGGAGGCCTACACCGACGCCAAATTGAAGTTACTCGCCGGAGATGTCCAAAGAGCCCAGCGTCCTACCGGCGGATTCGGCGGCGGCGGTCGTGCCGGTGCCGAAATGATGAAGGCGGACAACCGATTTGTTGAGGAGTCCCTCTTCGAGTACCACTTATATACGCTGCAGCGCCCTGCCACGATGAAGAACAAGGAGACGAAGCAAATCAGTCTGCTTGAATCTCCGCAATTGACGACAACCAAGAAACTTGTGGTCGATAGCCTTCGCGATTACGGCGTTTACTATCCCAACGAAACCGAAGTCGGGACGGGCATGATCAAGCCGATCGTGCTCGTCGAATTCATGAATACGAAAGCAAACGGCCTCGGCATACCGCTCCCAGCGGGAGCGGTAAAGGTGTACCAGCGGGACAAATCTGGTTCAGTTCAAATGCTTGGCGAAGACTCTATTCAGCATACGCCGCGGGAAGAAAAGATCAGCCTCTTTGTCGGTCGGTCCTTCGACGTTGTTGCTTCTAGAAAGCGAGTGAGTTTCAACTGGGTGGGAGGTTCTCGAACTTCGACTGATGAAGTGTTTGAGATTGAAGTGCGAAACCGAAAAGAGGTTCCGGAGACGGTCCATGTTATGGAGCGGCGCTATGCCGAATGGGAAATCCTTGAGAAGTCAATGGACTTTGAGAAACTTGATTCGAACACGATGCAGTTTGTTGTCAGACTCAATCCGAATGAAGTCAAAACCATCCGGTATCGTGTCCGAACACACTGGTAGAGGCACAAAAAAACGGGTCGAGGATTTCCTCGACCCGTAAAGAGAAGGAGCTATTTCTTGTTTGCCATCTGGTTGCCATATCGGCGCATGAACTTCTCAACGCGACCGGCAGTGTCAACCAACTTCTTTGTGCCCGTATAAAACGGGTGGGAAAAGGCGCTGATTTCAAGATTGACAACGTAATGATCCACGCCATCGATGTTGCGTGTCTCACCGGTCTTCGTTGTTGAAAGTCCGGTCCACTCGTGTGATCCATCTACGTACAAAACGGGATAAACATTTGGGTGTACGCCTTGCTTCATGGTTATTGCCGTCTATTATGGCTGAATCAAGTGTCAAAACTCAAATCGCACCCGTCGGTACACTAACGTGGTGCGATTTCTCCTCGCGGTTTTGCTGGCGTCTGTCGCTACGATCGGGCTTGCCCAAAAGGCCGCCCTCAAACTTAAACCGGGCGATAAGCTTTCGGTGAGCGTGTTTGGAGCCCCGACGTACGACTCTGAGTGCGTAGTCCTCACCGACGGATCGATAAGTGGAAAAGGCTTCGGTCGGCTACCCGTGGAGGGGAAAACACTCGAGCAGGTCAAGACCGACCTTACGAAGCGATTCTCAACGTTCATCAAGAACCCTGGAGTCAGTGTCGTCTTGCTTGCCGAACGTCTTGAATACATTTATGTTTCGGGCGCAAAGGCACCGACCGGGGGCACAATCGTTTGGACGCCTGAAACCAATTTGCGGCAAGTGTTGGCGACTCTGGACCTTAAGGAGGATCCCGACCTTTTTGACGTTACCGTGTACCGTGGGCCAACCCAGTTATTGAAGGGAAATCTTTCAACAATCTTGACATCCGAGCGTGACGGGGGACTAATGTTGAGAGGTGGAGACGTCGTTGCAGTGCTGCCGACGGAGTTCCTCCGTGTTTGG
>CALMEF010000054.1 GCA_937862825.1 uncultured Armatimonadota bacterium
CGTATTGAGCTTGGAAGGACTCCTTGTTTCTCTCGCGGAACTGAACCATCGCGGTCACGTCAACCTGGGTCATCGTGGTGACCGTCGGAACCTGCGAACTTCGAACCATTGCCTCGGCGATCATCTTTCGCATGCCTGCAAGGGGCACAAGTTCTTGCTCAGGACCAGCAATACTCGGAGTTACAACAGGCTTGGGTTCAATGCGAGCAACCGAAGGCGCTGATCCTCCTGCAAGGAATCCCTCAACATCCTTCTTCGTGACGCGACCACCTTGGCCCGTGCCCTTTATGTTTCCAAGGACGTCATCGGTCAAATTGTTTGCCTTCGCAATCGCGCGGACGACTGGGGAATACCACGCTCGTTGACCGTTCGGATTTGCGGTCGGCGCGGTCTGCTCCACTACCGGAGCGGGTTCTGACTTTGCTTCAGCAGCTGGTGCCGGCGTCGAATCGGCAGCAACCTCACCACCGGAGCCATCATCAATGAGGCCCATCGCATGGAACACTTGAACGGGACTGCCTTCCGGCACGATGATCTTGATCAGGGTCCCCGATGCCGGACTGGGGAGCTCGGTGTTGACCTTGTCGGTCATGATTTCAACCACTGGCTCATCTTCTTTGACGAACTCACCTTCCTTCTTGAGCCAACGGCTGACCGTCCCTTCGTGTACCGACTCACCCAACTCGGGCATCAAAATCTCGACCGGCATAGACGCTATTCTACCTTTGGCTAGAGTCTGAGGTAAGGTCGCATTTCCGCCAGTTTCTTGGGACCGATACCCTTCACGGCGAGGACTTCGTCAATCGACGAGAATCCGCCGTGATCCTGCCGGTAAGCGATGATCTTCGCCGCAGTTGATGGCCCGACGCCAGGCAAACGATCTAGTTCCGCAGCGGTTGCTGTATTCAGACTGATCGACTTGGGAGCGAGAGCCCGGCTGGTTGCCTTGGCTTTGGTCGGCGAAGCCTTTGCTCGGGCCCCGGAATATACCTCGGCAACTTTTGCAACTTCTGCCGGAGCATCCTCAGTTTTTAAGGGGATATAAACTTGCTCGCCGTCAACCAACTTGGCCGAAAGATTGATGTCATCAAGGCTCGCTTCGCCTTTTGAGCCGCCTGCCTTCTCTAGCGCATCTTTGACGCGAGATCCAGGTTCGAATTCGTAGACACCCGGCGAGGCGACCGCGCCAGCAACGTGAACGATGAGTTTTCCAGGTTCAACTTCCTTCGGCTGGTCCGTTGGATCAGCAGGCGTTGAGAGCAACCGCTGTGGGGCTGAACTTGCTTGATTGGAACTTGAAATCTCAATTTTGGGCGGCGTGCCAAGGTCAGGACCAAAGAAGGCGGCAATGCCGAGCACGGCCAAGAGACCGATTACGGTCAGCGCCACCTTCTGAACTGTGAACTCCCCCAACATTTCATGCCCATTTTATCAAGAATGAGCCGAATGTTGGCTACTCGTCAAACCAATGCATTTTGTCGTCGCCGTTCAGACTCTGAACGAAGTTCAATTGCCCGTCGTGATACAGCATATGGTTCGAACTTAGCACGGCAAGATTAAAGACATTCATAGTCTCGCCCCAGGGAGCCGTGACCATCTCACCCATGCGGTGGCCATTCGATGCCATAGCATCCGCCATGGCATTCGCCGTGGTTTCTATCGCCTTCGCTCCCTTTTCGCGCGTACCAAGCGAAGCCGTATAAGAAGCCCTCTGTTCGTCAGAAAACTCTGGGACCGCGTCCCCTTTGATCATCGCGGTGACCATCATGTTGAATCCAGCGCACTCAGCAGTAACGTCCTGCATGGTTCGACAAGTGCCACCTTGGCACTGTGTGTACGCTTGGTCCGAAAGTGCATGTAAATCTTTGACGTACATGCCAGCGACTCGTCGAGTCCAGTTGGCAAGTTCTTGGGCGAAGTTAAATTGAATCAAGGTTTCTGACATCTGTAGTCTCTTGGGTTGGCCGCGATTCTACCGCGCAAGCATGGAACTGAGGCTGATCTAAAGACCAGCCTCAGCTTGGATTTTGCTTCAGTACTTGACGCCGCAGCCGTATGGCTGGGATGTTGGTACGGTCAAGGCCTTGCCCGCCATTGCCTCTTCTAACCCGGCGATGACATGGTTGCGCTCCTTCTTGTCATCGATCGCACCGTTGTACAGCAGCGTCCCGTCGGGAGAAATGATGTACATATGGGGTGTGGTCTTGGCCCCGTAGGTACGTCCCACGTTGCCGTTTGGATCAAGAAGCATTGCGCTGACATTGTGCCCCTTCTCTTTCATGATGTCATTCGCCTCAGGGCCAGTCACGTGACCCTGCTTACCGGGTGCAGACGAAACGATTGCAAGCCACACGACACCCTTTCCGGTGGCCCATTTTTGAGTCTGTTGCATGTTGCCAGACTTGTAGTGACCAACAACAATCGGGCAATCGTGGTTTGTCCACTCAAGCACGACGTACTTGCCCTTGTAGTCCGACAGGCTCACATTCTTTCCGTTGCTATCCGTCAAGGTGAAGTTCGGTGCCGCCTGACCCACCTTGGCCGTTGCCTGTTGCGATTGAGCGTAAACGACCGATGCAGCGATACACGCCACCGCGAAGCCCATAGTTTTGATTCGATTCATGTTGTGAAAAACCTCCTACCTACTGGGATACGATGGAAACGTATATTTTTACGCCCACTTTTCGTTGGGAATCGGTTAACACCCCTTTCAGCACACGAATGGGACCGCGCGCGAAAGCCGAGATTGGCATGGTTAACGTCTGGCCCATTTCGTCTGTAGACAGAATCTGATCCGCGGAATGATCAATTACTCCCATCTCTTCGCTAAAGAAGTAAGCACCTTCCCCAAGCCGGTCGTTTTGGGAGTTTCCGATGCGTAACACGATCTGATCACCTTGTCGCCTGGCGCTGTACTTCCAGTCGGTCGGTTTTGGGACGTGACTCCAAATTGCTTCCAGTGGTGCCCAAGCGTCGTTGGGACGGCTTGTGGCGACTTCAACTGAGAATCTAAGTGACCGGTGCAGCATCTTGCATGTGTCTTTGCATACCATCCAGGTTGAGTCTGCGGAAATCTGGTGGACGCCACCTTGTGACCCTGCTCTCATGTTAAAGAACACCGTGGCGGACTGCTCAAAACCGTAGTTCCTCATTCCGTCCAAGTCAATCTTGTGCGGAGTCGGCATGATTGGCGGTGACACGGTCCAACCCTTTGGGAGTTTCCAGTTAAATTCTGGAGCGCTCCCCGAGTCGCCCGCATTCAACCAGTAGGAGTGCCAGCCCTCCTCCAGTCCAACTTGAACGGCCACGCGAAACGTTTGGTTTGGGGCAACCGATGCAAACTCAGGAATGGTTACCGCCGTTGTTATCTGAGCGGCCAACAGCAACATAGTCATTTCAAATATTCTACGGATGAGCCTGGCAGAAGAGTCCTAGGACCTCGGAACTTTCCCTTTAATGGTTGCGTTTACTGGTTGTCATGAGAAATCGAGAAACCACAATGATCCAATGCACTGGGCTCTTCGGCCTGCTAGTGCTCGGCACCATGGGGGCAGCATTTCTCAAAGGTGACTTCGCCGCTCCCGAAAACTCAGTAAGCCTCGCGTCCAAACACGAGGCAACCAGCCGCGACGCCTTGGGCATCAACGTGCGGGACTTTTCGGAAATTGGAGAATTTGTACCGGAAACAGCCATGTTCAAGGCTGGCGAAAACAGAGTTCTCGTTCGAAAGTTTGATTCCGCCAAGCACCCACCTGAATCACCAAAGGTTCCCGAGATCCCCGGTTCGGCAGGAATTGCTGGGTCCTAAGACCTATCGTTGAAACCGCACTGCTGGCATCCCGTAAACATGGTATGCCAGCAGTTGCAACATTACTCGGATTACTCGTCGCTCTTCAATCGTCGGAGCCGCTTGACATCTCCCATAAGTTTGTCGCTAACGACAAATCGTCTTTCACCATTGATGGGAAAGCCGACGCCAATGGGCAAGAGATAACCGTCAACGGAGAGTTCCAGGTTGAGATAAAGAAACTCCTGGATGGAGGAAGAGCCGATGCACATATCACTACGCCAAAGATGAAGGTTGCGGTCGGCGACCAAGAGTTGCCCCTCAACGACGGCGAACTTGACGCAGTTTTCACATCGTCTGGCCTCCCCGAGTCGTTCGGCGTCAAAGACGTGGAAATGGTCTCCGCAATGTACTTCTTCTCGAACCTCCGCCCCACAGAGAAGATCAAGGTTGGGGACAGTTACAAAATTGACCTGAAGACAAAGGATAGTGCCGTCACGCTCAAGGGGACAGGTAAGTTTGTGGAAATCAAAGAGGTGAACGGCAAGAAGGTCGTGGTTATGAAATCAAACCTGACCGTTGAACCCGAAAATGAAGCCCCAGGGGAGCTGATTGTCACCAGTGAGTACGAGCAAGGTGGTCAGCTCATCAAGTCAACTATCGAGTTGACCATCGAGGAAGTAAAAGGGACCTTCAAAATCAATCGGAAGTCAACCTAGTTCAATTCGATAACATTTGGTTTCCAGTCCAGCCGAGCAAGGGTGTCCAGGTAATCCTGTTCCGTTAACTCGGCCGGACTTCTACCGAGGAGGGTTACGATTACGCCCTCCATCACGTTCGTTGCGAATGTTTCGCCACCCATAACTGGCGTTGTGGTTATGGCGCGACGGACACCCGCCTCTTTCAGCCACTCAAGGTCAGCGGTTCGAAGAGTCTGAGTAATGATCGTCTTTCCAGGCATTCGATCTGGAGCGTAGCGTCGAATGTAATGCCAATCGCCAGCGATGACGCTCGCCTCGGAGAAGATTTTGCCGTGCTTTGGCGTCCGTGTCTCCTGTTTCTCCCCGGTTGGATAGAACCATTTGAACGGCAACCTGGTCACGATTGGCAAGGTCAACGACCCAATGATTTGAACCATCCGATAAGATCGGATCGGAATCGGCAAACCTAACCCAAAGAGGAGGTCACCGAAGATGACCTTCCCACCAGCCTCCACAAGGGCCTGGGCCATCCCAAACCGATCGACTGCACTGACAAGTAGCGTGGTTTCACTCCTGAAGTCCACGACACCGTCACGTTGTAGCGAACGTATTGTCTCTCGTTCGAGAGTGTGTTTCAGGCCGCTTCCGTCAACAACGGGCGTCGATTTGGCACCGCTAACCAACTGAAGAATCTGCTTAAATGCGTATCTCTTCTGATCAACGACCACCCAAATGTCCGCGCCTCCAACTCCCAGAGCGTCCACTTTGCCATCAAGATCGGAAAACATCTGCGCGACCTTCGCCATGTCGCCATCTGTACCGACACGCTCAATACGAAATGGAACGCCGAGGATTTCAACTTCGTGCGATTTGTTTCGTTTGCTTGTGCCCAGACTTACCGAGACGACACGACGGGGTTCGGACATGACCTAGTAAACAGCGATACCTTCAATTTCAACGTCGACGCCGCGCGGCAAACCTGCCACGGCGACCGTGGATCGGGCAGGCGGATCGCCCTCGAAGACTGCTCCGTAAACTGCGTTGACCGCCGCAAAATGGTCCATGGATGACAGAAAGATGGTTGTCTTGACGAGATTCCCAAATGACAGCCCTGCAGCCTCCAAGACGCCTCGCATGTTCGACATCACTTGCTCCGTTTGCACCTTGACATCACCCTGAACTAGGGTCCCATCTGGCCTCAAGGGGATCTGACCGCTCATGAAGAGGTAACTGCCTTCTGCACGAACAGCTTGGCTATACGGTCCGATGGCAGCGGGAGCATTGGGTGTCGAGTGAACTTCGCGCATTACAGATCATTATGGTCGCTCGTTGACACGAATTTGGCTTGGGGTTTTTGGGCCGTACAAGACTTCTATCGTGGCCTTCTTGAAGTCCGCATCAGTTGCCTTGGCTCGACTCACGAACGTGTTTGGATTTCGATCCGCAATCGGGAACCACGAGCTCATGACTCGGACCATGATCCTGTGACCCTTCTTGAAGGTATGCATGGCATCGTTTAGTTGGAAGCGAACTCGAGTTGGTTGGCCCGGAACGAATGCTTTCGGATTCTCAAAAGAATCTCGGAATTTGCCCCGCATGATGTTGCCGCGCACCATGAACTGATACCCAGCCATTGACTTACCGGATGCAGACTGCATCGGCGAGTCCATAGGAATCTCATCAATCAACTGAACGACCAAGTCACCATCCGTACCAGTTGTCGTGATCCACAAGTCAGCCTCAACTTCCCCGGCGATCCGAAAGTCCGATGCGAGTGGCGGGCTCGAAAACGTCACTTGGTCGGTTCGTTCATTCAAGAACCGCTGGTCACGGGCGAGCCAATCACCTGGTGCTCGGTTAGACGAGGCCCAATCGTGGGTGTAAGGCGTCGGGGCGGACGGGTCGGAAACATAGGCCTCCTTGCCTGAGGACTTGACCGCCTTGAAGGCCAAGGTTCGGCCTGCATCCAAATGCAATCCGGAGGCCTTGCCCCCTTTGGGTGGCCATTGGCCAAGTTTGTGCCACTCGTTAGCCCCGGTCTCGAAGACAGTCACCTCAGCGATTTGCGGGGCGTCCGTCCTCCCTTTCAAATATCGCTCGAAGAACGGGAGCTCGACGTTCTCTTGGTACCACTGCCCAGTTCGGCTTCCCCAAGGAACATCTGCCAAAGATTGGGCATCGCCACTGGCCCACTGTCCATGCGACCACGGGCCCATGATGAGGAAGTTTGGAGTCCCAGGGTTCTGTCGCTCGCCTGCCTTGTAAAGCTGAAGAGCACCGTACATATCCTCTTTGTCGAACCAGCCGCCAACCGTCAGGACGGCACACTTCACGTCAGAGAAGGCTCTCCACAGCGCGCGATCCTTCCAGTATTGGTTGTAAGTGTCGTTCTCGATCAGCTCTTTCCAGTACGGAATTCGGCCTTGAAGGAACTTGGAGTCGTAGTTACTCAGGGCTCCCGCCTTCAAATAGAAGTTGTACGCGTTCAAGCCCTCACGATCAACATTGACTCGAGGCTGGCCGCGAGGCACATCAAAGCCAAGCATGAAGTCAAAGGTCTCCTGGAGGAAGAGTGCGCCGTTGTGATGCACATCGTCGCCTTGGAACCAGTCGTTAACCGGGGCTTGAGGAGACACGGCGGCTAAAGCCGGGTGGTTTCTGACCGCGCCTGCGCCAGCATAGAACCCAGGGTACGAGATTCCCCATAGACCGACTTTGCCGTTATTCGACTTAACGTTCTTGATGAGAAAGTCAACCGTATCAAACGTGTCCGTGCTCTCGTCAACTCCCGGCTGCCCCTTCTTGAGAAGTGGCCTGATGTTGACGAAATCGCCCTCACTCTTTCCGCGACCTCTGACATCTTGAAACGCGAGGATGTAACCTGCCTCGTTGAGTTTGGGATATCCTCGGCGCGGCGCATTGTTGGGAGAACCTGCTCCATAGCAGGTTCGTTCCATCAGGATGGGAAAGGGGCCAGGCTTGCCCTTCGGAACGAATACAACGGTGTACAGTTTCGTTCCATCGCGCATCGCGATCATGTGTTCGGTCGCCTCAAAACGATCTCGCCAGGACGTTTGGGAGCAAGCCAGCGTCGGCAGGAACAGTGCGAGGGCCAAGGACAAGGTTCGCCGGGACATGGCGTATCTTAGCACAGCGGTTGTGCTATACTTTTCGGGTTACCCCACTTGTGCGGTTTGATTTGAGATGAGCGAAGAGACCAAGGTTTTAGGTTCGGCAGCGGGCTTCCGCATGGACAAGGATATGGATGCCGGGAAGTTCCGCGGCAAGCGACGACGAAAAGTCAGCGAGTTGACTATCAACAAGGTCACTTCCGTTGATTACAAGGACGTTGCTCTCCTTCGCCGATTCGTCAACGAGCATGGCAAGATGAAGCCAAGTCGTCAGACCGGTAATACCGCCAAGCAGCAGCGCATGATTGCTCGCGCAATCCGCAGAGCACGAGAACTGGCTCTTCTTGAGTTTGTCAAGATTGATACAGGTAATGACCGTCGCGAGTTTGGGCCGCGTCGCCCACGAGAGAACCGAGAGGTTCGCGAAGTTCGCGAGACGCCGGTTGAGACTCCTGCAGCAGCCGTTGAGTCAACCACTGCAGAAGCACCTGCGACTGAGTAGGCCTTAAACGAGTTGCCGCTTGCGGCGAACTAAGACCAACGCACCAAGCCCGAGCGCCGCAATTGTTCCTGGTTCGGGAACAGCCTGAGTGATGACGCGGATCTGGTCCCCGGGACTACTGGCACTTAGATCAACTGTCAGGACATTCGGCGTAGACCAGGTGATTACTTCAGGTCCAAACTCGATTCCCCGCGCATTGTAGTGTGTCGTGGCGAGATTGGCCGCTGGTACAGCTCCTGGAATCAAGAAGTCGGACTTCATGAAACGGTCGTTAGACGCGGCATTTCCCTCGCTTGTGATGATGCCAATGATTGCAGCATCAAAGGTAAAGGTTGCAACTCCCCGACGACTCTGGTTTGGGTCAAAGTAGAGGGTGTGACTACTAACCATCGTTCCCCGGCTAATCTCGGCATTTGCCGACGTGAATGGGTTTTGGTAGACGCCCATTGCGTTTATGTCAACCTCAATCGTTTGAGACAGAGCGACATTTTGAACTTCGTCCCACCCTCGAATCACTGTCGCCGAGTCATTGAAAAAGTTGGCCTTATAGCCCACATTAGCTAGGTTGGTCATGTGCAATCCTTGTCCAGAAACAGACACGATTGCAGCGTTGGATAGGCTTGCGACTGCAAGCCCAGCGGATATTCCACAAATTCTCTTTAGGTTCATTGTTCACTCCATTTTCAAAACGGACAGGGGGAGTGACATGCAAGAGTTTCGCCATGTTCAACTCGATGGCGTCATTCTAGAGGAATTGCTATACAAGGATTAACTAAGCCCGCTAGCGGACAACTGAGTACAAAGCATCGGCAGCCAGGACGCTCTCCTCTCCAGCACTGGTCATGCAGATCAGTTCACCGTGGACACCAACTCTGATCGCTGTACCCCTACGACCGTCGGAAAACTTGTACAGTTTGCCCGGAGTGTCATCAATCGACTGCCAGTCCTGCTGAAGTTCGCTCCACGACATCGGCCATCTCAACCCATTTAGCCTCGCTTCGATCTGTTGAGCAACCTCAAGAGGTTGGCCCGGCATACGACCCTCCAACCGAAGGCTGGTTGCCTGCGGAGCCAGATCTGGTGGAAACTCCGTCTGGTGAAGGTTCAGTCCGATTCCGACGATTGGTACCCCCTCAACGACTTCTGTCAGGATGCCACCAACTTTTCGCCCACCCAGCGAGAGATCGTTGGGCCATCTCACGCGGGCCGTTAACAAATGACCAACCTGAACTGCCACTGCCATTCCGACCAACCAAGGTCGTGGATGGTTCTGGCAGTCGCGAATGACCAACGACATCGTCAGGCTGTGGTTTGGCTGACTTTCCCAGTGGCGGTCAAATCGGCCTCGCCCCCTCCGTTGGTGGGGGGGGGACCCGGCCGTGGCCTCCGCACCGAGCAGGTCCTTCGCGGGGGCCTCGGCTGGCCCCG
>CALMEF010000055.1 GCA_937862825.1 uncultured Armatimonadota bacterium
CGTGGTTTCGGGAGCAAAGAACGGTTCTGTTGCTAAAATGACGTTCACGGTGAAGGTACCGTAGGAGGAAGATGAAGATTATCGTTTGCACGTGTTTCGCACTTTTTGCTTGTGCAGTCAAAAGCGCTGAGTTGGATGAAGTGTGGCTGAACGGAGGTTTCAGCGCTACGAGGTTGACTGTGACGTCGCAGGCCTCCTCGGCCGAACAGAAAATCATTGGTGCCTCAAGGGATCACATTAGGGCGTGGCAGGCGTCTACGCGAAAGGCCCTCTGGAACTTCAATAGTCTTGACGTCGATGGTTCCATAGGACTATCACCAAACAATTCCTTATTGTTTGCAAGGACCGGAGGAAAAGTTTCGGTCATATATACTTCAAGTGGGTTGCTAAGAGAACAATTTAGTTACACATTCCTAAGTTCTGCCGTGCAGTTTGCCGTTGAGTCTTCGACGAAATTTTATCTGCTCCATGGGCAGTTCGTTGACGAAATGATAAAGGTTGGCAATGACTGGATAAACTTTCATCGTTGGGATTTAGGCGATGATTTTGAAAGCAGTAAATTGGACCTTATCTCACTTGTGGGATCGAGGTGGCTCGCAGTTAACCGGACAGGCTCTCAAGTCAGAGTTTACGATCGAGTTAATCGTACCGCAGCACCAACACATACTTTAGCGCCAGTTACCAACGGAATCGGCGGACTTGCGGTTTCACCGGACGGAACTAAGTTAGCATTCACAAGCGGTAACTTTGTGTATGTTTACAGAACTTCCGACTTCACTTCGTTAGGTTCTTTTAGAGCCCCTAAGGACAATCCACTTAATATAGAGTGGTTTCCCGATGGAGACTTGGCTCTGAATTGCAAGCCATACGGCTTTTGGCATTTGCTGAAAGTGTCTCAAAGTGGCGTACTACGTTGGAAGTATGATGGCGACGAAGGATTGAGTTCGGGAAGATCGCCACTCTGCGTTTCACGATCGGGGTTAGTTGCATGGCAACCGACTCCGGATATTAGTTTGACTTCAAAGTTGGGTGGTAACATCGGTGTAATTGCTTCCACAGCGGCTGTCTTAGATATTGTCGCTGGTGATGAAGTGGTCTTCACTGTATCTAGGACACATCTTACTGGCTATGATCCAACAACTGGGCTTCGCACGCGTTTAAAGGAATCTGTAGATGATATTATGGCTGCATCATATGGTGCCGGAAAACTGGTGTGGTCTACAGACTCTAATACCTACGTAATGAGTCCAAAAAACAACTCAATGCTTCCAGCAATACCCGGTGGGGTTGACCCCGATCCGGTGAGCTATTACATATCGCGGCAACGAATGACAACGTCCCGAGGTATCGTCCCTGCTGCTAATTCTGGATTGATCGCTATTGCGAAGTCAGGGGCGATAAATTTTCATCGAACAAGTAACGGATCAAGTTTCCGGACCCTCAATGTTGGGATATGGTTGCCTACGATTCTGAAGTTTTCCCACGATGGATCTCGTTTTATTTTGGTAGGAGGCGGACGAATGTTAGTCTGGGCTACCAGTAGCCTAACTGGGCTTGCGACACCGGAGTTAGACCTTGAACTTGATTATCTCGTGGACGAGGCGCTGATAGATCCTTTGGGAAGCACGATTGTCGTGCTCGATTCGACGAACTTATTGCACGTCTACAGGAGGAATGGAATTGGTTCTTGGGCACATTCGGGTGACTTTCAGTCCTCTTTATCAAAGGAGGGGTTTCTTAGAGCTGGAGCAGTTTCTCCGGACGGATCTAGGCTTGTGCTAGGGTCTGGTGGTCTTTCTACTGGCGTTGTAGAAGTATGGAATTTAAGTCCATTTACGAAACAGCTAGCGTATATGACCGAGGGCGCCGCGGATCTCGTGACTTACGGATTTTCTGGTCAGACTCTTTACCTCTCCAACCGTTATGAGGACAATTCTGATGCGCACATGGTCTGCGCTTGGAACCCATTCCGACTCTCTGCGCCATGGACAATGACTTGCGCGTCGTCCTCGGTTGTTGGTGGCTCTCCAGTGACGTTCACGTTGACCTTGTCGAAGGCTGCGCCAGGGAACGGCTTTGCGGTGCCTCTAGCGTCTTCGATGCCTTCTGTGATTAGCG
>CALMEF010000056.1 GCA_937862825.1 uncultured Armatimonadota bacterium
TGGGCCAAAGTTGATCGTCCAACCAGTGCCTCTGCCTCCGGAAGCCTCGACACCCGACTTTGGCGTCTTTGACGTTGTCGCCCATTACTTCGAAACGCAAGTGGGCGGCAATGAGGTGCTCTCAAGCGGGACCTGCTATCCCATTTTTTGGGACCATACGTTCAATCGACTCTTTCCCAGCGCTCAGGAAGACCGTATGGACATTGCTGGCGCTTATGGATCGGTAACGCCAAACTTCCCCGACCTCAATGGTGGCGTGCCGTACCGAACGACGATTGACTTGCCGGTCGGCGATCGTATCGCACGCACCTATGTTCCCGCAGGAGCCGTTGCGACGGCGACCAATCTCGATGGTAACTCGTTCTATGGCACGGTCGTTGGCCTCTCCCTGGGATCCGGAGAAACGGCTCGTGTTCGCGTCGCTGTCGGTTCCAACGTCTTCGACAACTGTCCTGTCCGAGACGGTGCCTTTGGCACGCAGATCACATCAACGGCTTTCCTCGGTTATGCGCGGGTTCGGATTGAAATCATTAAGCGGGTTGGTTCAACGGACGTCGTTGCCTTCACAAGGTTGATCAATAAGGGGCCCGGGCCATTGGGCGTGGATATGAGAGTTGGCGGCGACCTTAACTTCGCACCTTCTGGCGGGCTGACCAAGGGCGTTTCACTCCTCGGCTTCCCAGTCGAAACCTACGCGACCGATTTGGCCGACGTGCTGGGCGTTAATCCAAACGCTCTCCTGGCTGCCCGATACAACACCGCACGAGCCAGATATGACCTCTACCCAGATGCGGGACCGGCACGGGCTGGTAACGCGTTTTTCCTGCGATTGAATTCGAACAACGTTGGCTTCTTTACCCCGGGTCGGTACAGTCCGGGCACTCCAACAGGCGTCGCCCTGAGGCCGGGCTGGAACCTTGTGGCCTCTCCACTTCCCGAGAACGTACCGCTCACACGCATTCGAGTCATCAAGGGAGCCGAATTTCCAAAGTTCTATTCCGATGCAGTTGGTCTCGAAGTGGGCACCGACGTGTTCGGCTTTGTTCCTGGCGTAAACGACACGGTTACCGGTGCGCCCGAGACAGGAACGATGGCATCTGTCACAACATTCGAGCCAGGAAAGGGCTACTTCGTTCGATGCCTTGCACCTGAAGGTGTGACCCTTTTGTTTGAACCGGCAACGCCGTTAACCAGGGAAGCACGAATAGGTTCAAATATGAATCTGGACGGGTGGGAAGTCGTTGGAACCCTAAAGGGTGTTGGGGGCATGGCCAAAATCGTCATCGGCGCAACGACCGGAGCCACGCGTGGATTCAACTCCCGATTTGACTCACTTCTGCCCCCAAGACTCGTCGGTGGGCTACAAATCGCCTCAAGCGGCAACCTGTTCCGCGACGTAAGAGACCGATTCCCCAAGGAAACGTGGCCATTGAATCTGCACGGCCTTACAAGAGCCAAACCCTACTCGCTCCGCTTTGGCCGCACCCGAGGACCCATCGAGGCGCTAAGTGTTTATGATCCGATCACACGGCGATCTACGAAGGTCCTGGTGCCTTCCTTATTTCGGTTCACCGCCACGTCCGCTACGCGAACGTTGACCGTGACTCCCGCCAGGAGGCACAAATGAACAAGTGGCTGTGGTTCGTTGCGGGCCTGATCATCCTCGGATGCGGGGGTGGCGGAGTCGGCGGGGCCCAATCGGCAACGATCGTGGGCAGGATTCTGCAGGTCGAGACGGGCGGTGCGCCCAGCCCACCAGCAAGCGTCCAGGTTGGGACGGCAACGACCTTGACCGATGTGGCGGATGGCTCGTTCTCGATTGCGGTGCCTGCGGGCACAACTTCGATCACCGTGGACACGTTGTCGGCTTCCGGCGTTTGGACTTTCAACTTCCCAGCGGCCTCGGGAACCACCGATATCGGCGACCTTTGGGTCGGTCCAAATCGCGTTCGACTTCGGGGCAAGGTCCGTCGATCAACCGACTCGGTCCCCATAGCCAGTGCCACGGTGACCTTTGGCGGCATGTCCGCTACCACCAATGCGTCAGGCGACTTCTCGATTCCAGAAGTGGCCTATTCCAACGCCAATCAAACGGCATTTTGGGGCATCGTCGGAACCGCTCGGGCCACCGACTATTTCAAAACTGACTTTACGGCCTCACCCAATGTGGCAGCAGGAGGGGTGGTCACGGTCAACGACATTCTTCTGACCCCTTCAAATGATAACAATCCGCCTCCGCCTCCCTACAATCTGTGGGGAAAGATCGCTCCAGCGAACCAAGCAACCGGAACGGTCGTGAACTTGAAACAGGGCTCAACGGTTGTACGTCGTTTCAATGTGAGTGCGGTGGGCGAATACTACTTCTGGATTGAGCCGGGAACCTACACGATCGAAGCGACCAAGGGGTCGCTGACGGGAACGGCTTCGGCAACGATCGCTGCGCCAAACCAAGTGGTTCGAAAAGATGTCACCCTCAACTAGGCGAATCTTGTGGAGTATGGGTGCACTGGCGGTCGTCGGTGCTGGTGGGTTTTCGATTCGCTACGTTGAAGATATCCTCGCCAAGGACGCCCTGGCTGATTACCGTCCCGGAACGAACGTGCTTGGCGGAGACGTTGGAGTGCTGCTTGAGGACGTCAGTTTCAAGCACTACCGTGGCAACAAACTCACGGCTAAGGGCAAAGTTAACCGGATTGAGGTTCTGAAAAACAGAAACCTCCTCCACCTTCTGGGTGTCAAAGACGGGTACTACCGCTCAGACAAGGGGGATTTCCGGTTCTCGGGAGACCGCGCGAGGATAGACAACGTCACCCACTCGCTCACTGTCGAAGCGGGCGCAAGAGTCTGGAACAACGATGTTGACCTTCTGGCCCCCCAGTTCACTTATGTTCAGGCAACCTCTTTGCTCACCGCGAAAGGCAAGATCACTGGTAAGTTCTATGATGGCCAACTGGCCGCCAACAACCTTGTCTATAACGCGAACGAGCAGACCTACCGCCTGGGTCCCGTTGCGTGGTCTGGGACTGCCGAGTCTCCGCTACAAGAAGTAACGGGGCAAACCAAACCCAGCGAGTGGCGATTCAAAACCGAAGGCATCGTCCAACTCAAAAACGGAATAGAAACGTGGGCGAATGCCGAAGCGACTGACGGCGATGTTATCATCCGTGCCCCCAAAATCACTCGCGACACCAAGACCGACACCGTCACTGCGACGGGCAAAGTTGAGTACTTCTCACTCGATGCCAACTTGGTCTGCGATAAGGCCGTTATCTTCCGAAAGGAAAAACGCGCCCTCCTGACCGGAAACGTTCGAATGCTGATCAAGCCGGAATCAGAGCAAAAACTTGAAAAGGTTGAAGTTCCCCCGTTCCGTCCCATGGTGCCAGATGAGGTCAGCAAGTCTCGACCTCCTGCCCCACCGGAAGACAAGGTCGCGGACGACGAGGTGCGCAACTCAAACTCGCGACGCAAGTATCCCGTGGCGATGCTTGCGGCCAAGATTGAGTATTGGTACAAGGAAGGCTCTCGTCGTGCTGTAATCACGGGCACTCCCCAAGCACGACAGGACATGTCCGGCGGACGATGGCGCGCTATCTGGACGACGACCGCGTACTACGATGGCGAGAAGGAACTGCTCAAATTAGTTTCGGCTGAAGGCAAGAAGACCACTCGTGTGAAGACCTCACTTGGTGACGACCTCCTCTGCACTTGGTTTGAGATTTCGACCAAAGAGGACGACGACGCTTGGCAAGCGATGGGCGCAGAGGGCGTGGTTTACCCTGACGAGAACGAAGTTCCGCGCCGCAACCCACCGCCTAACCAGAAACCGCCGCCGCTACGAGGTCAGATCGGCGCGTAACCGTTGGCACGGGCGGGTCGGCCATGTTTTGCTAGACTGGAGTCCAGGAAACCTAACGCCCGGGAATACCGGGCTCGGTCAGCAACGCAGGATCAAGCGCCTTCTTCAACGTCTCTTCATCCAAGAGCCCGTGCTCCCGGACGACCTGCGGGATCGTCTTCTTCTCCGCCAGGGCAATCTTGACAACTTCCGCCGCCTTTTTGTAGCCAATGTACGTGTTCAGCGCTGTCGCCAGCGAAGGTGACGTCTCCGCGTAATGGGCACACCGCTCCGCATCGGCCTGGATGCCCTTCACGCAGTTCTCAGTAAAGGTGTCCAACGTATTGCCCAAGATTTTCATAGCGAACTGCGCGCTGAAGGCCATTCCCGGCATCATCACGTTCAGTTCAAGTTGACCGGACTGCACGCAAAGGTCAATCGACTGACATTGCCCGAGGACTTGATAGAGCACGATGTTCAGGTTTTCAGCCATCGACGGGTTGACCTTTCCAGGCATGATGGACGAACCGGGTTGCACGGCAGGAAGGACAATCTCCGCAAGGCCAGTGAGCGGCCCCGAACAGAGAATCCGCAAGTCGTTGCTGATGCGAGTCAATTCTTGGCAGAAGATGCGCAAGCCAGCGGCAAGCGCTGCCATCGCCAGATTGCTCTGCATGGCCTCGCAGAGATCTGGGGCATTTCGGAAGGGAATCCCCGTCCAGTCC
>CALMEF010000057.1 GCA_937862825.1 uncultured Armatimonadota bacterium
AAATGCACTCGGTAGCGCATACGCCATCGGTGGCTTGAGCCAACAACGACCTGATCCCTTGCTCACGTCCCATGTGGCTCCGAGTGAGAGGTTCGAGCCAGTTTTTGGAAGACGCGTTCGGCCTGAGCCTGAGGTAAGCGTGACCGTTCAGAATCCGCCGGTTGTGCGTGACAATGAGGTTTTGCGCCCCGTTGAAGAGTCCGTGAATGCTCCGACCAATCTCAAAGTCTCAAGCAAGATGCCCACGAAAGATAGGCTTCCTCCTCGAAAGCAAGCGCGCAACGATGAGGCAACGACCATTCCGGTCCACGTCCTTCAACCGCCAAGCCATGGGTTCGCTCCAGAGAATGAGGCCAGCAGAGAGTTCCTTTATCATCAGGTTCTTGGCAAGGCTATCTTCCCGGCTATGGCCGCCTCGCTGACACCGACCTTTTTGAGCCCCGTACGCATGCTCTTCGCAGGGGCGCAGAGCGACGACAAGCAACAGGGTCTGAGCACCTCACAAAACTCACAAAGCACGAATGCGCAACCATTTGCTAGTGGAGACCGATCCCTAGCAGCCACAAATCGTGGAGAACTGACTTTGATAGCTCCCGACATTCAGGTGGCGAGTGAAGAATCTGAACAAGGCGGCGCCGCAGTGTCGCTAAGTTGGAAGGAACTTGTCCAAGGCATGGGCGAACTATCTGAAGGAGACATCGAAGTACTAAACAAGGTCCTGCCGAAAGGGGCGCAAGCGATCTATCCGGCGCTCCCAGATGGCTCTTTGGGCAAGAACAGTGTGAACGTACCGCTAGCGCCATCAGCGGTTCAAAACTTGCTTCACAGCGGATATGGGGCAAGGATCGGTGACAGAGACACCCCGAAATCGAAACGTAGCATCGAAGGGACCCCCGCCGCCAAACCGATGAAAGGCAAGATCGTTCCCACAAAGCCGCCGATGGGTGATCGGGCAGCGGTAGTTGGAGGTAAAAACTCTCCGCTTGGTGTAGCGGGTGAAGGCCAGGCGCGGCGAACCGGAATCCTTGACTTCATGGGGCTTCCGGTACGACTGGCTCCAAGCCTTGGCGGTAAGTCAGAACTCCAGGAGGAGGTCGCCGCAAGGACTGGACTCTCAACAGCCCCAAGCGGATCCCCAATCCGTCCCCGAGACTTCGGCCCCGTCAGGTCAAAACTCTTCCCAACCTTCCAGTCGCTCGAGGCTGAGCCGGAGAAGACTGCCTGGCAAAAGGCCGCACCTTCATTCGGAATGCGCTCGGCTGACCCAATCTCCGTGCTCACCCCAGACGTAAGACGTAAACCGGCGTCCGCCGACGATCCGATTCCGCAGATATCAGGTGGTGTCCATTCGGCTTCTCCCGCATCGAGGCCGTCATCAACGAGCAGACACAACCTTAGCTCGGCACCAGACTTAGTTCACTCACCTTCGCCAATAGCGGCCCTTTCGGGAGTGAGAAGGACATCGCTACCCGTCGAGCCGCACATCGGAGGTACATCTGCCGGAGCGGGACCGACCCCAATGCCAACGATCCCGCCTTTTGAGCCTGTGACGTCCGATGGGCCCTCTGGGTTGCTTGGCACCTCGAGCGCACCAATTGCTCCACCAACAGCCCCGAGTATTCCAAGTCGAAGCGCTCCCGGGGCGATCGGCCAGGCTGCACCTCGCCACAGCCCGGACTCTCCAATCGGAACCGTTCCATCGCAAACTGCTAAGCAATCCGAGCCCGGTAGCAGACCATCCTTGTCGGCTGCACCTCAACTTGCGATGCCAACTCGATCAGCATCTTTGCCGACCGCTCCGACGATCACGCATTCTGCGCCCTCATCAACCTCGACTCAACCTCGGCCAACGATGCTCTATGCTGCCACACCATCCCGCGGATCAGTCCAGCCGAAGGTGAGCAACGTCGCGGTTCAAGCGAGTCGCGGAAATGTCGCTGTGCCACAGGCGCAGACCATGCAGCAAACTCAGAAAGCACCAGAACCACAACTTAAGAGCACCGAAGGCAAAAAAGCGGCAGAAGTACAGTTGATGGCCAACGAAGTTTGGGCTATTCTTAAACGAAGAATCGCTGCAGAACGCGATAGAGCGGGACGCTGGTAATCAAATCAGGACCAACATCATGTCACTAACGAAGGCAACGATCACTAATCTGGACACTAAGAAGGTCATTAAGTGTCTTTTCAATCCAACCGAGTACACCATCGCTCGAACCAACTCATGGCAACGCTCGACCAAGCAGGGCAACAACGTTGGCAAGTTGGACTTTACTGGTGGTGGTTCCAGAACAATGACCGTCGAGTTGTTTTTTGATGTTTACGAGTTAGGCGAAGACGTCCGAAAATCCCCCGCCAAACTCTGAAATCCCCCGCTAATCGAACCTGAAACAAAAAATAAAAAGACAAAAACTGGCCCCCCGCCACTCTGCCTTTTCCAATGGGGACCAAACTGGCACTTCACGGCCGCTGTGACCAGCCTCAGCGTCAGATACACCCTGTTCCAAAGTGACGGAACCCCAGTTCGAGCCGTAGCAAGCCTTTCCCTCCAAGAAGCAGAGGACGGAGGCGAGTTAAACGGCACAAACCCAACGTCTTACGCCGAACCGGGTCATCGCCGACGAGAAGTTCGGATGCATGACACCTTGCCGCTCATCGCCTACGAGGAATACGGCGACCCGAACAAGTGGCGACTTATCGCCGATGCGAACAAACTGCACGACCCAACTGCCATTGAGGAAGGCGACATTATCGCCATTCCGGCTATCTAAACACGACCATGGCATCACTTTCTAATGGACAGGCCGCGATAAAACAGCCACATGTCGCCCATTTCAATCTCAAACTGAACGGAAGTCAAGCGCCAAGGGAGGTCATGATTGATCTCTTGGAATGCATTATCGAAAACTCAGTCAGCCTCCCTGACGTCTGCACGATCCGCATGCATGACCATCACTTCAAATGGCTCGATAGTGAGAAGTTTGAGGAAGGAGTTCGCGTGGAAGTCCTCGGTGGCATGGGCAAGGACGATTTGAAACCACTGTTTGATGGCGAAATCGTCGGCCTTGAAATGGACCTTGCCGCTCACGGCGTCAGCACTTTAGTGGTGCGATGCTTCGACCGTTCACACCGATTGCACCGAGGGCGTCAAGCGAGAACCTTTGTTCAGGTCAAAGACTCTGACATCGTCAAGAAAGTCGGACAGGAACTTGGGTTCAACGTTATCGCAGAGGAAACGGGTCAGGTGCACGATTGGGTGCTGCAAAACAATCAGAGCAATTGGGAGTTTCTTACCGATCGTGCTGCGCGCAACGGATTCCGGCTCTACGTTCAGGGTCATAAAGACCTTCGCTTTGAGAAAGTGAAAAGCAAGGGTGCTGGCTCGGTGAGGCTGGAGTGGGGCACGGATCTGAAGTCCTTTAGGCCACGAACCTCTGCATCCGGACAAGTAAGCGAAGTGATCGTCAAGGGCTGGGATCCAAAATCTAAAGAAAAGATAGAAGCGAAAGCCTCGAAGCCTTCCGGCATCCCAAAAGTTGGTCGGTCAGGCCATGGTGGCGATATCGCTAAGAAGGCCTTCGGCGAGGCCAAGATGGTCGTGGTAGACCGTCCCGTACACTCCAACGCCGAGGCTCAAGCCCTTGCCCAATCCATCTGCGACGAGATTGCTGGAGCGTTTCTGGAGGCCGATGGCCTATGTGAGGCCAATCCCTCGCTGAAACCTGGCATGACAGTTCAAATCAAGAACATCGGAAATCGATTCTCCGGCGAGTATCTCGTCACCTCGACGATTCATACTTACACCCCCGCGGAAGGGTATCAGACTCAGTTTGTGGTGAGCGGCAAATCGTCGCACAACCTCCTTTCGTTGATTGGCGGAGGCGCCAGTGGCAACGGGATGGCGAAACGCTCACACTTGGGTGGGAATGTTGTGGTTGGTGTCGTCACCGACAACAAAGACCCAGAAGGACTATGTCGAGTTAAGGTCAAGTACCCCTGGCTAACCGAAGACCACACGTCGTTCTGGGCGCGTCAATCCTCGCAAATGGCGGGATCAGGCCGTGGCATGTTCAATATTCCTGAAATCGGAGACGAAGTTCTCGTGGCATTCGAGCACGGCGAAGTCACTCGACCGTTTGTACTGGGACAGTTGTGGAACACCGTGGACAAACCACCGGGTTTGAGTGGCGGCCGCACGGTGCGGCCAAGTGGACCGGGAGGAAAAGATGGCGCATCAGTTATGGGCGCTGGAAATATGCCCGCAAACAACGCGATGCATGGTCCTGGTAGCGAAACGAATCGTCGCGGGTTCTATTCGCGAATCGGTCACGTTCTCGACATTGATGACACTGGCGGCAAGGGTGGAATGATGCTCAAGACGACGGGTGGAAACCAAGTTGACATCAGCGATGCGGATAAGAAGGTTGAGATCACCACAGTTGGTGGACACAGCGCCATCCTGGACGACTCTGGCCAGAAAATCGAACTCAAAACGACAAGCGGTCATGTAGTCACGATGAGTGACGCTGGCAACATGATCTCCATCACGGATAATGCTGGCGATAACATCACGATGGTCATGGGCGCGATCTCGATTACCGCGTTAGTCGCCTGCACCATCCAAGCACCAATGATCGCCCTGAACGCTGCTGTCATGTTGACTGGCCAAGCGCCTGTGGTTAACTACATGGCCGGAACCAAGGGTCGCTTTACTTCGACGGGCACCATAACGCTCGACGCAACAGATGACATGAACGTCAAAAGCGGTGCGACAATTAACACCGAAGCGACCGGCGATATCAAGACCAAGGCCGCCGGCGACATGGACCTCAAGGGCAAAACCATCAAACTCAACAGTTAGAGTCTGCAATGCCAAACGAAGCGGGGACCAAGATTGCCGAGAAGGCGAAAGAGCGAAAGGAGGCACTCCAGAAGGGTTCCTCGGCGGCCACCAAGGCGGCGAAGAACGCAATCGAAGGCAAAGACCCGTTCTCAGAAGAAGACATTCAAGCCGCAATCCTTGCTCAACTTCCGCCCGAAGTGCAGGAACTTGTTGCCGATGCCAAATCCGTTCAAGAGGCATTTGATCGCGTGTTCCCAAAAGACAAGGATGGCGAACGTGATTTCTCCGTTGCTGGCGGCATCAGAACGGCACTCGATCTTCTTGACAAGTACGGCGGTGAGGATGTCAAAAAGATCCTTGAAGCAAGGCAGAAAGCCCTTGACCTAGCCGCACAACTCG
>CALMEF010000058.1 GCA_937862825.1 uncultured Armatimonadota bacterium
TACGTCCCCAAAGCCCCAACACTCACCGCGCTATCGAACGCCACGACCGCCACGTACAGGGGCATTGCCGCCGCACCGATCTCAGCCGCGGTGAGTAAGGCGTTAGCACCATCTGCAGAAAGCACCGAAAAGATGCCCTTGTGCGAAACAGCGCTCACCACAAACGTCTCGCCAACGCGAGAGATAACTCCCGTCATCGAGCGTTCAAATGACGTCATAGTGGCTCCTCAAGCCCATTGCGATCTCCACCCGAAAGCACCTCGCTCACGACCGGAACCGCTGGATCAACCTTTAGATAAGGCCGAAGCCTTCGCCAACCCAAGGCACGCATACAAAACGGGTCCGATGCGTCTCCCCCTGGTGCGAAGCCTAGGGGGAGTCTGTGAGCGTCCGCGAACAGGTGGGGGACTCCCCGAAACGGCTTCAAGGAAACCTCCCCCACGCAAACCTCATCGGCAGCGCCGGGTTCGCGCAAGCGCTGGCCCATAAATTCGCCACACACAATCTCGGTTGCGCCAAGTTCCAACGTGGCCTGAAGCCCCGCCGACGAATCGGCGAGGACTTCATCACGAATGGCGTACTCAATGACGGTCACCTGCTCATCAATCAAGTTATCAATCGTCGAGTCATAGTCCGTGCCGCTGATGCCGCACTTCTCCTTGACCCTTGACCGCGTCACCGTGATCGCCATGGCTTAGGCAGACGAACCGTAAATGGTCTGCCAAAGTCCGTAGCCAACGTTGTAACGACCTCGAACGCCGTACAGGTACCGGTCTCGCATGAACGCAGATTCCGATCCAGAAGCGTTTTCCAGGGCCGTAAACTCAATCGGAACGTCCGACCGCTGCTGCAAAATCAAGCCCTTGATCGGCCGCTTCGTGTCCAGCAAGAACCAGTTATCGTCAGCGCTACCAGATAAGAAAGGCGTCACCAGCAGATTCAACTTGCCGTAAAACGCATTCTTGTACGGCGTGCTGGACGACGTGTCGCTCGAGTTGCCCTTGTAAATGACCACCGGGCTCTCCACCAGTTCCATCGCTGCCCATTGGTTCTTCGGCCCAACCACAAGTGTGTCGGGCACGATCCCCAAGGGAAGTCCCTGGTCGTCCGGCACCATCATCATCGAGTTGATCGCCTCCGCCAAAGAGGTGGCGTCCAACCCCGCTGACGTCCGGTTGCCGTAAGTTGACCCACCCAAGAGCGGGTGGGCCGTGTTGAAGAAACTCACCGCATCGTATCCGGTGAGGGTGAAGCCCGCAATCAGCGAGTTCACAACGAGTTGCTGGCGATGGGTAATGACTCGACTCGCCATGTCACGCACCCGCAACCGAATCAGATCCAGTTGGTCGTCCTCAATCGCCTTTCGGTCGACCGCAATCGTGGACTCGAACACCTTGTCCTCAATCGAAGTCGCATATTGAGCGAGCCCGTTTGGAACGCGTTCGTCAATGAACTCCCGCATTGCTGGAACGGTTCCCATCCAGGCGTACTTCTGACTCGGCTGAGTCGTGTTAATCACCGTCGCGATTTTGTCGGCGACGCTTTGGTCAAGGGCCGATTGATAGGCCAGGGCAAACTCTGCTCGGAGTCCCGGAAGCAGAAGGTCAGGAATGTCGCTTCGTGTTAATGCCATAGTTCCCTCCTATTGGGCATAGTCGTCGATTCGGATGCGAACACCGCTCGCTCCGGTTGACGTGGTCTCAAGGGCGCAAATTCGCCCAACTTTGTACTGGGTGGTCAAGCCGCTGGTCGAGATTTGCACCTCCCAATCGGTGTTCGCATAAACCTCCTTGCCGATATCGGCTTGAGCCGGAACGAACCCCGAAGCAGGCTTGTAAACGAACGACGCTGAACGAATCACGTTCAACGACTTGTCCCCCGCCGATCCTGCAGAGTTGTCAACCGTCTCGCCAGCGACACCCACGAACTTGAGGTTCGCGGTGCCATGCGCCATTGAAACAAGGAATCCGGAGGCGTTCACGCCCACCAGCGATCCCTTAAAGATCTTCACGTTGGAAACCTTATAGTTTTGAAGGAGGCCAGGTTTCTCAAAGGCCTCGTATGTTTTGTCTAATGCTGCCATTTCTCATGTAGCACGGGCGTCCCGCCCGTGGTTTCCATGGCCGTCTCGGCCATGTCTCGCGGGAGAGGGTTGGGGTGAGGGGGACTCCAAGTTCCCAAATCCCCAAATCCCCAAATCCCCAAATCCCCAACTTCCCAACTCCCTAAATTCCCAACTCCCTAAATTCCCAACTCCCTAAATTCCCAACTCCCCCCTTACCGCCTCGCCGCGATCTCCTCCAGCGCAACATCCGGGAAGTGCTTGCGATAAAACGCAACCTCCTCCGGAAGCATGAGGGTTGACGAAAAATCACCTTGTGGAACGGGGGCTATCTGCCGAGTCAACGGTCGAGCTGGAGCGTTCTCAATGAGCGCGATCACGAGCGACGAAACCATCGGGTCTTCGTCGATCAGCGCTTTCACGAACGGCACTTGTGCAGGTACTAATCGCCCTTCTTGCACAAATCGCCTAAGCGAAGTCTCATCCAGCCCAGCCGGACTTCGAACTGAGTCCAGTTCGTGCGAGAAGACGGGCCCGCTGAACAGCCGAGCAGAAGGCACCCGAGGATGCCGCACAAGGCTGACCTCCTGAATCGCCGACGCATCCGCCGTGAGCCCAACCGAAAGCGATCGAGCCCCCGACTTTTCCAAGAGGGTATTTGCTTCGGGAGTCAAGGCAATGACGCCAAACAACTCGCTTCCGACTGCCTCAACCTTGGTCAAGTAGCCCAGTTCCAGAGGCGACTTCGCATGCTCGATCAAGATCGGAACGGGCAGATCGAAGGTCGCTGCCAAAGAGGCAACTTGCTCAACCGAAATTGAAAGCCCCTTGTCGGGATACTCTCCCGCTTCAAACAACTTGGCCCGTCGCTCGACCCAGTTCACTGGGTTCGCAACGAACTCAGGACACGCAATTCCCGCCAACTTGACCGAGCCGATCAATGCCGCCCGGTCCTCCGCGGAAAGGTCGCTGCGTGAGCCTCGGTAGCCCGGTCCCGCCGCCGCGACCTGTTTCAAGAGTTCATGATGTGTTCTCATGGTTTGCACACCAACACTCCCGTGAGAAAGAAAAAAGTCAACCACCAATTTTTCGATTTGCCGCTAAGCAGGCGCAAATTTACACAGAACGACTTATAATGAACTCAGCCAAAAGGTGGCTAAGAGGAAGAGAAATTCATGATTTTTGCAACACTCGCTGCAATGGGTGCGATGGCTATCGACGCGCCACAGTTGAAGTCCGTGCAGGTTCCAGACCTGCTGGTCGGCTCCAAGACCGTAAAATTTGAGCAGATCCAAGTCGCAACACAAGGACTGGCGACGCTTGCCCCGCTCGGCCCAGATGGGTTTGCCGAACTCACCCTGAACGATCCGAAAAACCGAATACCGGTCAAGCAGCGACTGGCCAAACTCGGCAAGGTCAGCGTCTACAACATCAGCGCGCGACGCGTTGACCAGTCAAGCCTTCCGTCCGTCCGCAACCATATTGCCTACATGCGCGACAGCCTGAACATCCGAGGCCTGAGCGATGAAGGCGAATCTGGAGTGGACTTCTACGAAGCCCTCGAGTTCTATCTTCAGGCACGCGTCGGGCCAGACGGTCGAATCAACCGAGACGATTACAAACGAGCCGTCGCCCAACGCGACGCGCTTCCCGCGGCCGTTTGGGGCGATCCGCGTCAACGCATCGCGACAAGTGCCTTCTCAAATATTGGCCCCAAGAACACCAGCACGCCCTACCCCATCTACATGAGCAATGGGCCCATCAGCGGTCGCAAGAACGGCATTGCCATCGCCCCAAGCAATCCCAACATCATCTGGGTGGCAAGCGCGGGGGGTGGAGCGTACAAGTCCATCGACGGCGGGGTTACGTGGACAGCGATGTTCGACAAACAAGCCATGCTTCACACCTCCTGCGTCGCCATCGATCCCACGAACCCCAACATCGTGCATGTCGGAACGGGCGATTATCGCGGATTCTTTCAAGCGCAAACCCAAGGAGTCCTAAAGACAACCGACGGAGGCATCAACTGGACTGCTGTTGGCGACAACGGCGACCTTCGATACCGAGTGGTTAGCCGAATCATCGTCGATCCGACAACGCCGAGCAATATCGTGATCACCACTGGAAAGGACGGCAGCAATGACTCCTACATTTATCGATCGACAAACAGTGGATCGACGTTCACTAGGATGAACGTGCCTGCCGCGAACTGGGATGACCTGGAGATCGGCATTGATGGATCGTACTGGGCGGTGGCGACGCTGCAAAACACCGGTGGCGGAATCTACCGTTCCACCAACAAGGGTGCAACATGGACGGCACTCACCAACCCTGTCGTGAACGTCCAACCCGCGCTGGAGATCGGTCTTTCCAAAGTAGCAGCCGGAAGGGCATACCTGCTCGCAACTGGCGACAAGAAAATCTACAAAACCACCAACTTTGGCTCGACCTGGACCGATGTCACGGGCAACTTCCCGATGGGAACCACCGAAAACGCGGAGTACAACTGGTCTCAAAAGGATTACGACTACCACATCGGATGTTCTAAAGACGGCACCACGGACCTCGTCTTCGTCGGCCTGATCACCTTGGCGATGTCAAGAGGCGGCACCGGGACATGGACCGATATCGGTCGCGCTTATCAGGAATCGGCACCCAACTACATTCATAGCGATCAGCATTGCATGACGGTAAGCCCGGCAAACTCG
>CALMEF010000059.1 GCA_937862825.1 uncultured Armatimonadota bacterium
GAAGCGTAAAGCGCTACCGCTTCCTCACTCATCCTTCTAGTATCAACGCTGTGCGCATAGGCCGCCGCTTTGCTCCGATTCTCGTCTATTCTCTCGTTACTGAGAGTGTCCATTACCAGACCCGCGAAGCAGCTGTCAACAACGAATAGGACCGCATTTGGACTGTATCCATCACGTTTCTGACGGACCAGTGCGATCAACTCTGACCAGAGAACACCACCCTGTTCTTTAGTCCACTTGGCACCCGACTTGGCTGTACAGTCCGTCGTTACGACCAAACTTTGATAGAGTTCCTTCTGCTGACTGTCCGGTGCGAGGACGGGCACGCCGTGTGACGATATGTAGAAGACAATGTCTACCGGCTTGCCCTGTGATTGATTAGTTGTGTTTTGAACGAAGGTTTTCACAGCTGCTAGGAGCCCGGCGCGTGTCATATTTGCGGGGTCCGGTGCCTCAACATGAATAGCCCCTGATTTGAGAAAGTGGCCCTGGATCGCCTTCGCATCGTTGACAGCAAATGGCAGTTGTTGAAACTCGCCTGAATACTGGGCAATTCCTATTGACATCACTGAGACTGGCACGTAAGGCGAGTTTGCGTTCTTGTAATAAATAGAGAACGGCAAGTCACCCGAAGTGACTCCATTTTTCATCGCTCTCAGAATAAAGTGATTTGTCCCTTGAACCAAAGACAGCCGCAGAGTTGTCCCTTTTACAGTTAAGATGCCATCCTTTGCACCTTGTCTGAATACATGATAGGAATTCTCCGGCTTCAATCCACCCAGAACGATATCCACCTCAGACTTATCAGTTGTAAACTTGTTTGCACCCTGTGGCTCACTAAAAAAGTCGCCTCGCTCTTCGATTCTTTCATCAGTAAGAATTGGTGCCCCGGTTACGTCCTTTGCGGCCGAAACAGTGCTGGTATTTGAGAAGTTGAGGCTAGCGGACAATCCCGAAGGTTGAACATTGACATCGGGTATGGCCGAAATCGGCTTGAAATTGCACCCACTTTCAGACTGAATGTTCAGTCCAACGAGGTCGCTTGCACCCGCTGATCCCCAAAATGATGTCAAGACCCCAGTGCGCTCATCCGTTGACCAAGCCGCCCAGTCACCTGACTTAAACAGGGCAAAGTTAATGCTTGGAAAGCACAACTTCTGAGCGGCCTCGTAGGCAAACAACATCCGGCTTCTTTCGTAAACCCTAATCACACCGTCAGAACAGACCAAAGCCAGTCTTGACCCATCTGGTGAAAAAGAGCCTCCAAAGACATTTGCACCAAGAGTGCTGAGTACAACACGATTGCCTCTACGCACTAGAACAGTATCTCGATAGCTATGCAATACCATTCCATTGTCAAACTCCGCGTAGAACTCTGTCGGAATTTCAGGGTTAGGGTTCAATCTTGCAGAAGTGTTCTGGCCACTCTTTACGGCTTCAACAAACAACCCACTGAAAGTGTCGAGAACATGACTACTGCGAAACATGCTCAAGGAACGTTCAAACCTGGATCCAATCGCTTCCGACACGCTGCGAAGATTCAACTTGCTGTTATCTTCCCAAGCAACTTTGTCGAAGCATGAAATCGAACTTTCGGCTCTTGACAGTACTTTCCCTGTCTCGATGAGTGCGATTGAACCGGTATCGTCACCAGCCACGATCTCACCAGAACTTAGGAGAGCGACCGCCGTTACTGTCCGAGAGTGCGTCTTTGTCTCAGTTGTGATTGACTTTTTGGAGACGTCCAAGACGCAAACTGACCCGTGATCATCCCAGCCCATACCGATCGCAACTCGGTCTCGATTGCCATTAACCTTGAATGCTGGCCTAGGTAAATCGATCGTCCACTTCAAGTTACCCCTTGAGTCGAAGTACGTTGCGCGTCCTTTCGTGGAGCCGACATTACCAACAGCCACAAAGCCGGAATCGATGGCGGCGATTGAGTTCCATGCCCCATCAAGTCGGATTGGTTTTGCAAAAGGCTTGCCCTTCGTATTGAGGAAGTAAATGATAGAAGCAGTTGTGAGTACAGCCGTTTCTTGATCACCTGGCGACGACGCAGCACCTAGAACGGTGCCGACAATCTTCCCAGACTCAAGGTCAAGTCGTCCAGTCTTCTTCAAGAACGCCGTATAGCCATAGGAACCCCTGACAGGTAAGACGAATACATCCTCACGCTCACGAGAGCCAGTCGCGATTGCCCAAGACTCCGCAAGTGAATCAACTTCAACTGCCGACAAGGAACCCGTCTTAGCGTCCCGCCTCCAAAGGTGCGAAGAGCCTAGAGTTTGAACTGAACACAGCAAATCATCACCCTTCAGCACCGCTAGCCCGGTAGGCAGACCAGACACATCATTATCTATTGGAACACTAAACAGATCCGTACAATTGAGAGTCTTAGATCCGTTATCATCTAGCCCGACCTTCCATCTGATAATCTTGCCATCGAAGCCGCAGGAATAGAATCCAGAACTCGCCTCACAAAAATCAGTGACCGTCCTCGTGTGACTTTTGACATTTACGACAAACGAATCTTTCGGGAACTCAAGTTCACCTGATAAGAGAGACCCCAATAGAAAGGCAACAACCATGTGATCTTTTCAAAACTTGAACGAAATGCCCGCTGCTAACCTCGTGACATCAACGTTACGATCACGAAGAAACCAGATCGTTCCGACAAGAGATAACCTGTCTGTAAAGGCATAGTTTCCTGAGACGAACGCCGAGACATTGTGTGTGCGGCGCACAACCCTGCTGCCCGAGTCCGGAGCGTAGTTGAAGAAACCACCAAGGCCGAGGGTGATCCCCCACTCCTTGCCACCTAGTGGCTGGACCATTCCAGATGCCAGTCTGACTAACATATGGTACGAAACCGCACGCAAGTCGACCTTTGTCGAATTGTAGTATCCAACCTGGAGGCCCAGGTTGGGTGTAAACATTCCACCGAGACTGATTTGATAGAAATCGCCGTCGCTTTCGCGATAAGGCTTAAAAAAGAAACCACCGACTTCGAAGGCAGTCCCGCTGCGCCCGGGATTGGATATTAAGGCGTTGGCAGCAATAGTTGCTCCGCTGATGGTCGTCGTGCCACCTGTGACGCTATTGTTCGACGAGTCGAACAACTGCCCAGCCACGGTCCACATAGTGGCCGGGTAGAGGCTTATCGTATAGAGGCTATGCTCAACTTTGATTGGTTCTACGCCCGGCTTAGGTTCCAGTGTCGTTTCCTCAAGTTCAATGTAAGTCCCACGGATCAGTTGCGAGTCAGCCGTTATCCTAATTGGACCTGCAACGATGGGCTGACTCCCTTCGGGCCCATTCCCAAGCACTCGATACAAAGTGTTTGCCTTCAGACGCACCTTGCTCCTGACTGTGCTTCCCACATGATTCAACTGACATAAGCCAAACTGAGCAAGTGACAAGACAACGCCAACCGTTACAAATCTAACATTCATTCCCTAACTGATCCTCCATCCCAACTTCGGTCTGCACCAGGCAGACCTCTCGTCTATCTTACGCCCTTTTCAAAGAGAATTCAAGGGGGGCGACAAACAATCTCAATCGAATAATCCTGGAACGACCTTATCAATCAGGTCCTTGTGATCGCCCGTAATTTCGTTTTGCAAACGAGCGGCAGAACCTGACAAAGGCTTACCACGACTGCAGGCGCGATTAAATGCGGCCGCCGCCAGTTTCACAAGTAACTGCTGTTCTTCTGTTAGTCCTCTTGCCCGCCTTGATAAGCCGCCGATAAGCCCGTCTGCGGATTCAACGGAAGCTCGAAAGGCCCTCAGACTTTCGTTTTCCGCAATATCCAGTAGTTTGGCCTCACCCTGCCCAGTAGCGAGCAGGTACGAGTGCGCAAGAACATATCTCGCCTGGAGTTCTATGCTGACCAGGCTTCGCTCTTCAGCCTCTGCAACCTTTTTCCAAGTAGGCACGGCAGTGGATTCGGTTATCCCAGTCAACATCGACGGGGTCCCCTCGGGTTGTATATCAGGCTGTTCGCTCCCACCTCCTGACGCTCCGCCAGAGCCAGTTCCGCTCGAGGACTCTAAATTAGTTCCACTCTCGTCGGGAACTTTGGGCGAATCATCAAACCGATAAGGAATTTTGATTGAAAACTCGCCATCCTTTGTCAGAATGGTCCCGCCAATATCTCCTGATCCGAAGCCAATCGACTCAAGTGTCAGTGTGACTTCAATTTTGTCAACGTCAACAACCCTTCCTTGTACACCAGCGTTGTCAAACTTGATAGTGGTTCCATTTGGAACGTCCGGGGGCAGACTTACCTCCAGCGCCTTCACAACGCTTTCACCAGCAATGCCAGTCAGGTTGATTTCGGGCCGAGCGATAGCCATGGATGACTTGCGCTCTTCCTTCTGCGAACCTACTCTGATTCGAACATCCATCGCTACTTGGCCAAAGAGGATACGCGACCAACGCGGTCGCAATACCAGTTCGTTGTTTTCAGACCCATCAAGCAGCTCAATCACAGACTGGTCCTCGACCATCACTTTGCTTAAATCAATGACCCACTTTCGGAAGCCTGGTGTTTTAGAATCTTCCGACCAAGTTGGCGAAATGTTACTTACAACGTGCTTCGGATTGATGGTCTCAAGTTCAATTGAAGGTAATCCATAGAACAGTGGGCCCTTTGACTTAAGCTCAACTTGTGGCTTATCCTTTGTCGCCTGATAACTCGTCGTGGTGAAGGCGAACAAGTCTTTGGCCTGCTTAGTGAGGGCGAAGCCAACCAACTGATACAGGACATACAACCCAATGACCGTCATGATCGTTGATCTGACTCTACTCTTCAGTTGGTTCCAGCATCCCTCTACCGATGTCGGTATCCAGGGCTCGTAATCAACTCGGCCAACTTGCTGCGAGTTCGGAGACTGGGCTACCTGAGCCTCAGTTGTCAAAACGGGTTGACCCAACCCGGCAGGATCGAACCCGCCAACGGCTCCGTCAGCGAGCGGTGCCACAGATGGCGCATCTTTGCGAGTAAATGTGACAGGAATTTCAGTCGGACGTACTTCTCCACGCAAGAATCGTAACCTGGTACGGGTGTTAACTACGATGTTTCGGCTCGTCGGGGCACCATCTGAACCTGGAGGTGGGACCGCGATAACCTTGTTTTCAACCAAGACCCAAAGATTTGGATGCTCCTTCGACTTGACATCAACGTAAAGCCAGTCATTGCCTTCGTTGATCACCCTTACGTTGAACTTCTGACGGCGTCGTAGTGGGCCTCGTTCCGCAACAGACGGGTTCGTCTCAACTCTCCAACGGAAGAAGGGCCGTATGATGGCGACGCCCAACGCGTCCTGCTCAAGTTCACGAACCCCTGAGCCCGAGCCGTGTTTGATCCGCGCATGGACCTTGAACTCATAGACTCCAGCTCGAGCCCTGCTTTCCAGACCAACTTTGAAGTGAATGGCAATGTCGCGAGACTGGTTTCCTGCTACCGGTACCGTGTACTTCCGGTTCTGATCTCTTGGCCGGTCCTTAGCAGTTGTGGCGACTTTGGGTGCAAGAGGTCGAAGCGTAACCCAGTCCCGAAGGTCAGGAAAGTCTTCGCAGAGGAAGTCGACGTCAATGTCTTGCTCCTGGTCGGTCGGATTGAAGACGGTGACCAATGCCTCTCCAAATCCGACTTGACCCGGTTTGCGCACACCTTGAGTCGGATTATCGCCGGGGACAATGTTCACTTCAAGATGATGAAGCCGGATGAGGGTTAGGAGTGCGGTAGCCATTATTCCGAATAGAACCTCATGATGACGCACCGAGAAGCGACGTCACTCGTAAAGAACCGCCATTCAACAGCATTATCAAAACTAAGTCCGACAGGTACATCAAACCTGATCTCCTTGACCTCACTAGCATTAAGGATAATTGGGAACCCACTCGTTACTTTCTGCTGAGCAAACTGAAACTTCTCCATTTGCCTAGAAGCGCTGCTGAAGTACACGACGACGCTTGTGTCCGACATCGGGTTCGTGAGTTTCACGAAGCATCGAATCCTTCCACCCTTTACTCTTATGTCCTTTGGAATAACTACTGGGATCTGAATGACGAGATCCCTATTACCCGACTCCTCGCCGTCAATTGATGAACCGCCAGGCTTCCATTTTTGCTCCAAGGAATCAAGTAGGTGTGTACTCAGGGCGCCATAAACATCGTAGGAGGTTCTCTTGGCGCTGTCCGTAGCGCTCAGTTGCAGATCAATACCGACTCCAATTTCCGAAGTCCCTTTTATTGAAAGCACCGAAACAATCTTGTCGTTTTTGACTGTGCCAAACTTGGGCCTGAAAACAACCTGGTCAGCATAGGATCCTGACAGCATGGGCTTGAAATCAATCCACTGGTCTTGTTCGTTTAGATTCGGGGCCCTTCGAACCTGCAGGTCAACCGCTGGTTCCGCAACTACTTTCAGCCTAGATTCCTTTACACCCTTGGGTAGCAACTCCAACCATCTGCCACTGCCTAGTTGCATCGCCAGACTCTCGCCTGGAACGACGTTCAAAATAACCTCATTCGGCCCGCGCAGCAACCACATGCAAAGCGCAACTAGCGGCACCACCAGAATCCATGACAAGGGCAAAATCCGCCAAAAACTGATATCAATCTGCGTGGCTACCATGTTTCGACCAGCAGATGCTGTGACAGGTTGTGCAGCAACCGTTACCTTTCGACCTTCTTTGAATCCAAACCACCAAATTCCTTTGCATCGAACCGTTAGCTTGTGAGCGCGAGACTTAGCATCGCGTTCATACTTCGAGTCCGATAGTTCCCAATCCGTTGTGTAGTCCCAAGAGCCAGCTCCTGCGCAATCCAATGGTTGCATTTCGCCCTCCAAGCTGTCGTCGGTAACTGCCAATCGATAGGCCGTACTTGCGTTGCCCTGATTCGAAACCAAGACCTCACTCTTTGCTGTTCGACCGAATGGGCCAACGCTAACCCGCGGCAACTCACATGAAACTCGCACAGCTAACTCGGGTTCAACCACTAAGTTAATGAGAATCTCCTCATGCTGGGATGCTTGCTGTGACCCGTATGTGACGACAATTTCGTATCGTTTGGGTGGTGCCAATCTTGCTTCGGGCAGAACAATAGCAAACCCTAAGTCGTTTTCATCATTTGGGTCTACCTTAACCTGCGGCCGAATCGGCACAATCCAACTCTGATCGGGAAGCCCTGCGGCATCAACGTTCAGGAAGTAATCGGCTGAATTACTTGGCCCGTTCTTAAAGTCAAACGTAAGAACTTTACGGCTATCGGGACCCATTGAAATCGTTTGCCCATCAACCGGATTCGAGACAACGCTCTGCTCTTGGTCACGAATCCGCTGCGGCTTATTTGCTACTGGGTCGGAGACCGGCTCCTTCTTATGAATGGTAATGTTTTCCCTAAAAGACTCCTCGGGCCCAGAAGGCTTAGTGGTCTTCCTTGATTCCTTCCTTGTAACAATGGTTGCGGACTGGGCTGAACTTACGACCCCATCTCCTTTGGGCCTATTTTGAACCTCCGATTCGATCTTGTCGCCAGACTCCTCCATAACTGACTTGAGCGAGGGTTCTGTTTGACTTCGGATTTCTTCTGGTCCCGGCGCATGGTCATTAGGCTTCGTTAGTTCAACTAATTCTTCAGTAGGAAACTTGAAGTTATCAATCTCTGGCGGAGCGCTAGGCTCTGGCTCTGAGGTGGTATGTTCTTGATTGTCAAGGTTGTCAGGCTTCGACTGCGGCCTGCGCTTGGGCTTTTCGATAACCTCTTTGCGATACTTTCGAGCAATTGTGACGTCAAAAGTTCGGCTATCAATTTCGTGATCCCCCAACAAGAGCACGAGCGTTGCCTTTTCCTTCGATGGTCCATTGGGATCTGCAACTCTCAGGTTAACTCTGGCTGTAGAGGTATCGCCAGCACCAACCGACAGTTCAAGCGGCAGTTCGCATTCTAAGGATGATTCAACGCCACGAAGTTCAAGGCGGTAGTGCTCTAAATCTCCGCCGCGATTAACCACTTCGACCGAGAGTAATACGGACTGCCCTTCCTCAAACTCAAGAAGCGTTGTATCAGGCGTAATCTTTCCGAAAGCCAAATGATCAGTCTCCTAAGGTCAACAATCGACTCAATTCTGCTTTGCGACCGCGTTGAGCTGCGAGCCGAATGATATTTAGTCCGAACTCCTGTGCCGCGCGCATTCGGTTCCACCCCTCAAGACCAGCACCCTCGCCGCCACGCCAGAGTTTGCCGTAGTCTCGACTGCTGTACAAGATGCCGCGACTATCATCAATAAGAACCTGGCCTTTGTCATTTGAACCTGGAGGGAAATCCGTGAAGTAATGGTGGCATGTGAGCAACGAATGACTGAGTTCAATTTTGGCCGGAGCCGCCTTCAACTTCTTGAAAAGTTGCTCAACACTCTTGCAGAAATCGTTTCCGGGAGCAGAGGCCTCGGCAACTAGGAATCCCCCCGAATCAAGATAACTCGACAGTCCTTCGATTTGTTCCTGCTCAAGTTCCTTGAAGCCCGATGATCCGGCCATATAAAGCAAGAGTGGCTTCACATTTGGGAGTTGCTTGCCCGGGACCGGACCGCCAAACGACAGGTGAAAACCTCTGTTCGCACCTTCTCGGATTAGGGCAGCAAGTCCAACCCGGTTTGGCTTCCAAGACGCTTTAGCATCGTTTGGCACAAGCGGATACTCTGCAACAACCCCGTCAGCATAGCAATAAGGAAAACTTAGAACCCTGTAAAGGTAGTTGATTTCGTCTTTGACTGGATCATACGCGTTCTTAGCGTAAGACAGCGGTTTCTCGCCAGGGCTTCGCTCAACACGTCCCAGTTCAACGTACGGAGACTTGGGCAGGGTATTAACTCGGCTAATCTGACAAGTTTCAAAGTAGCGGTAAGCACGCACCTCACCTTCCACCTCGACCGTGCTGTCCGGATCATCAACCGCGCTGTACTGCGCAACGATATACCATGGACCATTCTGGTCAATACTAAAGATGGCCGGTTTGGTAAGAACAAGCGACCTGCCTTCGGAGTCAATGGCCAACCCAGGGGCAACAATGACTCTTGACGGGTCTGCGTCGTCAATGACCACTTCAAGACCGTAGACGATACCCTGGCGGTGACAGCCGGCTGAGTGCAGTCGGATATGGCTCTCATGCTGTCCGTGCGCCTCCCTCCACAGCTCAGCATCCACGGGCAGGTCGTCAAAGGGCTGGACGCCCGTAATGTTAAACTCAATTAATCTGTCAATCGCCATGATCCCTCTTCCTATATTGCTGCCGCGAGCGTCTCACCTGCTATCGTCCGAACAATCCTAAGCTTGTATCTCGTATGGGCCGGCTTGTACGCTTCAATAAGTCTCTTTACAACTTCGTGATTCAACCTACTTGGTTCCAAACACGGAATGACAACCGTAAATGTTCCCTCATTGATGTTCCCGAGGCGCGTCGTACTTGCCCCCATCCTGGACTTTGCTCCCAGCTTGAAGCCCTCAGTGGGCTTATCTCGAATAATGGGCTTGACTCCAGTGCAGATTTCTAGAAGGCGATTTAGTCCGGCCTTGGTGCCACGAATCCTGTAGAGTGCTACTGCCTCGCTGATCAACTTGCGCTTGCGAATCTCAGGGATGGGCAAGTCCTCCGCTATAGCAACCCACTGGGCTAGCCATGCTAAGAACTCATTCGGAGCGCCAAAAGCAGAGAAAAAGTGGTGGACAGTGTCCAACTCTCGATTGGTCTGGTCAATGAACTCATCGAACCCGAGCAGATAACGGCTGAAAAAGGAGCTTTGCTCAGTCGATTCTTCATCTTGATAGATCTGCGGCAACATCCCGAGAAGCCGACCACTTGGATGACGCAGATCGAATACAAGGTTATGCTCCTCCAAGACAATGATACGGCCCTCAATCTGTTCTTCGATTAGTAGCCTGACTTCCATTCGCCCTGCTCTAGCACCAAGCTGCGGCGCAGCGTTGATGACGATATCAAAAGCCCGGGTATCTGGGTAGGAGTGTAACAAAAGTTGGCATTCCCGACCTTCAAACAACTCTCGATCCAATAAGTCAACTTCGCTTCCACCAAGCGATTCAGGAGTTGTTCGGGGAACTATCCCAAAAGAAGCAACTCGATGAGAAAACAAAGGACTTATTGAATCGAATCGGAGATTAAGCACCCTAGACCTGTCCAACATGTTTCGAATGAAACCACGGATTCGGTTCGTCTGCTTCTGGCAGTGAAACAGGGGCTCTAACTTAGCAGTGTCATCCCATATTTCACAGAGCAGCTCGACTGTGGATAGCTCAGTCTCAATTCCCGTTTTGCCGTGAACCGATGCAGTGTTCACCTATACCCTCTCCGTTTCGCTTGGCGGCAAGGGCTGGACCATCCACTGCTGGGTAGCAGAAATAGTATGCTGTCGGCTTGCGAACATCTCCGTCGGCCCAAGAACAACACCGGATCGCAAGTCAGTTTCCTGTGGAGTAGACCTAAGACCATCGTGCCCGGCCCTTGATGTAAATACGCGAACTGAGGTGAGGAACGCAACACCCCACACGCTCGAAACGGCCGCGTAGATATCTGCCACCGTAAGCGCCTTCCCGAACGGCCACCCTGTGCGATCAAATCCTCCATAAACGGGGTGAATGAACCTGAACAACTCTGACTCAATATTCGACGCTACTTGTTCGGGATCGGCTTGGCCATTAGCCACGAACTGGATTTGTGTTGAGACGTACACGTAGTCAGGTTGGCGAACCTCCACCAGCGTCGTGAGGAGTTTTCTTAGCTCAAGATGTTGCTGAGCCCTGTTTAACACTTGCTCCGACATGGCCAACTGCGAGGGTTCTGGAGCAAGGCAGTTAGGTGGAAGGGTTGGAATGAGGAGCACTTGAACCAACTGCGAATTTTTATCCGCTCCTGCTTTGCTATCCACTTCGCCTGGCACGATGCAAGCGGCCCTCTCGACTCCAGACACCTGGCATGCAAGGTAAGAGAAGTCATCCCTCGTTACGGCACGGTCGCGAACCTTTAGGATGCCGACCGCTCGCAGCTTCGCACGTTCTAGCGTTTCTCTATCTTGTCCTCCAATCGCTGGAGTCACGTTGATAACGGATGCTACAGCTCGCGATTCTTTAAGGACTCGTAAGGCGCCTTGCGCGAGATTCCCTCTAATGCCGCCACCGATTCTGTACCTGCTGAGACGAATAAGGTAGCCCTTTGCAGGGATTGCACCGTGTTGAAGCACTCTGCCATCTGGCTGCCGTATTGCCGGGCCGAATGTAACCTCGTTCAAAATAGGGTCAAAGGTAAAGTGGCGCGATGCTTCCTCACTCTCGGAAAAGTCCTCAACCCTTTGCCAAACGGATCGACCTTGCCCGTCAACAGGATCGCAGACCTCAATGAACTCCTCTGGCTCAAGGTCAAGGGTTGGGCCATTGGCCAGCTTGAAAATCTGACCAGGCAACCCGTCGCTCTCCCCGATTACTTCGTTGAATATAGCCATACAATGGGCAGCCTCAGCCGTTCCGCCGAGCGCATAAACTCGGAGGTTTCGCACGCGAGGCGACGTAACGTAAGGATCAATTCGGAGGCCCCGCTGGATATAGTCAGGAAGGTCTTCCAGTTGAGTAGTATAACGGCAACGAATCCAATGCGCAGTGGAACCACCTACAGTGGTGGCATCGCTATCATATGGTACGGCTACTTCTATGGAACCTTCCATAACATTGAAGCCAGCCAGAGAATCCCTGAGGACTTCCAGCGGTCGCCAGATTCGTTCAACAGACGACCAGTACTCCCAGACTTGCAGCGGGTTCTCAGGTCTTAGCTTTGGAGCAGCTCCAGTTAATCCATCAACTTGAATCTCAAGGATGTGGCTAGCCACACTCTCATCAAATGCAACGTAAAGCGCGTTTCCGTGAGCAATTTCTGCCCCAAAAACCGGGAAATACACTTCAGTGAGCTGCTTCCGATCTTCAGAGATTAACACTTGATCTGGGATATTCGCGGCATACTTTTCTATGTCGTACTGTACGAGCTGGCCACCTCCCTTTCGGAACTCATCCTCCGAAACTGAAGACGGAACCATCAAGACGTGGCTAATCCGGGGTGCTCGAACTACAAGGTCCTCCACTGTTGAAAACTCAATTGCATCTTCAGTTTCAGTTCGCGGTGTGCCAACTGTGGTGCCAAATGCAGGCAAAATGAAGTCATTAGAATCAGATGAACCATGTACTAATGGTCTTACTAATCGAAATCTCAGATTCGTTGTTGCCGCCTTTTGTGGAACCAATCGTACACCAATCAACTCCAGATACTTGACGAAATTTTTCTCGGGGATCTGATTGAACCTATAGAGCATCATGTCGGCGATACCTGCAAACAGCTCAATCAAGGTCACACCGGGGTCGGAAACGTTGTGTTCAGTCCACTCAGGACACCGGCTTACGATCCGCCTCTTCACCTCATCAACTATGTCCTGAAACTTTCTGTCGTCTAGATTTGGTGCAGGTAGAGCCATTTTAATCCTCCTCACCCGGAATTGTGTAGAACGGGAACACCAAATTCCGTTCTGAGTTGCGGTCAATTGGGCGGTATCGAATCGAGATCATAAGACGCGCTGGTTGGTTGATGTCCGGCTCAGAAGAGACGTCAAGCACCTCAATTCGTGGCTCCCAACGCACCAGCGCCTCGCGTACGTACCGACTTGCGAGACCGGCTGTGCCCACGTTATTTGGCGCAAAGGCTACCTGATGTAAGTCGCTACCAAACTCCGGGCGAAAGGGCCGCTCACCCTTCCTGGTCATCAAGATGACCCTGATTGCCTCATCAATATCTTCTTCTTGATGAGCCAAGGCGATTCTGCCACGTACGTCAAGTTGTGGCGGGAACTTCCACCCGCTTCCAAGAAAATCTTGTCGTCCCTCCAACTTCTCCTCCTAAGCAATCATTATAACTACTAGTACCAGAGAAAATGACCAATTTTTGTAAACTCGTTCGTTTGTGGCCTGAACTAGCTGTTCCTACTTAGCGAAGCGATCGAAGAACTTGTAGGCCCGTGGAAGCGAGTCGGCGACGATCATCAGGTGCTCGCACGGCGAGAATTCGGCGTACTCGAAGTTTGATCGATCGGCAAACTCTCGGGACAGGCTTTGAGCAGTCCCCCTGAGGGCCCCCATTTCTTCGGTTCCGACGGACAGAAAGATTGGAAGGTCCAAAGAGGACTTGGGAGCGCTACCCGCGGCGGGTGCGAAAAGAGCCAAACCCGCTGGCTTCGGAGTTACCGATCCAGCACGGAA
>CALMEF010000060.1 GCA_937862825.1 uncultured Armatimonadota bacterium
GAGGCGGGGGCCCGCCAGCGGGGCCAGCCGGAGGCTCAGCGTCTTCGTTGCCTGCCAGGGCAGGTAGCGACTGCTTGATACCGAGGGCTGTCAGGTTGACGCGGCCTTGGCCGTCTACTTCGTGAACCTTGACGTTGAGCTCGTCACCGATGTTGACCGCGTCTTCGATTCGACCAAGCGGTGTCGCGGAGATGTGCTCCTTTGGCACCATGCCCTCTCGACCGGGCATATATTCGACAAACGCGCCACGCCCGATGATTCGAGTGACCTTGCCGACGAACTGGGCACCGACTTCAACTTCGTCGGTAAGGCCCTTGATCATCGAGATCGCGGTTTCGATCATCTCGGTTCCTGTTCCACCGATGAGGACGGTTCCGTCTTGCTGGATGTCCACGCTAGCACCGCTGGTTGACGTGATCTTCTTGATGTTCGCGCCTCCCGGTCCGATGACGGCGCCAATCTTCTCCGGATTGATCTTGATCGTCACGACTTGGGGTGCCGATGCGGCAACCGAATCTCGGGGAGCCGGGATTTCGGCTTCGATAACATCGAGAATCTGCAATCGAGCAGTTTTCGCCTGAGCAAGCGCCTGAGCCAAGACTTCATCGGGGATGCCATCCAACTTGGTGTCAAGTTGGAGCGCCGTGATGCCATCGCGGCTACCGGCAACCTTGAAGTCCATGTCGCCGCAGAAATCTTCCATGCCTTGAATGTCGGTGAGGACCTTGAAGACCTTGCCATCCGACATGAGGCCCATCGCGATACCGGCTACGGGAGCCTTGATCTTGATGCCTGCGTCCATCAAAGCAAGAGTTGAACCACAGACCGACGCCATTGAGGTCGAACCGTTGGACTCGAGCACTTCGCTGATGAGCAGAAGGGTGTAGGGGAAATCGGGATCGTCAAGCGGGATAACGCTTCGGAGAGCTCGCTCTGCCAATGCGCCGTGACCGATTTCTCGTCGACCGGGACCTCGGTTCGGACGAACTTCACCGACCGAGTAGGACGGGAAGTTGTAGAAGTGCATGTAGCGGTTGTTCTCGACATCTTCGAGGCCGTCCATCGTCTGCGCTTCTCCTGGAAGTCCGAGGGTCGCAATGGTCATGACCTGAGTCTGACCGCGAGTGAACAGTCCTGAGCCGTGCACCCGGGGAAGGATGCCAGCAATGGCTTCGAGAGGTCGAATCTCGTCGAGTTTACGTCCGTCTGGTCGAGTGTCTTTCTTGAGAATGTTCTCACGAACGACGTTCTTGACCACGTAGTCGGCAGCCTCGCCAAGTTGGGCTTGGAGTTCCGGTTGGCCTTCGTACTCGGGCTTGAGTTTCTCGACGACATCCTTGATGAGGTCGTTGAGCGCACTCTCTCGCATAGCCTTGTCCTTGGAGCCCAACATCGTCTTTGAGATGTCCTTGCCAAACTTCTTATCGATGGCGGCAATGAGGCCAGGATCAACCGAATGAAGGTTAACCTCTCGCTTGGGCTTATTGACCATGTTGCCGAACTTCTCAAACTCGGCGACGATGATCTTAACGGCGTCGTGGGCGAACTTCAGGGCCTTTTGCATGACCTCTTCAGTCACTTGGTTGGCACCCGCCTCTACCATTGAAATGGCATGCTTGTGACCGGCGACGACCAAGTCAAGATCGGAAACCTTGATCTCTTCAATTGACGGGAAGAGCACAAACTCTCCGTCAATGAGACCGACTCTCACACCAGCGACCGGGTACTTGAACGGAATGTCGCTAACGGTTAGAGCCGCACCTGCTGCGCAGATAGCGAGAACGTCCGGGGGGCATTCCTGGTCAACCGAGAATGGCATTGCGATGACCTGTAGGTCATTTCGCAATCCTTTCGGGAAGAGTGGTCGCAGGGGTCGGTCCATAAGCCTGCTGGTCAGGATCGCCTTTTCAGACGGCCTTCCGACCCGCTTCATGAAGCCGCCAGGGATCTTGCCCACCGAATACTTTCGCTCTTCGTAGTCGCACGTAAGCGGAAGGAAGTCGATGCCGGGCCGAGGCTCTTCAGACATGGTGGCAACTCCGAGGACGACGGTTTCGCCCATGCCGAGGAGAACTGCGCCGCCTGCCTGTTTGGCAACGCGGCCTGTTTCGAGGGAGAGGGTCTTGCCCCCCACCTCAAATTCGTGGTGATGAATCAATTTGTTAAACCTCCGTGGTTATCGGGGCTTAACTTCTCGAATTCCGAGCCTTTGAACGAGGGCTCGATATCGTGCGATATCTGTCTTGCGGAGATAGGCCTCGAGCCGTCGACGCTTTCCAACGAGCATCAAGAGTCCACGCAGGGAGTGATTATCCTTCTTGTTCTTTTTGATGTGCTCTGTGATTTGCTCAATGCGAGCCTGCATCACAGCAATTTGCACTTCAGCAGAACCGGTATCGCCATCCTTGGTCGCGTAGTTCTGAATGACCTCAGTTTTCTTGTTCTTGTCTAACGGCATTGCTTTTCGAGTTGTTAATGCTCCCGTATGATGCTTCGAGATAAGCCTGCCGCTCTAAGCAGCCACCCATGGGAGGCTCCGTACAACGGCACACAGCACCCGAAGATAGTAGATGATACCTGAATTCCACGACGTGCGGCATATTCCGCGTCATCGTGCTTAAGTTATCCGATTTTAGCCTTGCGAATCCCGAAAGAACCCAACCAGAATAGCGCTATGAGGAGAAAGATGCGCGCGGTTTCGATGGTTGATCGGAGACTCTCCGCTATCTGAGGGAAGATCAAAATGCGAACCAGGAAACTTGTCACGTTGATGACGGTCGGGCTGTGTGCCGCAATTGTCGTTTCGCAGCAACGCATTGCCAAGACGGCTTTGGTGAAAACAGGTGATTCGGGACGACAAGTCGTCGTCCTGAACACGGAGGGAAAACCGGTTTTCGAATTCACCTCTTCGGCAAGGGTTGTCGGCTGGAACTTGCAGGGCACCCGCCTCTTTCTCCAGGACGGTGAGGGTGGGGGATTGTCCATTTGGCAGGAAGGCAAGGAAGGAACTCTGTCCATTGCCGCCCAGGCGACTCAGCCGCAGTGGAGTCCGGACGGTTCTCGCCTGCTCTATGGTGTGCCTGGCGGCGGTGTTCGCATCTTTCTGACGTCGATCATTGGCGGCCAGCCAGAAGAAGTTGACGCCACAGCGTCGGCGGCTTGTTTCTCGCCAGATGGAGGCAGAATTGCCTTTACCAATCCAGAAGGACTTTGGGTGGTCAATACGACGTTGGAACGGCCTCGAAAGGTCCGTGAGGGGATCGTAGCGACCTCTATGGCTTGGGCTCCTGACGGCAGAACCATCGCATTCATTGATCCCGGCATCGGCAAACTCAGCAAGCCAACTCTCTACACGATTCGACCCAACGGGTCGGGCTTGAAAAAGTGTCGCAACTTAGACCAAGGCCGCCTCACCTTCTCCCCAGACGGCAAAAGGATTGCGACGAGCAAAGGGATCGTCGATCTGACCAATGACGGCTTTATTCCATTCCCTACCGGTCTTTCCAGCATCCCACGATGGACCGGAGCAACCGAACTATCGGCACTTCAAGGTACCGAACTCGTGACGATGAGGGTTAGCGGTCCATCCGCCACTATCTTGGCTGACAAAGTCGCCGTACCCCAACTTAAGGGGGCAATCACATTTGACCAGGTTCGTGAAACGAGCCTCAGCAATGCCCTACTTGTCCAAGACCCTTTCGCGGGAGCCCCCAAACCGGGACCTCAACAAGCGGTATTTGAAGGCACAGTGTCCGAAATCGATCCCATTGAAGAGACCTTCATTCTACAGACTCAGGTCGTCCGATATGCGGACGGACGCGAACTGCATTTGGCCAAGCCGGCAGAGCAAGAGGTACAAGCCACCAACCAAACTGCTCGGTTCGTCGAAGGTACCCGTGGGACCTTCAGAATGATCAACCTCAAGCATGATGACGAAGTTTCGATCGTCGTTGACACGGTCGGTTTGAACCCGAGTATCCGTCCAAACGTGGCCAGCGTGTTCATTTTGGGTGATAGGCTCGAAGTTCCCGCACTCAAGGGTAAGGTTCCGCGCCCGAAAGGACCCCTTGAATACGATGGCGTCTCTCGCGAACATGTGGTTGTGCCCATGACCTTTCCCATGGTTGGCAAGCCTGGTCTCAACGACTGGTTCCTCGCACCGCGAAGCAACGGTCGTCGGCACCATGGTCAAGACCTGATGATCAAGCGCATGACGCCGCTCGTCGCGGTTTTCGATGGCACGATCTCGATTGCCCGCGGCCGAGGTAGTGCAGGCTACAGCGCCAAGATTAAGGGCGACAACGGCTGGACGGCCAACTACTATCATCTCAACAACGACAACCCGAATAGCGACGATGGAAGTTGCACGGACGAGTTCACTTTTGCGCCGGGAGTGAAGTCAGGCCAGCGCGTGTTTGAGGGACAGTTTATTGGCTACGTAGGCGACAGTGGGAACGCGGAAACGACCGCTCCCCATCTTCATTTCGAGTTGTGGGATCGAACGATAAACGGGGTTGCGAATGCCTATCCGTCGCTCAAGGCGGCAAAGCGCCTTGAGGAACCGAAGATCATTGACCCGTTTCCCAGCCTGAAGCCCTTTGCCGACGAGTCCAGAGTAGATGGTTTCGTTAGGACCGTGGATAAGACAAAACGTGCCTTACAACTATCTCTAACCGCAAAGTTCGAACGCGGTAAGTTACGGGCAGTGACCAGTCCACTTCGGGCATGGGTGAAGGTTAGTGATCGAACTGCTCTCAACTTCAACGGTAACTCCAATCTGAGCCTTAAACTTGATGAGGTGCGAACCGGCCTCGCCTCTGCGGTCATCGGAAAAGAGCCAACAAAGGGTCAAGCCCTTGAGGCGCGGTTGGGGACGTTTGGGCGGATCGACTGAAGAAACCAACTGGTCCTGTTCTGCCGATCATTGTGGGCAGATGTTCGATCAACCAGCATAGTTTTCGGATGATGGCTGCTTCTTGGTAACCTCACTAAGACCATCATGGGACGCGTGAACTCACTAACTGTCGGAGGCTTTCGTTCAATCCGTGACCTTGAGGTGAAGTTTGAGACCGTAAACCTCGTCACCGGTGCAAACGGTGCTGGCAAGAGCAATCTCTTCAACGCATTTCGGTTACTGAAGTCAGCCATTGAGGGCCGATTGACTGCCTCGATTATTGAAGAGGGCGGATTATCCTCGATTCTATGGGCAGGTCAACGAGAAAAGGGTCCCGTACGGCTCAAGTTGGCAGTTGAGATTGATCCCTTCCACTACACTCTAGAAGTCGGACTCAGACCTCAATCTGAGTTTCCCTTGTTTGAACTCGATCCTCAAATCAAGTTCGAGGAGGTTCGCTTGGCAGGTCGCGTCATGGTTTCGAGGAAGACCTCGGTTGCAGATATGCGAACCCTCGAAGGTCCAAAGGAAATGCGATTGGACTTAGTTGATTCGGAGTCAATTTTTGCTCAAATTGGCGACCCAGAGAAGTATTCGTACCTCTACTTGCTTAAGGAGATGGTCGCCCGCTGGACGTTCTATCACGAGTTTCGCACGGATTCCCAATCACCTATTCGCCGGCCCGCGGTTGGAACGTTCACGCCTAGATTGGCCGAAGATGGTTCCAATTTAGGCCCGGCCTGGTACGTCATACAAAACCGCGGAGATATCGGTCTCCTTCAAGAAATCGTCTCGTCGGCCTTGCCCGAACTTAGAGTCAATGCGAGCCAGACTTCCATCATCGTCCAACAAGTTGGAGTCAAACGGGAACTCAGCGCCTCTGAGTTGTCGGATGGCACCCTAAAATTTCTCTGCTTGGCCGCGGCCTGTTTTTCCGTGCACCCGCCACCACTCATCGCCTTCAACGAGCCCGAAACCAGCCTGAACCCCCAAGCAGTGTCTGCCCTAGCGAGGCTCTTCAAGCACTGTTCCGAGAAAAGCCAGTTGTGGATCACCACTCATTCTGAGGAACTTGCGAGGGATGTCGGACGATCGACGGGTTGCCGCCGAATCAACTTGGTAAAGGTCGACGGTGAGACAACTAAGGATGGACTCTCATCTCGCCTGGGCTACCGCGAGGACGAGGACGCCTAAGGGTTCATCGAACCAAGGTCACGTGAACATCCTCACCCAGCCTTCGGATGCTCGCCACGTTGCCTAAGCGGTCCATGCCCCAACTCCCACTAAACCACGACGGGCCAGCTCCGAAGACCTTCGGAGCGATAAAGAGGTCCAGACGATCCCACAAGTTGGCTTGGAGGAAAAGTGATAGCGTCCACGCTCCTCCTTCGACGAGCACTCCAGTCTGTGGTGTGGGCTGAAGCCCGGTATCCGAATGCGGTGTGAACTCCGCGCTCCAAAGTCGGTTCAGGATGGCCTTGGGATCCAGGGCCTCGGAGCCTTTCACCCACCACGCGCCTTGGAGCGCTGGTTCTGTCCCCTTTAGGCGGTCCCTTGGGTCGAGGACGACCTTCAGTGGTTGATTAACAACTCCTGGAATGCGAGCGGTGAGTTGTGGATCATCTCTTAAGACGGTTCCTGCGCCGACCAGTACACAGCCTCTTTCGGCTCGAAGACGATGGCCTTCTTCGCGTGCCTCTTCTCCGGTTATCCACTTGCTTTCTCCGCTGGGCAAGGCGATGCGGCCATCAAGAGTGATCGCCGCTTTCAAGTTGACATATGGGTGCCGCTTTGTCATGGCGATAAGCCAAGCCTCGTTTGCTTCCCGTGCTTCTTCGGCGAGTAGTCCCGCCTCAACCTCAATCCTACTCGACCGAAGTACAGCGGCACCGCCTCGCGCCTTTGGATTCGGATCTTCCGTCGCATAAATCACCCTTGAGACGCCTGCTGCCACTAAGGCATCGGTACACGGCGGTGTGCGCCCATGGTGTGAACAAGGCTCAAGGGTTACGTAGGCGATCGCCCCGCGCGCGTCAGAGACGGTTTGGAGGGCGGCAACCTCGGCGTGAGGGCCTCCCGCGAAGGCATGGTACCCCTCGCCAATGACTTGCTCATTCCGAACCAGCACGCACCCGACTCTGGGGTTCGGAGCAGGCAACCCCTGCCTGGACAGGTCGATTGCTCGGCGCATGGCTTGCTCAGGAGTCACGGCCATGATCTCGTAAGGTTCCTTCGATGAGGTCTTGTAGGTTGGCGAGTTTCTCTTTCTGATACTCTTCGCGTTGCCTGCGAGCTAGCAACCACGCAAAGACGACGGTCAGAAACAGGACCAGCAACAGAATAACAAAGTATTCGCTTGCCTTCAGTATCCATTCGAGGCGAGCCTTGCGCCCCTCGGGCTGGGGACCAATGACCCAAGGCCACGCCACCAACATGCCGACTGACGCAAGTACAGAAATGGTGGTCAGGATCTTTAGGCGCATGCCGCCCGTAACTCCTGAACACCTTTGGCGATCGAAGAGGAGCGCATCAGAAAACTCCCCGTTACGAACACATTTGCCCCTGCTCCCATCGCTCCCAAAATCGTAGTCGGATCTATGCCCCCGTCAACCTCGATGTCCAAGTCAGGGCGGGCACGCTTCAAGGCTTCAATCTTCTTTAGAGTTGACGCAATAAACTGTTGACCACCCCATCCTGGATTGACCGTCATGACCAGCGCCAAATCAATATCACCGATAACCGGGAGAATGACATCTTCGGGGGTTCCCGGGTTGATGGCGACTCCCGCTTCGACACCCATATCGTGCAAGGTTTGAACCAACCGATGGGCATGATGTGTGGCCTCTGCGTGAAAGATGATCCGTCGGCAACCTGCTTTCACAAAAGCATCAAAGTGCGCATCGGGAGTCAGAGTCATCAGGTGTGCTTCAAATGGCGTCTTACCCAGTGACCGTAGACTCTTTACGAGATCTGCCCCAAAGGTGATTGGAGGAACGAACTGGCCGTCCATCACATCAAAGTGAATCCAGTCGACGCCGGCTTCCATCATCTCGGCGACCGATGGTCGAAACTGGGAGGGGTCGCAACTCAAGATCGATGGGGCAAGTTGGATCACTCGATCCTCCGGCCATCAGCGTTGCCCTGGGTTACCGTCTTAACCAGTTCCCCATCGTAATAGATTTGAAAGGTCACCTTTTTGCCAAATCCCTCGGCGGGTAACTCAAGTTCGGCATCTGGCTCCTGAGTAGATTCGTGAATGGTCCTTGTGCCGAGATCGTCGCTAATGTCAACGCGAAGGATGACGGCTGAGGTCACGCCTGAGACAGTGATCTTCAGGGTGTATAGGAGTTTCTCGCCAACGTCCCGGCTTTCGTCATTCGGACGTTTTCGACCAACGCTTACCGTCAAGCGGACACGGGTTCCGCGTTCGACGCGGCTTCCCCATTCTGGCTCTGTACCAATGACCATGCCCTCCTCAACATCACGAGAGGACACCTCTTTAACTTCATCATCTGCCTCAAGTCGCACGCTTCCGAGCATCAGTTTCGCTTTGTCGAGAGTCAATCCCCGAACGTCGGGCACTTCAACAAACTTGCTTCCCGCACTAACTTTGACGTTGACTTCCGAACCCTCATAGGCCTTCTGGTTGGCCGGTGGTGAAGATTCGATGATCTGGTCGGTCGGAATCGACTCGCTCGCAACGGTGCTACTCACCTTAAGTTCCAGGCCAAGTTCCTTCAGTCTTTGCTGGGCTTCGACCAACGTCAATCGTTCGAGGCTTGGAACCGTGACAAGTTTGGGTTTCTGAAGGTTGAAGACGATCCACCCCAGCACCATCAGGGCCAAAAGGCCCGCGAGGAAAGCCACCAGCATCTTCGCCCAGACAGGAACATCGCCGTCATACTCATCGCCGCCACGAGGTCTCTTCCTCTCAGGCTCTTGTTCCCGAATCGCAGACATTTTTGGCGCAACAGAGGAAGGAGACTGTTTCGCGTCGGGCCTGAGCGGCCACGTCAGTGTTCGCCCAAACCTGAGGGCGTCTTGCAGGATTCGCAAATCGGAGAGCATTTCGCTTGCGGTTTGGTACCGCTCGATCGGGTTCTTTGCCATGGCGCGCTTGACGATTTCGTCGAGGACCACTGGCACCGCACTGTTGACTTCGCGGACCGACGGTGTCGGCTGGGAGGAATGGCGCATCGCCGTTGCCAGAGCACTATCTCCGAGATAGGGTTGACGACCCGTCAACAACTCAAACAGGATGATTCCCAGGCCATACACATCGGAAGCCTGGGTTGGCATTCCGCCTTCACTCACTTCGGGAGCCAAGTATGGGGCCATAAGCGGCAACATGGCCATTCCTGCACCCGTTGCTGCCGAGTAAGTGCTCCAGAGTCCCATTCCTTGAACTTGGACGTCCCCCTCGGGGGTAACCGCCACATTGTGCGCACCAACGTCTCCGTGCACTTTGCCGGACTGATGGATTGCTGCCAGTCCTTCGGCAATTCCGATAGCAGTGGAGACCGCCACCGGAGCGGAAAAGGGAGCCAACTTGTTCAGTCGCTCAATGAGATTAGTCCCCTTGTTTGGACTGGAAACCACGAACAGATTCGACTCATCCGAATCAACGGATTGATACCCCTGCAGATTTCCGTGGTGTAGCGATTGCCACTCGGAGACAACGGTCTCAAGTTTTGTCCGGAACTCGGGTTCGCTCGCGAACGATCGATTCGCGATTCGGACGCAAACGTCTTGGTTCATGACCTTGTCTTTCGCGGCGTACTGCGAAAAAACTGGTCCCTCTCCCAAGAGGCTCGTGAGTTCATAGCGAACCCTCAATAATGAACCGACCATCAGTCGTCATTCCCCCGACTCAGTCCAAAGGCTATCGCGCCCACTAAAATGGCAAGTGCCAGGTAACGAACTCCAGGTTGATCCATTCTTGCGGCGTACTCGCCTGGTGAGCCACGAAAGTAGGCTAACTGGCTTGCATAATAGCCTCCGGCCATTAGACCAACGCAGATGGCGCCCAGAGCCATTCTGAGCACTTTCATTCCATAACCTCACGTACGAGCGTCTCGGGCACGTCGTGGACCAGTTTACACGCTCCGATTCTCTCGAGAAATGCGAAAGAAAGTCCGGCACGCGTAGCCTTCTTGTCCCGCTTCATCAGTTCGATGAGGTGCTCCGTGCGGCCTTTGCATGGGTTATCGAGTTCGAATCCTGCCAGTTGAAGTTTCTCGGTTACAAACTCTGCGGTGCCCTCTTGGGTCACACCCATACGCTCCCCGAGTAACGCCTCTAAAGACATGCCGATCGCCACTGCCTCGCCATGAAGCAAAGATTCGTAGCCCGTCGCAGCCTCGATCGCGTGGCCAATTGTGTGGCCGAAATTGAGGATTGCTCTTCGCCCCGTAACCTCAAACTCATCCTCCATTACGACCGTTCTCTTATGCGTCACACATCGGCTCACCAGGTCTTGGTAGTCCCCTGGCTTCTCGCATAGCGGTAGCAGGGACTCGTCCATGATAAACGCCGTCTTCCAGGCTTCGGCCATTCCATTCTTAACTTGTCGTGCTGGGAGTGTGCTCAAGAACTCAGTCGCGATAACCACAGATTCGGGAGGGTAGAACGAACCGACAAGGTTCTTGCCTGCATCCAGGTCGACCGCGACCTTCCCCCCAACTGAGGAATCGACCATTGCCAATAAGGTGGTTGGTATCTGGAGGTAGCGTATACCCCTCATGTAAGTCGATGCAACGAATCCGCCGAGATCGCCTGTCACGCCGCCGCCGATGACCGCGATTTGGCCTGAACGACGAACGGGGACTGCGGCGAGAAACTCTTGAATCCTTCCGAACTCATTGATTGACTTTGAGGTTTCTCCGGCCGGGACGACATATACGGGGCATGTCAACTCTAGGCGGGAGCCCCAGAGTTTGAAAACGTGTTCGTCGACCAGGGCAGCGTCACTTTGGATTGCGGAAACTACACTGTCAAATCGGATTTGATAAGTTCCGCGCGAGTGAGAGACTTCAATCATCGATGTGCCTCAAACTCAAGGATCGCCTCGTGAAGTCGTCGAGCCGTCTCCTCAATCTCAAACTCGCCGACCTGAAACGAGAGGTCAGCACGCGAATACCAATCCTGGCGGCTCTCCAAAATGGATTGCAGACGCTCTTCCCAATCTTCCGCCTGTAATAGCGGGCGTCTTTTCTTTCCCCTCTCAACGCGCTCTTTGAGGACATCGAAACTAGCCTGTAGGTAGATTGTTGTCCCGATACGTTGTAGTTCTGGCCAGTTTCGCTCCTGGATGACGATTCCTCCTCCGGTCGCGATAACCGCTGGGCAGGGCTCTATGGACTGTAGCACTGAGAACTCATGATCTCGAAACGCCTCTTCACCATAGTAGCGGAAGAAGTCCGCAATTGGGCGTCCCAACCGCTGAACCAGGAGTTTGTCCGTATCGAAGAATCCACGCCCGGAAACCTGAGCAAGGGCCTGGCCAACTGTTGATTTGCCAGACCCCATCATGCCCAGGAGTATCCACGCTCGTTCCATGCACTTTCAAAAACAAAACGCGGTGGTGAGATTGCTCACCACCGCATTGAAGTTACCTAACTTCTGGTCTACGGTCCGATACCATTCGGATCGTCGTCCTCAACAATCGTCGGTGTGACGAAGATGAGGAGTTCACTGTTGTTTCGATCTCGGTTCGAGGCTCGGAAGAACTGACCAATGATGGGTAGGTCGCTTAGAATCGGGAAGCGGCTTGTTGAACCAACATCCGATTTTCGGTTGAGACCGCCGAGAACAATCGTTTCATTGTTCTTGACTCGGGCGACAACGTTGATGGATTGGGCAAGAATATCTGGAACTTCCTGACCGTCTGGACCTCGTCGCGTTTGACCGATGTCCTGCAACTGCGGGCTAAGGGTCATTGTGATCGTGCCATCTTCGTTGATTCGAGGTCGGACGATCAGCGCCGTTACGACCGGCAACTGCTGAGGAACGGTCGTGTTGATGACGTTACCGTTGCCAATAGCGGAGATCTGGTTGATAAAGATCCAGGTTTGGATTGAGTTAACTACCGAAGCAGCCTGGTTGTTCAACGTTCGAATGACCGGAGCCTGAACCGTCTTACCGAACCCTTCTTGGAGGAGGGTTCGCATTCGGGTGGTGATGTTTCCAGTCGCGTAGTTGATGAAGATCGGGTCACCTGCTCGGGCGAATGATCCTGGTCGAGCGCCTGCAAAGACCGAGCCGCGCTGATAGAACCAGTCGAAACCGAGAGCCTTGTTAAGGCTGTTACTGGTGGTAATGAACTCAATCTTGATGATGACCTGCTTGGGAGCAACATCGAAGAATGAGATGGCATCTTGAATAGCCTTGATATCTTCATCCGTACCCTGAACGATGATTGAGTTATCGGTTGGGTCGAACGTAATGTAGGTGATGCTGGAAGGAATCAGACCTTGTCCGCCCGAAAGCTGACCGCCACCTTGACCAGCCTGGCCGCCTCCACCGAGACCGCCACCTTGACCGCCACCAAAACCGCCAAATCCGCCGCCGCCTTGACGACTTCCGCCGCCTTCGCCCATGGCTCCTTGATTAGCGCCTTCACCCGGAAGGGTTATTCCGTTCCCGGCTTCCGTTGCGGTTCGAGGTTGAGCGAACTGGTTGGTCGTTATCGGGGAGAACTGTTGGTTCGGGTTATCACCCAGATAGTAGATGTTATTGGAGGCTTGGAACCCTGGTTGCGAGGTTGACTGCTTAAACCGACTGATCTTCTTCCAACCAGTTGTTTCGTCGTACGCGACGCCGTACATGATCTGGTTGTAGACATCCTCAGCATCAGCCTTTTGAAGCTTGATTTTCTTGAGGACGAGATTCTTTCGGCTGTTCTTTATCGGAACCGGTTCTACCGGCTTCGCGATATCGACAGGCTCGACCGGTTTGGTTGCGCTGATGATATATACGCCATTGTCGTCGCGCTTGTAGTACGCGCCCGCTGCTTGGCAAATGTATCGAATCGCGTCCTCTGCCGTCACCTTGGAGAGCGAGAGTGTGATCTTGGGCCACGGATTGGCGCTAGGCTCAATAACGAATTGCAGGCCAGTTTGACTGGTCAGCATTTTCGTCGCGGCTATCATGTCCGCGTCTTTCAAGGTCACGTCGACTCGCACTTCTTCAGCCGTTTGAGCATAGGCAGTAATCGGGGCACCGATAAGGGTGCTCATCATCACTGCCGCCAAGGCCACTTTCTTCAAGGTTTCACGCATTCAGTTAAATCCTCCAAACCACCAATAATCTCAAGTTTTACCCGCCCTTGGGACTAGCCGCCGCCTCGACCGCCGCCGCCACCTCTACCGAGGCCGCCGCCGCCAAAACCGCCGCCACCG
>CALMEF010000061.1 GCA_937862825.1 uncultured Armatimonadota bacterium
ATCCGCGCTCTCGATGAGACGACCTTGGGTGCCCGTGTCTTAGATTTCGCAAGTGCTCCAGAAACGCAGATCTATTGGCAGCAACACGACCCAGAGGTTGCCGAAAGCCTCGGCTTGCTCGCAAGTGCGGATCGTGCGTATGCGGTGAGTACCATTTCGCTTCTCAGGGAACGAGTTGAGACCTTTGCAGACTTTGGACCCGCCACGAAGTTCTTTCACGTTGATCAGCCAGAAATGGACGACAAGGCGAAAGAGAAATGGCTCGGCGAAGCACATGTGCCAGAACTGATAGCCTTCCTCAGGAGCGCTCTCGAATCGGGGACGGACCCGATGAGCAAGGATGAGTGCGAGTCCTTGATTCGGTCCTATGCGGAACAAAGCGGCCTTGAGAAACTTGGACCAGTTGTTCACCCAACGCGCGTGCTGCTAACAGGTTCAACGACGGGCCCCGGCCTGTTCGAGTTAATGAGTCTCCTTGGCCGTGAAAGAATGCTCGCGAGATTGAAACTCTGAAATCGGTTGAACACTTTCCGAACGTCCTGACACTAAATCAGTGACAGGATCGGCATGGAGCAGATTCTAAACAGAGCGGCAAAGGGCGATCGTGAAGCGATGGCCCAGATCGTAGGCGAACATTATCCCGCGGTCTACCGTTTCTGCGCCCGACGAGTGGGGGTGACCGTGGCTGAAGATGCCGCACAGGAAACCTTCCTCACCGCGCAAAAGAGTCTCTCCAAGTTTGACGGTCGGTCATCGCTGCTGACATGGCTCCTTGGCATTGCCAATAACCATTGCCGAGCGATGAGCCGAAAGCAGAAACAAGAGTCGCCAATGGAACTATGGAAAAGCACCGAGGTGCAAAGCCACGAACAGGGAAGCGTTGACCGCGTGACCTTGAAGAAGGCACTTGATAGCCTCAGCCCGGAGCATCTGGAGGTTGTCCTGATGCACGAAGTTGAGGGGCTTACGTACGACGAGGCGGCTGCCATTCTTGGAGTGCCGGCTGGCACGGTGAAGTCCAGACTCCACCATGCATTCCTCAATCTGCGCCGATTCTTTGATGAGCAAGGAGCAACCGCATGAGCACCATTCGAGAAGATCTCAAAGCCTATCTTGACGGCGAACTGCCCGAAACAAGGGCCGTCGAAGTTCGAGAAGCGCTCGCGGCGGATCCCGCCCTTCAGAACGAGGTGAACTGGATGAAGAACGTCGGACAACAGATTCGCGAAATGGCCAGCGTGCCTGCGCCCGTTGGTGGTGACCGTACGGCAGCCGCTGTTCGAAAGCCGCCATCCAGCCGAATTTGGCTCAAGACCGCACTGACGTGGGCCTTGGGTGCTGCCTGTGTGCTTATTGTCGGGGCCATCGTGTTTCCAGTATTTGCTCAGTCGAAGGAGGCCGCGAAGCGGACGCAGGCGCTCTCCGATGCCAAGCACAAGAGCATGATGGAAACCTCGGCGATGGCTCCTGCCTCAGAAATGCCTTCCCGTGACGGTGTTGCGACCGGTGACAAAGGCGGCGAGTCTTACGCCGAGGAAGCCAAGATGGTCCCGCAGATGGTGGGTACTCGCCAAGTCATCCGCAACGCGAACCTCGGCGTTAACGTTGAAAACGCC
>CALMEF010000062.1 GCA_937862825.1 uncultured Armatimonadota bacterium
GGATCCCAGGAATACAGCGTTCCGCGAGAAGTATTTCCACATCGTCGATGAGTTCCAGCAAAGGCTCCTCCAGGCTCGCCGTCAAGTTCCCGTGTTGGACGACTTGCTCGTAGCCTTCTACGATGAGATCCTCGACAGAATGCCCACGCTGAATACAACCCCCAGACTGGTGAGTGTTTTCATCCACTTCATGTATTGGCATTGCGATTTGGGTGTCAAATGATCAAGCCCACGAAATACCTTGACACTAGAACTTGCGTGTTAAATATCGCTGCGTCTGTCATTGAGCATCTGACACCTGAGGGGGCTGCAAAATACGGAAGCGTCCAAAGGTCACTCGAGGACAGAATCGGTGAAGACGCGCGTCTCCAACTGCCATATGCTTTAGCCCTGCTTTTTGCTCTTGGCGTCGTTGATTACACCGCCCACGCCGACATCGTCTACCTTCGGATACAGGAGCGTGAGCAGTGAAGCTTAGTCGCCTATATAGCAACAAGCCGACCTTATTCGTGCCGATTGAATGGAATCGCGGCCTTAACGTAGTTTATGCAAACGTTACCCGCCCGAAGGAAGACGATAAGGACTCGCATAACCTTGGAAAGACGCTGCTAATTCACCTGATTGATTTCATGCTCCTGAAAGAATCTGGTCCTGGACACTTTCTCTATGATAACAAGGCGACTTTTTCGGGTTTCGAGTTCTTCCTTGAGCTAGAGCTGAACGATGGCGGATACATCACGGTGTCTCGAGGAGTTGATAAGCCGAGCAAAATCTCTTTTAAACGACATGCCGACCGAAATGAAGACTTTTCAAATCTGGCCGAGCCATATTGGGATAAATTCCGAGAGCCGTTCACAAAATCCACAGAGTTCCTTAATCAAATCCTGAACCTGGACACCATCAAACCGTACGCGTTTCGCAAGGGCGTTTCCTACTTCCTGCGCACACAAGCTGACTACCTTGATGTTTTCCAACTAAGCAAGTTCATGAAAGGGCGCCACGCCGATTGGAAGCCGTTCATGGCCCTGCTCCTTGGCTTTAACTGGAAATTAGTTGACAAGAAGTACGAAGTCGACGAAGAGATTGTGCGTCTAGAAAAATTTGCAGAGTCGTACGAGCAAGAGGCTGGAGCTTCTCTTGAGCACTTCGATCGAGTAAAAGGTCTGCTGCAAATCAAGCGAGCGGAGCTGGATGAGTTGCAGGCACAGACGGAAAGGTTTAATTACTTGTCTCAGGAGCTCAAGTTGAATTATGAACTTGTGTCCGAAGTAGAGAGGCGCGTCGCCGAGCTTAACGAGCAATTATACAGCGTTAACTATGAAATTCAAAATATCGGCGAAGCTCTTAGAGAGCGCTCCTACATGGACCTGAAGAAGGTTGAGGAACTGTTCGCGGAGTTGAACATCTACTTTCCAGAGCGACTGCACAAAGACTATGAGGCCCTACTGGAGTTCAACCGTAGGCTCTTTGAGGAGCGAAATGAAAGGCTAGAGGATCGGGCCCGATCTCTGGAATCTGACAGAGCACGGATAGAAGTTCAACTTCGGGAGCAAAACAATAGGAGAGAAGAACTGCTTGCCGTCGTTCACGAAGAAGATTGGTTTAGACGTTACCAATCGATGCAGGCAGACATTGGCATTCGACACGGCGAAGTTATACGCCTTGAAGCTGAACTTAGCCGCTTAGATGTTCTCACTAAGAACGAGAGACAGTTGGAGGCGCTTCGCGCTGATCGGGCTGATCTTGTCGCGCGGATTCGCGAGAACGTAAATGAGGGCAACGCTACATACACATATGTGCGCTCGCGTTTCAATGTTATCGTGCGGGGAGTATTGGACTTGCCGGCACTACTGTCGTCGACGGTCAACACACTTGGCAACATTGACTTCGATGCGAGCCTAATCCTTGACGAGGCAAGCATGAAGTTCACTAGCGAGGGAAAAGGGACTTCATATAAAAAGTTGCTTTGCGCAGCCTTCGACATGTCCGTCCTGGAAGCTTACAGCCAAGATTCGTTCTATCGATTCGTCTACCACGATGGAATTCTGGAGGGTCTCGATAATAGAAAGAAACAGAAGTTCTTGGCTGTCGTCGAAGAGTTCTGCAAGAAGTTTGGATTGCAATACATATTGACTGTCATTGATGCGGACTTGCCAAGGGACGCTCAGGACAAGAAAGTCCCATTTGCGGACGAAGCCGTCGTCCTTGAACTTCACGAGGGTGGCGATGCCGGACGTCTCTTTAAGATGCCAAAGTTCTAGCTCTGTGATAATACTGTCCAAGCAAGACATGCTGCGTGCCAACCTCCAATTCGAACAGAGGATCCTGATTTTGTCGGATACCGCCTGAATGTTCCCCGCAATAGGACAAGCGGGCAGTGATTCGGGCATGTTTGGCTGAGTTAGGTTCAACGGGCCGAATTCTCGACAGAAATTCTCTGTTCGTTAGAGAAATATGCCGCCGGTAATTAGAGGTTGAGCAACATTCTCTTAAGGCTGGGCAACATTCATTAACTCTTTTGCGTCGGTTTTTTAAGGTTACGACAAGCCACTCTGGGTGAGAAGGACCAACAACGTTCTCCACAAAGTCTAGTCTAAAGCAGCCAAATCTCAACAGGTGTGCCATGGGTGAAACCCGTGACTGTCCCAGGTTCGAGCAACGGTCTCCCCTGATCTCGCCGACCATACCGAAAATTCTATGTTGACAAACTGGCTTCCTGACGGCATATAGGGTGGAGGTGCACAAATCAGGATCGCAACAAATCACGTGAGCAAATCACCTAAGAACGCCCGATGAGGTGACAAGACCCGCGAAAACGGCATCAAATCCTGCCCAGCGAGTTCAATCAATCTCAGGTTCCATAGAACCTAACTACAAGAGGTGAAGCAAGAGGTGATTGGAGAGGTGATAACCACTTCTCGACACAAATGAGGTGATCGGTGAACCCCTCCGCGATGTCTGTGCGCGGGCAGGGGGCGGGGTGGGGAATCACTTTGGGAGTGCGCCGATTCATCACGCTGGGCAACCGTGCGGCGATAAATCGCCGCTAACCAAAGCGCGAACAAGTTCGCGCACTCCCAAACTGATTCATCACAAACGACCCAAGAAAACAGGGAATTAAGCCATCGTTTTCCAGCCATACGGCACGTAGCGGTTCTCGAACGACCCGTCATCAAACAAGTCGATCAGCGCGTAGCCATAGGTGCACTCGTGATAGTCGCCGCCCCACCAGCCGCCGCAGACCGCGCCATTGCAGAAATACGTCACGCCGTTGTAAACCACTTGGTCAATCAGGTGCTCGTGACCGCTGACGCAGAGTTTGACGTTCGGGTGCTTCTTGAAGAGGTCTTTGATTCGGCGAGCGTCGATATGAACCCAGGCACCGGGGATAACCCAGTTGCCCGTCTTCTCGTTCTCGCCATCGAACATTGAGCAAACCGCGATGATCGGAATGTGGCTGATCACCATCACCGGCACGGTCTTCGGCGTGCTGGCGAGGTCGCTCTGAAGCCACTCAAATTGCTCTTCGTCTAGCCTTGCCTTGTACCCACCCTCGTGCGGGAACGTGGAATCTAGGACGACAAAGTGCCACCCGGCGCGGTCAAAACTGCGGTAGGGCTTTTCTAAACTGAGGACTTCGCACGCCGAAGCCTTGCCAAACTTGGGTTCCTTCTCGTACTTGGCGCGGTTGCCCCAGCCCCAAACGTCGTGGTTGCCAACCGTGTGCTCAACCGGAATCTTTGCGTTCGCCTTCAAAACGCTGGAGAAGATGTCCCACTGAGTCTTCGTTCGTTCTGCGTCGGCACCGAAGGAGTCCATGATCAGGTCGCCACCGGTGAAGATTACGTTTGGCTTGTCCTTCTGGCTCTGAGCATGGATCAGCGCGGCTTCCATGCCCTTCGGCGCCCCCTTCTCGGGTTGAACGTGGATGTCGGTGAGGTGGGCGATGCGCAGCCGTCGCTTGCGGGCTGGATTTGGTGCGGCCAATGAAAGATTGGGCAAGAGCACTCCAGCAGAGGAGGCGACGAGCAGATCGCGGCGGCTAAGACCCTTCATGAGTCTATTGTATTCGGTCGTCCGGCTAAGGATTGATTAAGGGACGAAAACTTAACTGCACCGAGACCCTGCCCGAGCCCCGCACCGCGGGCAAATGGAGCGGCTGGAGTCGAACTCCGTACCGCAATGCAGGCAGACCACAGGGCCGTCCAGCACCTTCTCCTGGGCGTCAATGAGCGAACGAATCTCTTCGCGCTCATGCGTCTCCTGCAGGGCTTGCAGGCTGTAAGGATCTCGTCGAACGCCCTTAACAGTGACAAACACGAAGTAGCCAACGGAGGCGACCGCGACCAAGATGAGGAGGTTTTGGATTCCCGAATCCGGAATGAATGGGGTCAGCATCAGGCTGACGATACAAACCGCCATCGCCAAGAGCATGCTCTGTGTGATCTTCATCTAGTGCGAGTGGCCATGCTGATAATGTTCGCTGAGCGGATCAGCGCCGAAGTCCTCCTTGAGGTTTCGCCAAACCGTATGGATGTGGTTCCCATCCGCTTGCGTGCAATCGTATTCGATGAGCAAGTTCCTGCCTTGGATTCGATAGTAGTGCCGCGATTTCTTTTCCAGAGGTCCAATCCAAGCGAAAACGACTTCGTCCAAGGATTCAGCCTGGATCATCTTCCAGCGACGGTCCTGCTCCTTCTCGTTCTGAACCTCCGCGTGAGTCTTGATCAGGCGCTCCATCATCGCCTTCTGGCCCGCATCCAAATCTTTGAATGCGATCCCTTCTCGGCGTTGGATCTCCGCCTTTCGCTGCATTCCGGTAACGATGTCGCCGGGAACCTCGCGGTCCAGAATGGCTCGTTTCCTTTGCGCCGCCGTTAACGATCTCGCAAGGTCGTAGGCAACGTCACGCTCGTTGCCTAGCGCCTTCGGGTCAGGGTTGACGCCCAAAAACTGGGGTGTGCTGCTGACGATCTTGCCGTCCTTGAACGCAAAGGACAGCGATGTATGGTGCCCCTCGTACCGCCACGCCCAGACGCCTCGATCACTAGGTTCGCCAAAGACGGCGACGTAGTAGCCGTCAACGTCTCTAGTTGGGTTTCGGTTCTCTCGCTCGAAGAGGACCTGCTCCAATGCACGGATTGTCTGGACTTTCGAGAGTCCGACCTTGCTTAGAGTCGTCGCCAATAGTCTTTGCGCTGCCGTCCGTTGTGCCGTGTCAAGGTCGCGCAGGGCGATGCCGTGCTTGGCTCCAGGGAGGTAGTTAAACTCGGTCCGCGCATCAGCGTCGTAAGGCAAACGAGCCTGTTTACGCTGCGTCTCGGTTAGCGTGTTCAAGAACCCGCGGGCATCCGACGCGACTTGATCTTCCCACGTGATCGGCGAAGTCAGGAACAGAACGGTCGCGAACAAGACGCGCATGGCTGATTATGACCGTTGGTGTCGTTGAGCAATCAGGGTTAACGCCTGCAACGCTGGCCCTGGCATGTCCTCGCCCCCTCGATTGACCGCTGAGGCGATAACGAGGTCCAGTTTTGGGAAGAACGCCAGTTCGGCGGTAAAGGTCCCGTTCGAGCCGTTGTGCCCATGCCGCTCTGCCTCAACACCGGGCAACTGGTCAATGACCCAGCCGCAAGCGTAAAGGGAGTCATTTTCCGGTTCCTGAAGTCCTTTGTGCAGCCTTTCAAAGGTCTCGCGCTTGAGGAACTTCGATTGCCCTTTCAGGCCCAACATATGCTCGCGACCGAAGCGGAGCAAGTCTTCGATCGACATCCAATAGTCGCCTGCTGGCCGAACTAAGTCGTTGATCTGGCCGGTAAGGCTGAGCGGCTTGACACCGTCGTCATCTAGGGCGTGCCCGGCAGGCATTTTGTATGGCGCACCCGGACGTCCAGCAAAGGAGTTCTTCAAACCAAGCGGGATGAACACATGATCCTTAACCAAAATTTCGAACGGCTTCTTGAGCTTAACCTCGGCAATATGACCCAGGAGGGAGTAACCGGCGTTTGAATAGTCAAAGTGCTCTCCGGCTTTGCCAATGGGAGCACGGCTAAGGATGTGGGCAGAATATCGGGTCCGGATCTTAACCGGGTCAACCTCGTCACCGCATATGTCTTTGACTTCCTTAAGAGTGAAGCCCATATCCTTCGGCAACCCACCACGGTGCTTCATGACCTGCTCCAGCGTGACGGCCTTGTATTCGTCGCGCATCGGCACTCCCGGAAGGCAATCCTGAAGCGTCGAGTTCCACTTCAGAACACCTTTCTCTATGAGTCGGGCGATTAGGGTGGAAGTCAGCGACTTGCCAATGGAGCCAACGTGCCAAAGGTCACTGGCTTCTGCCTTGTCTGCTGAGTTGATCTTGCGGACCCCCCGGACCGTCTGGCGCACCGGCTCGCCACCTCTCTGGTACGCAATGGCCATCGCCGGAACCTTGAGATCAGCCATGAGGCCATCAACAAGGTCGGTTAGGTCTTTCCACTCACGATTGGGTTTCGGCGGTGGAACTCGTAGCGACTCTGGCGCAGTCAGTCGAAGTCCACCGATTTTCATGGGCTCGCCTGTTAAAATCAGCATCAGTGCCCAGCGTTCGCCCTCCTTGTCTTCCACAAGCGCCCGAACGTAGCCGGGTCCTGAGTCTGCTTGCCGGACTATCTTAAAGGGCGATCCATTTTCACAGAGGGGCCACAACCGATCAGCGCGGACGGCTGGTTTCTGTTGGTCATCCCAAAACTCCTTGAAATGGGACTCGAAAACTGAACGGTCCTTCGAATTGACGGCCCCGATGAACCTCTCAATAAACAGGGTTTGCTGTCCTGCAAGAAGGGCAATCAGGGCCGTTACCATATGGATTTGTTGGTTTAGTTTTGGTCGTCGGCTTTGAACTCTTTGCCCTTCATGGACTTGAGTTGGGCAGCCTGATCTGCGGTCAAGAGTTTGCCGAGTTCCGCATCAAGAATGTCGTTGTTCTTCTTCATCGCCGCTTGCATTTCTTCGCGGTCGATTTCTTGGTTTCTCATCTTCTCGAAGAGCGACTGCATGGCTTCACCTTGCTTGGTTTGCAGGTTCTTCGCCTTGCTCTTTTGATCGTCAGTCATTTTGAGATCCTTTTGAATCTCTTCATCCAAAAGTGAACGATTTCCGTTGATCCAGATGGAGATCTCTTTGAGGCGCTTTGCTTGCTCAGGTGTGAGGATGGCGAGAAGAGTCTTCTCGGACTCCTTCATCATCTTTTCCATCTGCGGTCGCACGGCACTCATGTCGCCGCCGGATTCTCGTGCGGCGGTAAACGCCTCACGCATCTTCTCCATCATCTCCTCGCGGGCACCTTCCAGTTTGTCCTTCTGAGTTGAGGTCAACGCGAGGTCACGTTGAACGTCTTCGCGATTGAGCAGCATGGCCTTACCGCCACCTCCGCCCATGCCCATCATCATGCGACCTTGTGCAAAGGACATTGCCGCGAGCGTAGAGAGTGCGGCAATTACCGCGATTCGTGCGAGTTTCATAGGTTAGTTTCCTCCTCCGTTCGTCTTGCCGCCAGCCTTGTTAATCTGGTCAAGTGTCGGCTTTGACAACTTGAGTTTTTCTTGTTCAGACATCTTCTTGGCATCCTCGGCATCCTTCACGAGCCGCGGTGTTAAGAAGACAAGTAGTTCAGTCTTACTGTTGGTCTTATCCGTCGTCTTGAATAGATTACCGAGCACTGGGATGTCGCCCAGAAGCGGGATTTTCTTCACGGTGGATGAGACCGAGTTTCGAATGATGCCTCCAAGGATGATCGTTTCGCCGTCCTTTACAGAAACCGTGGTTTCCGCCTGTCGTTGGTTCACGATAGGAGCGTTGAAACTGGTGAACCCTTGCAGATCGTTCGCCGTCTGGCTGACGTCCATGGTGACGTAGCCGTTAGCAGTGATTCGCGGGGTCACCGTCAACACGATTCCGACATCTTCAAAGTCGTAGTTGTAGGTGATGTTTCCGTTGGCATCTGTCCGCTGGCTAACCACAAACGGGACTCGTTGGCTGATGTTGATCTGAGCCTGGACGTTGTTGCTCGTAAAGATCTTTGGCGTCGAAAGAACATTGAACTTTGTGTCGGTCTTCAGAGCGTTGATGAACGCATCCAGGACACCGCCTGTGAGGGTGTATTTGAAGCCCTGAGCGGTGCTTTGGTTCGTGCCGAAGTTGCTTTGAGCGCTTCCGGTCGTCCCGGTGTTTCCAAAGGCCTTGTCCTGAGTGAATTTCCACTCAACGCCCAGTTTTGTGTTGGCGTCGAGAGATGCTTCTACAATCATCGTTTCGATCATCACCTGTTCGGGAATCTTGTCAAGTTGAGCAAGGATCGCGCGAATCAGGGCTGCGTTCTCCGGTGTTGTGACAACGATGAGACTGTTGGTGTTTTGATCGGGAATGACCGTGACTTGCCCAGTCAAGTCCTGGACAGGAACCAGTTGACCGTTTGCGTTTCGGCCCATCGGCACCCGATTTTGATTTCGATTCTGCTGATTCTGGCCGCCTCCAAACAACTGCCCGAAGATTCCACCCTGTTGAATCGCCACATTGGTGAGTAGTTCTCCCGAATCTACTCCCTCTGGCAAGTCAAGCAGAATCTCCTCCATACCGTTGTTGAGCTGACCTCCACCGCCACCGCCGCCGAAGTTGCCCCCACCTCCGCCGCCACCACCTTGGCGACCAAAGTTGTTGTTCCGGTTTTGGGTGTTGTTGTTGCGGTTGCCCGCACCAGCGTTGTTGAAGTTACCGCCGGTCCCTGACCGGTTTCCAAATGCCTGGCGCAATAATTGAGACACTTGATCGGCCCGAGCGTTGTCTAGCGGGAAGATGAACGTGGTGCTCTCAAGTTTAACTTCAGTGTCAAGTTCCTTGATGACCTGATCTACCAAACCTTGATTCTGTTCGGTGGTCGTGACGATCAGCGAGTTGGTTCGCTCTTCAGCGACGACGAGGGAGTTTTGCTGGCTGTTTCGGTTCTGACCGCCCCCAAATGGGAAGAAAGAGAATGGCTGGTTGTTTTGCTGTTGCGTTGTGCCACCCCGACCCTTTGGAGCATTTGCAATAAGCACGTTCTGGACAACCGGTTGCAGATCAGTTGCCATCGCATAGGTCAGTTTGTAGACCTTTGGCTTCAGAGGATCTTCGGTTTGCTTGTCAATCTCCTTGATCAGGTCTTCAACTTGGCGATGCTGTGTACGAGGTGCATTGACAATCACCGTGTTGCTATATTCGTCTGCGGAGGCCCTTAGGCTCGGTCCACCACCAAGGAGGCTCGAAAGGTCAAATCCGCCGCCACCACCGCCTCGACCGAATGCGTTGAATCCGCCCCGGCCACCGCCGCCCATTCCAAATCGGAAGTTGCCTCCACCTGCCTGCGCGGCAAAGACCTCATTCAGAACTCGAGCAACCTGCGTCGCGTTTGCATACTTGATCGGGTACGTCTTTAACTCGGTGTTCCCACCGGACATTCCCTGCATCATGCCTTGCATCATTTCGGGTGACATGCCTTCCATTCCCCCGCCTTGACCCCTTCCTCCTTGAGTTCGTTGCTGTCTTTGTCGAATCACGAGAAGGTTGCCGTCCTTCCTCATCTCAAAGTTGCGCACGCTCAATGCAGCGTTGAGCACTTCAAAGGCGTCCGCGATCGGAACAGCGTTTGCGGTCGTTAACGTCAACGGCTGAGTCAGGGCTGGGTCCTTGACAATGGTTATGCCCGAAGTCTTTGTAAACAAAGACAAGACCATGTCAACGTTCGCGTTGCGAAAGTCAAGTTTCATGGTCTTCTTCGGAAGTTTGAAGTCGGTCCACGGCTTTGATGAGGTTTGGCTTCCGCCTCGGGACCCACCACCAAAGTCGAACTGGGCTGGCGCGGTCGCAAAGACTGCGGCAAGCCCGATGATCACCAAGAGTTTCTTCATGTTATTCCTCTTCAAACTGGCCAGGGAAGCCACCCGTATTCATTCCACCACTGGGTACGGCTTGAATGTTCATGCCTCCCATGTTTCCAGCACTCCGACCTCGCTGGTTGCCAATCGGACCACGAAGGTCCTGCGGATTCGAAACCTGTGCTGGCGGCACCTGAGTATTGGCCGCCACTGTGCTTGACTTGAGCGACTCATCAACCAACGTGAAGGTCTTTGTTCCACTCGGTCCATCCATGATAACGCTTGTTGGCGTAATTTTCACCACGGAAGCACTTTTCCAACGCTCACCAGCACGAAGAAAGACGCCGTCACCAGTAGATCGGTTCTCGAGCAATGCTGAAGGAGCACCGTCAATTTCGGCCGAGCCAGTATAAACCCAACCCGTGCCACCACCCGCAAAATCCGGCGGAATCACGTTCGCTGCACCTTCACCGCTTCCGAATCCCCCAGTTGTTCGCATTACGACCGGTCGGAATGAGTTCTTAAAACTAATATTGAGAGGCTTAAAACTCGCCTCCTCATCTTCCTTCGTAAAGGTGGAGCCTTTCTTTGCTACCGTGGATTTCGTAGTCCTGGGTGCCTTCGCTTTCGGTGCTGCACCCTCCTCAGGGCTTGTCAGCACAAATCCTGCGGTGCCCAATCCTAGTGTCGCCACCCAAAAAATGGGCTTCTTTAACATGCTCACTTAGATGCCTCTCCTGCCTCTGTGTAGGCGACTACGGTTACGGAACTTGAAACCTTGTCCGACGCACCATCAGCAGAAGCCACCTGAAATGACTGGACTGCCAACTTTGTCGAGCCCTTCTCAATCGAATTCACAAAAGATACTACGTTGGGATAGGGTCCCTCAAGTGCCGCCAAGTAGCCGTTTCGGGCCAAATCTCCTTCAATTTGCTGGCGTTGGGGTCGAAAAGCAATCAATTTGAGGTTCGACTTCTTCGCCAATGCGGATACCTGAGCCATTGCCTCGGCGCTGACCTTGTCTGCATCACCAACCGAAAGGTGGCGCTCGTTAACGTCACGCAACTTCGTCACTTGCTCGCGTAGCAACTCAACATCCTTCATCAGTTTCAGCTGGTCTGCCTGACGTTTCGCCATGTGGTTTGCCAACTTTTGGCGTGGCACCAACATGTGGAATGCCAAGATGCCCGCACAAATGACCATCGAGCCTATCGTCAATGCTCTCCAACCTTTCTCGTTCACTTTCGACCTCCCTTCTTCGGCTGCTCCAGGGGAAAGTTGCCAACAACGTGAGCCGTCATCGAAAACTGAACGACATTGGTCGACTCAATAAGAGCATTATTGGCAAAAATTAGTTTCACGTCGCGAAGGCGCGCTTCATTGGCCATGTTCGCCAAATATGCCTGCACTCCGGCCTCGGTTGTCGCCGTACCGCGAATCGTGGCTTCTTTGCCCCGCTCGACGGTGAATCCAGTCAGCCAAACCCCTTCGGGGGCCAACGACGAAATCACTGCGGCAACATCGCTGAGGCGTTGCTTGGGCTGAAAGGCAAGCACCACAGCCTGATTCCGCTTGGTAAGTTCAGCAACTTTGGCCTCTGCAAGCGACTTTGCCTTCCTCAGATCGGACAGTTGCTTGCCCCATCGTTTGTTGTCTTTGTCTATTAGCGCGGCGTCGCCAGCCCGGATGTCATAAACCACCGCAGCGACCCCGACCGTCGCCACGCACATAAGAAGGGCAAGATTCTTAGCCCTCGTGACTTTCTGCGCCTTCTGCTTTGCAACTTCCTCGGGGAGGCGGAGGTTGATGTCGGGTATCGCCGTAGAGAGGCACTTCAGGTCAAACAATGCGGTTGACACGTTTGCCCCTTGGAAGACAAAACCTCCACTCGCGATAGACTCACCACAGGGCAGTTTCGCAATCCCAAAGGTTCGGCAGATTTCCTGCTCCACCGCGCCGGGCTCGCTGTTAGCCACGGCAACACGAGACACTGCAAGTTCGCCCTCATGAACCACGTCGATGGCGATCCCTTCTCGACTCTCTCGAACTACCGCCCCTTCTGCCTTCCCCAGTTGATTGGCGAGAAGCGCAGACCCAAGCGCACAGGGCACGATCGCTACGGGACGGATTCCTGCCTGGTTGAGTTGATGGTTAAGTTCTCGAAGGGTCTCGGTCTGAACTGCGGCGACTACGGCCAATCGCCCATCCATGTTCTTGTTGGCGGTAAGGACAAAGTCGATCGAAAGGCTCGCCGGATCCACCGGAAACAACTGTCCAAGTTGGATGGCAAGAATCTTCCCAACGTCATCTTTCGAAGCATCCGGCACCCGCGTTGTTCGTACAAAGGACGTGCGTCGAGAAAGCGCGATCACGGCTTCACTTCCTACGAGGCCCTTGGCCAGTTGTAGTGATTCCACCTCAACGACCTTGTCCGTGCTTGGTGAGTAGACGGCGCAATGGCTTGGCGACCACTCGATGACGGGAACTGGAGACTGAGGCGACCCCTTCATGGTGCCTCCGTAATCACCGTTTCGGTGGTGGTCTCGTCGCTCCATTGCCAAAGTCCGCGCATGCTCCGGTTTGGTTGTTCGTTTGTCTTCAAAATGTGTGGAATACCCCCTGTGAGGCTTACGACTGCCTCCAGACTGTAGGTAGTTGAGCCTGCAGTGCCCTCGGCTCGAATGAGAAAGGTATCGCTGGATACGGTGAAGCGGTCTATGGATTCTTGCATGACCTGAAGCGAATACCCTGGGACTTGCAAGAGTTCGCTAAGGCTAGCCAACCCTGTGGATTGCCGGCCGAAAATCGACTGCGCGGTGTCCGGTGTGATTCCAGGAACTGTTGCCAGAACGGCTTCCGTCGCCGTGTTCACGTTGATCTTCCCTTCAGATCGTGGAGCACCACCGATCATAAAGTTGTCCACGATGATCCCCGCGCTTCGAGTATCCATTCCCGTGACGCGGAGAACCTCTCCCAGTGACGTGAACGTTCCCTGGTTTCGCCTTACAATGATTGCGGCAGATAACTGTTGGGACAATCCAGCCTGCACCAGTTGTTGCTGCTGAACAGCGTTGATGTTGCCCTTGATCTCTCCGGCTGAACTGTTGTTTGGCGAGAAGGAGTCGACTGTAGCCAAGGCTGCCAAGGGTTGGGCCTCTATCCCTGTCGTCGAGGATTGCTCCGGAACTTCATACAGAGAACTTGGCAGAAAGCCCTTGATCAGAAGGACCTCGTCTAGAGAAGAAAGTCGCCCAAGTTTTGCATTGTAAGGCACGGAGAGCGTGTTGTAGAACTCATCCTTTGCACCCTCCGGTCGCGGCGCAACCCCTTCTTCACGCCAATCCAATAGCGAATCAATTTGCTCTTGAGTCAGATTCAGGGCGAGAAGTTCCTGTTCGGTCGCCGTGTTAAGGTTGACCAGTGATGCAGCGTCCACGACCTGAACCGCAAAGCGGTCCGCCCCAACAAGGAATGCCTCCGAGCCGGTGTTGCCAAAACTGAACCACTCATCGACTTGACTGACGGTGTTCGTATTCACGGTTTGAAGCACAGACATTGCCCTCGCCAAAGCACTTCGAGCCATCAGACGTGCGCGATAGGTCTCCAGTTCGGATAGCCCGGCGCGGACTTCAACTCGGTAACGTGCAAAGCCAACAGCCAAAATGGCCGCTACCGAGGTCAATACGACCAACGTCACCAACATTACGGCCCCACGTCGGTTCAAGGTGTCGTCCCTCCTTGAACCGCGGTGAACGGGTTCTGAGGCGTCACATCGCTATTGGCAAGACGAACCACGAGAATTCTCGAAGACTCTTCGTCCGACAAAGAATAGGTCACCCGAACCGCGGCTGGTAGACGCCGGTCGCTGGTCGTGGTGTCCCAAGTTGGGGCCCAATCTGTCCCATCAAAGAATTCGAATCCGATTCCAGTTACTTCTGCCGCTAACAACGATTCGAAACCTCCTTGGTCAGGGTCCTCATCGGAAGGCGTTTGTTCACGCAAGAACAGCCCACTCATGTCCCCAGGATCACCAACCGGATTCTGAGAAATCGAAACCTCTGTGATTCCGCCTACCGTGCCAAGACTTTCGTTCCTTAGCTCGAAGTCCAGTTCCTCGTTGGCGACTGCCGCGGCAGAAACCTTCTTGCCAGCCATCGTGAAAACGATTTCGGTCGCTTGAACGTCTTCGCCCAATCCACCTTCGTTTCCTTGGCTTCGACCGATAAAGTAGGAGTTCGTTTCTTCTGAGTCTTCGCTCACATAGGCCAGTTCAAGCCTGCTTCTCAGTGCGTTCTCAAACTGCACGATCGCAGCCTCGCGCTCTCCGACAGACACTGAGGTTCGATCGTAGCGGACAGCCGCAGAGAACGCCATGGATAACGCGACGATCATCATCGCCGAGATCGCCAGTGAAACGAGTAACTCGATAAGAGTGATACCGCGTCTCATTGCCCTTCACCACCCGACTGTTGCGGTTCCTCGTAAACAAGGCCTTCGACGGTCTCGGATAACTCCCTACCTTCGCTGCGCTCAACCGTGACTTGAAGCGAGACGACGTTTTCGATACCTGTTGTTTCGGAAGACGCAGTCCACGAGTAGCGGGCCTCCCCTCGATCTACGAAATCGCCTTCAGTGGCAAGCTGATAATCAAATGTTGCCGCCAACTCGTCGAACTTTTCGTGGGCGAGTCTCCGCATTCGCTGTTTCTCGAGGAGTTTGGCTTGACCGTAGGTCAGCGACCCGATGGCACGCATCGTTCCAGCGACGCCGACCGCCGTGAGGGCGGCGGCGACTAGCGCTTCAACTATTGAGAGCCCTCGGCGTCTACCCCCTCTGGACATAGTCCCCCGCTGGCCAACGATCAATCACCTCTTCGTTAACGTCACCAGCACCCAACGTCGCAACCGCGTTATTCGCGTTGACCCGATACAGGAGCGTGCCACCATTCTCACTAATCACCAGCGCCGCTGAGTCCGACGTTCCATCGCTAAAGAATCGAACGAACCAATCTCCATCTCCAACTTCCTGCCCGTTCAACCGGTAATCCGTCAGGGACAGGTCTTGTGGCACGTTAAGTCGCTCAATACTTCGCGATTCTTCTTCTTGGTCACCAGAACCCATTGACAGAGTCACTGCATTACCTTCCATTGCCATAGTCACCACCGCACCAGAATCGATGGCTTGTTGGCGCGCTTGAGCAGCAAGGCGAGGTAACCCACGCAGGAATGTTCTGCGAGCCTGAGCCTTCATCGAGGATGACAAACTGGGCGCGATCAACGTCGCGGCCAGTGCCAAAACCACGGTAACCGTGATCATCTCGATAAAGGTGAAGCCTCGCCGGTGCATCAGGGGTTAGTAGTTCTCCTCTTCGCCACCAATGTCGGTAGCGTCACCCTCTCCTCCCGGAGCCCCGTCTGAGCCAAAACTCATCAGCGTAAAGGTGTCGTCACCGCCAGTTCCCGGATACTCGTAGGCATATTCGTTCCCCCAGGGGTCGGGCGGAATCGCCTTTTCAAGATAGGGTCCTCGCCAACCGGTCACTTCTCCCGGCTGCGTTCGAAGCGACTGCAGGCCTTCCTCGGTGGAAGGGAATCGATCGCAGTCGAGCCGAAAACTGTTCAGTGCGGTCGTCAACGTCGCAATGTCAGACAGTGCTCGAGCACGCTTTGCATCGCTGGTTCGATTGACAACGCGCGGAACAATGAGAGCCGCGAGAATCGCAAGGATCAAAATAACGACCAGCAACTCGATGAGCGTAAAGCCACGTCGGCGCTGGGTTCGGAGTCGAAAGGATTGCTTCATATGTTCAGACACTCTATTTCACCAAGTCCTGGGCTTGGAAGATTGGTAGCACGACAGATAACACGACAAAACCAACAAACACGGCCATTGATAGCACGATCACAGGTTCTACGAGAGCAGTTAACCGCCTCATTCCCGTGTCGACTTCAAAGTCAAGGCTGTCGGAGACGCGACCCAGCATCTTGGGAAGGTCTCCAGTCTCCTCGCCGATGGCGACCATATGGGTCAAGACCGGTGGGAATGCGCCTGCATCGCGCATCGCTCCAGCGATCGGGCGTCCCTCACGAACATCGTTCGCGACACGCATACTGGTGGCCTTGAACACCTTGTTTCCAGCAGATAGACCGGCGATTTGAATGGCATCCAGAATCGGAACGCCACCATAAACCAACGTTCCAAGCACGCGGGCAAATCGAGAGACCGTCGCCTTCTCAAGGACTGGCCCCAAAACTGGGGTCTTCAAAAGGAATCGGTCGCGCGCAATCGCTCCTGCCTCGGTCGTTGCCCACACCCGATAAGCGATAACGGCACCAACCAGCACCGCAGTCAACAAAATCCAGTTACTGGTCAGAAATCCAGTGACGGCCAGCAGAATCTTCGTGGTCGCGGGAAGGTCATCGCCAAGGTCGGAAAAGACGCCCGACAGACGAGGCACAACAAAGGTGAGGAGAAAGACGACCACGAAAACGGCAGTCAACGTGAGAACGCCAGGATAGATTAAGGCCGCCGTGATCGCGCTTCGCCGAGCCACATCCTTCTCCATGAAGTCCGCAAGGCGAGTCGTTACTTCCGGGAACTGGCCGCTTGCTTCTCCAGCTCGCAACGTCTGACTGTACACTTCGTTGAAAACCTTGGGATGCTTTGCGAATGCCTGAGAGACGCTCATGCCCCCCTTCACGTCATCCAAGGCTTGCTCAGCAATCTCCGCGAGTTTCGCACTCTCCGATTGCTCGGCGACCACTTGCAACACACGGTCAAGTGGCAAACCGGCAGCGGCCAAGTCAGCCATTCGACGGGTGAACAGGGCCAAATCCGAACGAGTGACCTTTGCCCGTTGTCCGCTGGCACGCTGAGGCTTAACCTCCCTCTCTTCGCGAATCTCGACGACGTAACGGCCCTCGGCGGTTACTTTGGCGATCGCCTGCTCCTTGTTTGGAGCATCAACAAACCCAGTCCGCTTCTTCCCTGCCGGATCAAGCGCAGTGTAGGAGAAGGTCGTCATTGGTTAGAAGTCTTCCCTCTGGCAAACGCGAAGCACTTCGTCCGGTGTCGTTTTGCCAGTCAAGACGGCCATTTTTCCGTCACCCAACAACGATCGCAGTTCTAGATTCTTGATCGCGTAATCCTTGATCACGCCTGCCGAAGCGCGCTCAACCGTAAGGTGACGAATCTGATCGTCAATACCAAGCAACTCGTAAACGCCCTGACGTCCCTTAAATCGCGTGTTCTGACACTTGTCGCAGCCCTTGCCAGCACGGAAGTTCGCTCCACGGGCCTCGTCATCACTAATCCCCACTGCGCGCAACGCGTCTCGATCAAACTCAACTGGCACCGCGCAGTTCGGACAGTTCCGCCGGACAAGCCGTTGAGCAACAACCCCAACCAAGGAGCTTGCAGCGAGGTACGGCTCAACGCCCATATCCAACAGTCGCGTAATCGCACCTGGAGCATCGTTGGTGTGAAGCGTGCTAAAGACAAGGTGTCCTGTTAACGCAGCGTGAATAGCGATCTCCGCTGTTTCATGGTCACGGATTTCACCAACCATGATCACGTCAGGGTCTTGTCGAACAATGGATCGCAGACCACTCGCAAAAGACAAGCCGATTCCCGGGCGTACCTGAATCTGGCCGATACCCGGAACCTGGTACTCAACGGGATCCTCGATGGTCAAGATGTTCAGGCTTGGCGAATAGATCTCTTGTAGCGACGCGTATAAAGTCGTCGACTTACCGCTACCGGTCGGCCCGGTGACCAAGATGATTCCGTAAGGCACCCCGATGATCTTTCGGTAACGCTCAAGAGTGTCATGGTTCATGCCAAGGTCGGCTAAACCAAGCATCGCCGTGCTCTTATCAAGAATTCGCATGACCGCGCGTTCGCCATAAACGGTCGGAACTATCGAAACTCGAACATCAATGGAACGACCAGCGATGTTCAGTTTGATTCGACCGTCCTGCGGCAATCGCCGTTCAGCGATGTTCATTTCGCCGAGAATTTTCAGACGGGAGACGAGCGCCGCGTGTAATTTCTTCGGCGGACGCATCATGTCGTGGAGGATGCCGTCAATACGGTAGCGAACCTTAACTTCGCGCTCATAGGGCTCGATGTGGATGTCGCTCGCCCCATCTCGCACGCTTTGCGCGAAAATGAGATTGACCATCTGGACGACCGCCGTCTCACCTGCCATTTTCTGCAGGTCGGCAAGGTCAGTCGTGTCGTCAATTTCCGCGCCTAGATCCTCTCCAGGTAACTGGGAGAGAATGCCCTCCAAGAACCTCTCTTCAATGCGATCTCGTATGAGTTGCGGTTCCGCGGCAATCGCCCGAACCGGTCGTCCGAGCAAAATTCCCAAGTCATCAACAGCCTGTAGGGAGTCGATGGAGCCGATGGCAACTTCCAGCACCTCGCCGTCAAACCACAACGGCAAGACCTGATGCTTGAGGGCATAATCGCCATCAACGAGCGCAAGCGCTTCAGCGCTTGGCTTAAACTCACCCAAATCGACCGATTCGAACCCTTGAAGAATGGCTGCCATAAGTGCCCTAACTTATTCCCATTGGACTACGAACCTATCGCTGTCAACCGTTCCCTCAACTCGTAACTTTGCTTGAACGTTCGCCCAACTGGAACAGACGGTACCCGCTGGCATTAGTTCACCCGGATCGCAAATTTTGCAATAATGTTTGCAAATCATGTATTCTGCACACTCGTATGAAAAGTATGCCTATTACCAGGAGAGAGCACTTTGAACTGTAACGACATGTTCTACGGCTCCGTAACAGTTGGGGAACGAGGGCAAATCGTGATTCCGGCGGAAGCAAGGGCGGAACTTGGAATCAACCCTGGCGACAAACTCCTGGTGATGCGCCACCCGTTGCACCAAGGGCTGATGGTCTTTCAGTTTGAGGCGGTAACGTCGTTTGTCGCCGGGCTAACGGAAGGAATGGAAAAGATCAAAAACGCGGAAGAGGCATGAAGACGATCTGGATTGCAACAACGATTTGGGCTGCATTGAACCCAGCCCAAGAGAAACTCACTCTTGATAAAGCCTTGCGCATTGCGCGGGTGAACTCCTTTGCGGTCAAGATCGCGGAGTCGAACTTGACCAAGACCAAGGAGCGCATCAACGAAGCCAAGGGTGCGGTCGGCCCTAAGGTGAACGCCCAGGCAACCTACACACGGTTTGACAAAGCAACCACTGCCAATATCGGAGGAAACAACGTTACGATTTCGCCGATTGACCAAAAGCAAGCGGTGTTCACCCTAACCGTCCCCATCGACATAACTGGGGTGATCGGGCGATCAGTTGAGGCGGCTCGGAAAGCCGAGAGAGCCAACGAGGAGCAGATTCGTGCTGCCGAGAACGACCTTAGGAGAGATGTCCGTAGCGCCTACTTCACGGTTCTCCAAACCGAGGCTCAAGTTGGGGTAGCAAAGGATGCTCTTGCCCGTGCTGAACTTCAACTTAAGAACGCTAGAACCGAGTTCGAGCGGGGATCGAAGGCGAAGGTTGATGTTCTCCGTTTCGAAACCCTGGTTTCACAGGCCAGGACCGAGTTGCTGGTGGCTGAAAATAGTGCCCAACTCTCCAAACAGGCACTCAACAACGTTATGGGTCGAGCGATCGAAACACCAGTTGAAGTCGCCGAAGTTAACGCCTCGCCCACCCCTGACTGGACCGAAGATAGCCTCGTCCAGGCATCTTTGGCAAGCAGGCCGGAACTGAGAGCGATTGGGTTCCAGATCGAAGCCCTGCAGAATATCCAGCGAGCTCAAGAGGGTGGTCTCAAACCATCTTTGAGTCTGAGTGCCAATCACACCCGCAACATTGATGCTCAAGGGTTTTCGTCTCGCGACACCTCAACGACGGGAACGCTCGCGCTCTCGCTTCCCCTCTTTGACAGCGGGATTACGCGAGCCAAAGTTTCTCAGGCGAGGGAAGATGTTCGCCAAGCGCAGATTCAACTGGAGCAGGCGAAACTAGGCATATCTTTAGAAGTTCGCCAAGCCATTACGAACCTTCTCAACGCAAAGTCACGGCTTGAAGTTGCCGAGAAGCAAGTGGCTTTCGCCCAGGAGACCTACGACATTGCACTCCTTCGCGATCAAGTAGGCGAGGGAATCGCCCTGCAAGTGATCGACGCACAAGCCGAACTTACTCGGGCCAAAAGTGGCCTCATTTCAGCCCGATACGACTTCCACAAGGCCTTTGCTGCACTTCAGCGTGCGATTGGCTCTGACGACCTGAAACCGATGCCCAAGGAAGGCAAGACCAACTGATGAAACCTACTTCAGCACTCGTTCTCATTTCAATTCTGGCAACTGGGTGCGTAAACCGCGCAGCCCAAGAGCAGGCGAAGAAAACTCAGGAGATTCTCGAAGATCCGACAAGGCCTGTCGTTGTGGCAACGGTCGCTACGAAGACGCTCAGCGAGTCTCTTCGAGTTACGGGCGAAGTCACCACATCGCAGGACACGACCATTGGAGCAAAAGTCGCCGGTCGCATTGTCTCGGTGTATGTAAAGGATGGTGACTCAGTTTCTGCTGGTCAGATCATTGCAGCACAAGAGACATCAACCCAGTCCATTTCACTGCAGCAAGCCCAGTCTCAGGCAGCAGCCGCTCAGGCCGCCCTGAACCAAGCCCGGCAAAATGCTGTACTCGGTCCGCAGCGGTCGCGAGCAGCACTTGAGACAGCCAAAGCGCAACTACGTTCTGCTCAGGCTCAACTTCAGAAGGCAAGAACCGGAGCCCGACCAGAAGAGCGTCGACAGGCTGAAGCCGCAGTTGCCGCGGCCAAATCGAATATGGAAACCGCGAAGAGCCAAGCAAGCCGCTCGCGCGATCTCTTCGCCGCTGGCGCTATCAGCAAATCCCAACTGGAGGTGGCCGAGAACGCTTATCAAGGGGCTATTGCTCAATATGAAAATGCAGTTGAACAGCTGAACATGGCTCGAAACTGGACGCGCCCCGAAGACATTGCGGTGGCAGAGGAAGGCGTTCGGCAAGCCCAAGAGGCAGTCCGGTCCGCCGAAGCCCAGAAGAAGTTGGACTCATTGCTCACCGAACAAGTTGAAGCGGCACGAGCCAACTTGCGTGCCGCCCAGGCACAGGCGATGCTTGTTCAGCAACAGATTTCCGATGCCCAAATCCGGGCACCATTCAGCGGAAGGATTTCTGGCAACCCAATCCAGCCGGGTGCGGTCGCCGCTCCAGGTACTCCGGTTGCCCGAATCATCGGGTCGTCCGGCATTTACTTCGAAGGCGAGATTCCCGAAAGCACCATTGAGACGATTCGTCCGGGAAGTTTGGTGAGCATCACGGTTGATGCGCTGTCCAACCGGACGTATGCAGGCACAGTTGCCGCGATTAGTCCGATTGCCGGCAACGTTGGTCGTCTTTTCAAGGCAAGAATCCAGTTCTCGTCAACGCCCGCCGAAGTGAAGCCAGGAATGTTTGCAAGGGGTGACGTGGTGGTTCGTTCCATTCCCGATGCGGTCACCGTGCCAGTCGAAGCGATCGTTCGACGTTCCGGCAAGGACGTGGTTTACGTTGTATCCGGCTCTACCGTGGCCGAAACGCAGGTAACCAGAGGACTTCAATCCAATGGAAGCGTGCAGGTCAAGGGCGTGAAGCCAGGCGATCAAGTCGTCGTTCAAGGGCAAGCAGACCTCGCTGACAAGTCGAAGATTTCCATCGAAAAGCCGAAGGCGGACAACTAATCATGGGCTTAACCAAGATCGCGATTACGCGGCCAGTCTTCATGCTCATGCTGATGCTGGCGGCCATATTGCTTGGCTACCAGTCGGTCTCCAGCATGCGCGTGGAGCAAAATCCAGAGGTCAACTTCGGAGTTTTGACCATCACCACGATCTACCCTGGTGCCGGTCCCGAAGAGATGAATACGCTCATCTCGCGAAAGATCGAAGAAGCCTGCGCTGGTGTTAATGGCATTCGAGAGGTCACCGCCTCATCACAAGAAGGTATTTCGAACGTTGTCGCCCAGTTTGAGATCGGTACCAACATGGACACCGCTCTCAATGAGACGCGCTCCAAAATCGACGCCATCGTCAATCAGCTTCCGCTTGGAATTGAGAAGCCGACCATCAACAAACTGGACACTGCAAGTTCTCCTGTTTTGACAATGGTCATGAAAAGCGAGACGCTGACCAACCAGGAACTTCGAGATATTGCCGATGATCGACTTAAGGACATTTTTGCACGAGTTCCAGGTGTGGCCGCCGTTAACGTGTCAGGCGGCGATGTTCGCGAGCTACAAGTACAGATACGCCAGGACCGTCTGCTTGCCTTCGGCATTGGTGTAGCCCAAGTTCAGCGTGCGATCCAGGCTGCCACGCTCAACGTCCCTTCAGGAAGACTGGTTGATGGCGACCGTGAGTTTGCGGTTCGAGTTCTTGGCGAGTTTAAGACGGTTGCCGATCTCGAGGACATGCAACTGTCCATCTCCGACTTCACCAACCCTAACGCCAAACCAACCGTAGTCCGGCTTAAAGACATTGCGACGATCAAAGACGCAACCGTTGAAAGGACGTCCTACAGCCGCCTTAACGGAACCGATGCGGTTGTCGTCGTCCTTCAGAAGACGAGGGAAGGCAACGCAATTGAGATTTCAAAGGCCGTTCTCGGCAACGTGGAAAGCAGTGGCTTGGTCACGCCTGAGGCACTCGCCAAGAAGAAGGAGGCGAAGGCTCCCCTCACCGTCGTTGAGCAAATCAAAGACCAGTACAACGTGGATTCGGTTGTAACCCTCAACGAAGCGAAGTTCATTAAGGAATCCATTGATGACTTGAACTTGGCGCTGTTCCTCAGCATCGTCCTTGTCGCTTTCATCGTTTACTTGTTCCTACATGACTGGCGCGGAACCATCATTGTCGCCATTGCGATTCCGGTCTGTATCATGGCGACCTTCATCGCCCTGAAGGCGTTCGGGTTCACAATCAACAACCTGTCAATGCTAGCCCTTTCGCTGGCCGTTGGAGTTCTCGTTGATGACGCCATCGTTGTCCTTGAGAACATCTACAGGCACTTGCGTTTGGGTGAAGATCCTCGCGAGGCTGCGATCAATGGACGATCCGAAATTGGACTGGCCGCCATCGCGATTACCCTCGCGGACGTCGTCGTTTTCTTGCCGATCGGATTCATGGGCGGCGTCGTGGGCCAGTTCTTCAAGCCCCTGGGAATAGGATTTGCCATCACCGTCCTGCTCTCGCTGTTTGTATCGTTCACGATTACGCCGATGCTGGCAGCCCGCTGGTACAAGGCAGGTGAAGACCTTGAACATTTTGATAAAGGGTTTGCTGGGTGGTTTGAGCGGATGTTCGCCCGATTCAGCAATGGCTACCGCAAGGTGCTTGAGTGGTGCCTTGCCCATCGCTGGTTCGTTTTCATCCTAGGCAACATTGCACTGGTCGCCGTCTTCATGATGATTGGCGGAGGATTTGCTCCGACGGGAAAAGCCGCAATCGAAAGTGGCATGAAGATGTTCCCCATGGCGATTATCATCGCGGTGATTGTGTTCGTGGTGAACATGGTTCGCAGAAGAATGAAGCCACAGATATTGCTCTATGGCGCGTTGTTTGGACTGATCTTCCCCGCATCATCATTCCTCGGGTTCCAGTGGAAAGAATGGAAGAAAGAAAGCATCTTCAAGTTCGGCTTCTTCCCTCCCAGCGATGGCGGGCAAGTCCAAGTCAGTATCACGCTTCCGCCTGGATCGTCGCTTGCAGCCACGACCAAGGTCGTGGAGCGTGTTGAGTCGGTGGTTTCAAAGCATCCCGATGCGAAGTTTGTTTTGGCGCGGGTCGGTGCAACTGGATCAAACCAGTTTGCCGCTGGGTCGGTCGGGTCTCAGTTGGCCAGCGTCACGGTTACCCTAAACGACAAGACTGCGCTTATGGATAGCCTGATGCCTTGGAAAAAACACGAAGGCAAACTGCGTTCTCAGGCCGACACCGACGTTGCGGCGCAGATGCTTGAGGCTCTTGGCAAGATTCCTGGGGCTGATATCAAGGTGAGTACGCCAGGCGCCCAGGGCTTCGGTGCGCCCATCCAAATCTCATTCAAGGGCGACAACCGCGATCAGTTGTTCGATGTTGTGAGCCAGATCAAGAACCGGCTATCTGCTGGGGCGATTGAGGGATTGATCAACGTGGACATCAGTTCG
>CALMEF010000063.1 GCA_937862825.1 uncultured Armatimonadota bacterium
GATCTATTGGTGTTGCTTTACCAGTAGCCGGATCAAGCACTTCGAGTTTGTTCGCGCGAATGTAAATCAGGCGCTTGCCATCGGTTTGCAGATCGGAGATGTACTCGTTGAAGGGTCCAGCATGGCGTTTCGGTGCTCCGCCAGTGCCAGGAACGGAGTTGATCGTCCACGTGGCCTGGTTCTCGTGCGTGAAGAAGACACGATCACCGACCCAGACCGGAAAGCCAGCCTGCGTCTTGGACTCGAAGACTTTCTTGAACGATAGGGCGGGGAGATTGCCTACCCAGATGTCGTTGCGGGAGCCTCCTTCATAGCGGAACCAGGCTCCACCGGAGATGTCCCCAAAGCGGCAAAACGCGAGTTGTTGGTTGGGTCCAACCTGTCCTGGCCCCATCTTTTGAAGCGGAATACGCTCTTCTGGGCCTCCCGCGGCTGGAACGAGAAAGGGTTCGGACACAAACTCGGGACCTGGTCCGCGGCAAAGAAGTTTCTGACCGTCAGCGGTCCAGTCTTCCAGGGTCGCCGCGTTCAGCCGGTTGGTGACCCGACGGGGAATTCCGCCCAAGATCGGCATGACGTAGACCTGGTTGCCGCCGCCGTCATATTGGCCCTGAAAGGCGATTTGCGAGCCATCGGGTGAGAACCGAGCCTTGGTCTCAAGCCCCTCGTGCCGTGTGAGCCGCTGGGCAGTTCCGGTCACCAAGTTGCCTAACCAGACGTCACCCTCCCGAGTGAAGAGCACTTGATCGCCGTGGATATCTGGCGCGAGCATAAAAGCACCAGACTCCGCCGACGCGGCAGCGACTGTGGCAATGCCAAGCAATGAAGAGACAACGCGTTGGAATCCCATCCCGCGAATACTACTTGATCAGCGGGGTCGAAAAGTTTCCGACACCCGGAGACATGGTTTCCCTTGGCCAAGGGGGAACCGAGGGGGAGGGGAATCGCCCGCCATGATATAAATACATGCCTCCGCCTCCCGGAGGTGAAGGCCGAATAGTTGCCCAATTCCCCAATTCCCTGGGTTGGGGCCAAAATTCACATGCGGTCGGATGGCCGTCGGTGTTACTTTCCGAACCGACGCTTCAGTTCTGCGATCGTCGTATTCCGAATGTCCTCATTAACCTGAACTACGGTGATGTCCGGGTTGCCGTCCTTCTTGAGCCAGCCCAGATTCTGCTCATTGCCCGTCAGGAGGAAGTCACTAATCGCGACCACGTAGTCGCGAGCATCTTCAATTGCGGCTCCATTGTGTCGAGGCTGGTCGCCGTCATAGGAAATGCCAGCGGTTTGCAGGTAACCACCCTGACCCTTGTTGGCGATGCCTTGAGCCAGAATCTTCTTCAGGTACGCGCCTTTGACCTTGATCGAAACCACCTTCCCTCCGAAGGGAAGAATACGAATGACATCGTACTCGGTCACTTCACCAGGCTGAATCGTGTCGTCAATCCGAATCGAACCTCCGTTGTAGATCGCGATCTGGCTTCCCGGAGCGGCGGCCAACATGCCTTCAGCAATGATTTTCGTGAGTTCAGTCGGCTTGTTTCGGACGCTTGCCTCGCTGCCATCCAGCGCGATTGGAACGTTGGCAACGAGGGCCTCGGGATTGAATCCGTCCTTGCGAAATCCATCGTAAGCGACCTTGACCCACTTGTCAACTTCGGCTTTCACGGTTGCATCCTCGGGCACGTCGGCGGTGAGACGTCGAAGCGTCGACTTCTTCTGCAGTTTCCGAGTGATAGGATCGAAACCAAACTCGTGGACGAACACCGAGCGCGCATTCGCGTCCGCCTTGTAGATGCCGGGCAGACTCGCGATCTCGATTCGGTGCATCTCATGCTCATGCCCACCGATGATCATGTCGATCTCTGGGAGGGCTTTGGCAATCTTGATATCGTCCTCATAGGCCAAGTGAGTGATGGCAATGAGCACGTCAACTTTGGGCCTCAACTCCTTGACTTGCTTCGTTGCGGCTTCCATGAAGTCCGTGTACTGAACGTATTTGGCCGGGTTACTGGGAATCGTCACCCCAAAGTAGCCGACACGTACCTTCTGACCGCCGTTCTCAATCACTTGGATTCGGTTTGGTTCGGTCTTTGGGAAGGGTGCCCCTTGCCCGTTTAAGACATTGCTTGAGACCCAACCAAATTTGGATTCCTCCATCCGCTTACCAAACTGAGCCTCGCTGACATCGAACTCGTGATTGCCAAAAGTCGCCAGATAAAGAGGAATCGCGTTCAGTAACGCGACCATCTGCTTCCCCGCCAGTCTCTCACCGTCCACCCGGGCGGTTCCCAAGGCGCTGGGACTGAAGAAGTCGCCAGCAATCACCATGAATGTGTTCGGATTGACCTGCTTGTAAGAGTTGTAGACCGTGGCTACCCTTGCCATGCCACCTTCCTTGCCCACCGAGGTGATCTCGTAGACGTCATTGATCTGGAGCAGGTTAAACCGAATCCAGTTATCGCTGGTCGCAGCGGCGGGTTTCTGCCCCAGTGCGAAGGTGAGCAACGCACAAAGGACCACGGAAGCGAGAATCCGAGTCGTCAGTTTCATTCCACCCAGATTATGGGACTGGTCAGTCAACCGTTACGTCGGGAACCAATCATTCGACGTACACCCTTTGGTCGTCCCAGCACGTTTGCAGATAGTCAATCTGCCCCGCGTGAAGGGTCGCATGCCACCCTGGCAATCCAATAAGTTGCGTCATGGGCATGGACCACCCTTGGCCAGACTGAAGCGTCGACTCAACTTCTTCCTCGGTAAGCGTGTCAAGGGCGGCGAGCACGTCTGCCGTGCCCTGACGGAATACACGCTCCATTTCTTCGCGGGTGGTGATGGCTACTTCCTCGGCGTTGTTCGCCGCCACCCACTCATCCAGATTCTCGGGCTGTGGAAGTTGTCGCGCCATGATCATCTTGGCGAAGCGACCAGCATAGAGCGCGGTGTGGGCCGCGATTCGAATAGCCGACTTGGAGGTTGGTGTAGGCGTCCAGTGCAGCTTATCGTCTGGCACGTACGAGAAGTTACGGAGGAAGAACTCCATGCCGCTCACCGCTCGCTGCTTCGAAAGTTCGACGAAATCCATCCTGACATTATGCGGCACGTGCTGAAATGGCTGGGTTAGGATTTCAAGACTCGAGTCCCACTGCACTGGTCTTGCTCGTTTACCGCGTTGATTCCGTCCAACTAGTCGCCCAGCTCTCTAAGCACACGCAGTCCTCGAACCTGGTTCCGATCAAGTTCCACGCACTTCTTCGCATAGTATCGCGCTTGCTCAAGATCAGCGAGCCCCAACTCGGTTTCTGCCATAAGCCCGAGCATCAACGACAGTTCGGTTGCGGTCACCTCCTTGGGGCGCGACGTGGCGAGTTCTTCAAGTACGCCTTGCGCCTCCTCGTATCGCTTCAAATCTACTAGCACCGTTCCCCGCAACTCGAGCCCCCTGTGCTTTGGCATGTTTGGATCAATCTGATTCAGAATTTAAGGGGCTCGAGATTATTTTCTTTTCCGCCGGGGGACTGGGGAAATGTTGAAGTCGGCTCGGCCACGCGAACCGCCGTGACCGTCAGCGCTCTTTTCAAACGCCTCAATGGCTTCCTCATATCTAGTCATATCAGAAAGAAACTCACCTAGGAAGTACCACAAGATCGCTACGTGTGGAAACTTGCTGACGCCGACTTGGAGGAGTTGGATGGCCTTGTCATGATCCCCAACCATCCAGTGAGCACGAGCCCCAATCTCGTATGCTGCGGTGTTATGCAGGGCCGCAAGCTTGTCAGCTATACGGTGCGCTTTACGAGCGTTTCTGGTCTCTAGCGCATCAAGTCCAAGCTGGTACAGGTTGCGAATTCTGTCGTCCATGAGAGCTTTTGGCAGTTACTGCCCAGATGCAAAAAGAGGAGCAGTTAACAAAGTTAACACCGTGCCGACTTGCGCTTCTTCCCGATCCGGCCCATAGACTCCACTTTGCGAATGTAGTCTGGGGCGAACGGAACTTCGCAGGCGGTCTTGCCCATGTCCACCTTAACCCGACCGATGCTCTCGGCAGCCAATAAGGCCTCATCTTTCAGCTCAGCCACAAAGCATCCGAGTGCGATCACAAACCCGTTCATCTTGTAACGAACGCGATCCGGTCGGTCATGAATCGTCTCAGAAACCCGCTTTAACAAACCCCGCAAGGCCGGAATATCTAACTCCGAGTCTTTCTTGACCGAAAGGACACTGGAAAGCGTCCCCCAGCCAACGATCTGCGACTTCTCATCGTCGGCGTCAATCCACTCCATTGCCAGGTCCCAACCATGCGGACCCTCGGAAGCAACCCAGGCCACCGCGAACTCCGCTAATACCGCATCCTGAGCCTTCGTGAGCCAATCGCGAAGGTGGTCTTTGCTCATCTTGGTTTCATCCGCGATCAGCCCCGCCAAATACATCGCGTCGTAGATTCCCGTGTCATACAACTCTAGTGCCAGGTTATGGTTCTTCTTGATCGCCTTCTCGTACTTCTTAAGGTCGCCAACCTTCACCCCAAAAAGGGGACCCGTGACGCCGTGGTTGCGCATCACGCGGCGGTACCCTTCGGTGCCGAGAGGTTCGATTTCATCGAGAATCTGCTGTGCTGTCATGTTGGCTATTATGCCTACCTTACCGTGGCCCGGTTGCAACTCGGAAGATACACCCGATCGCCCTGGTATCACTGGGTTTTGGTTTTTTCCCCTGAAGCACCTCATCAAGGGCGAGCCGGAAGTCATGGCGCTTGGGCTCTGGCCGCACTTTCCCGTACGTCTCGACCCGGTCATCAATCCGACCGCGGTAAACCACCTTGGCGTCCTTGCCAAGCACGACAACCTCTGGAGAAACGGAAGCACCGACCTTCTCAGCCAACGAGTGCTTGGGATCCAACACGAACATGCCCTTGAGGCCATATGCCTTGACGTGCTGCCGCGCTCGTTCGGCTGTGATGTCAGAGTCGACATACACAAACGTAAACGCCACGCCCTTCTTGCGATAGGTCTCCTCGATGCGCACAAGTTCTGGCGCATACATATTGGCCATGGGACAATCCACCATCAAGAAGACCAAGGCTTGAGGATTGGCCTTGGGGAACAACGGATTGGTACGGGTACCTTCAAGGTTTAACCACCCACTGGCACCTTGTTTCGACTGAGAGGATGGCCCAGTCGCGCACGCCACTGCCACCAGTAACCCGCAGGCTAGACAAAACCGGATTTTGGACTGTGGCATACTCCAAGACTATTATGTTCTTTCGGCGACTCTTAGTACTTCCAGCACTCTGTGTGACCCCGCTGGTGTTGATGGCTGGCCAAAAGGGTGAGCCAACCGCAAAGCCGACCTTTGCGAAAGACGTCGCTCCAATCCTTTATAAGAAGTGTGCCTCGTGCCACAGCGACAGCCGCATTGCGCCGTTCTCCCTCGTTGGATATGAAAATGCCAAGAAGCGAGCCCTCACCATCGTCGGCGTAACCCAAACCAACTTCATGCCGCCGTGGAAAGCCAAACCGGGCTATGGTGAGTTCAAAGATGTCGCCGCCTTGACCGAGCCCGAGAAGTTGGTCCTCAAGCGTTGGGCGCAAGCAGGGGCGCCAGAAGGCGATCCCAAAGACACCCCCACGCCACCCAAAGTGGTTCCTGGTTGGCGGTTGGGGACGCCTGATATCCTGGTCGCACACGACCGTGAAACTCCGATCCCCGCAGAGGGCCGAGACTTCTTTCGAGACTATCTGATCGACCTCAACATCACCAAGCCAACCTGGGTTCGGGCCATTGACTTCATGCCGAAGGAACAAGGAACGGTCCATCACATCATTCCCTCGCTTATCAAAAAGGAGGAGGTCGAGAAGTTGCGGAAGATCAAGTTTGACTTCCCGGACAACAGTTGGCGGCCTGAGACGATCAGCAAGATCGAGCCCTACAACGTCCTCGGCTTTTGGTCAACCGGCGCGCCACCCTTCGTCGCGGCAGAAGGAACGGCGTTCCTGATCAATCCGGGCGACTGCATCCTTCTGGATGTTCACTATAAGCCGAAAGGCAAGCCAGAAACCGAGCGCCCGCAGGTCGCCTTTTATGTTCAGGAAGCCCCGCCGAAGGACGAGTTGTCCGTCGAGGTGGTTGCCAGTGGCGATATTTACCTGCAGCCGGGCCAGAATGACGCCAGAATCTATAAGATTGGCCCCGAGGTCAAGCACGACACCACCATCTATGCGGTCTGGCCCCATATGCACTACCTCGGTCGCACCTTCAAGGCCTGGGTCAAGTTCCCTGCTGGGTACTCAAAGCCCCTGATCGCGATTGACGATTGGGACCCCGATTGGCAACTGCTTTACTACTTGAAGACCCCGATGCGAATCCCGAAGGGGTCGAAAATCTACGTGACCGGCACCTATGATAACAGCGAGGACAACCCGCGCAACCCGAACTCCCCGCCCAAAGTGGTCGAGGCTGGCGAGTCGTCCAAGGACGAGATGCTGTTCTTCGAAGTGTTCCAGGTCGAGCATAAGCCGAAAACAGAACCGAAGAAGACTGATCAGTAACAGTTCTTTGGGTGAATGACTTGAAGTCTGAGCCAAACCTGACACCATCTGCAAAGCGGAGGCGAATCAGTCCATGGTGGTCCGCCGCATTCCTAGCAAGCCTGTTTCTCCTGTACGGGTTTCGGCCTGACTCCGCTTTCGCAATCACCGTTTGGCCCGCTTGGCTTGGGGCGGGTTTTGGCTTTTTGCTGAGCGTCTTTTCACGTCGGTTAAGAGGCGCTCTTTGCCTCTTGTGGGCTGTGTTCGTTGGGGTGTTCGTTGATGAGGCGAAGAGTCTCCCAAGGGCGATACTTCCTGCCGAGATGGGCCAGTTTCGAGTGGTGACCTTGAACTGTGCCGGTGGTTCAGAGTCCGCGGCAAGGGAGGTCGCACGTCTGAAGCCAGACCTGGTGCTCTTTCAAGAGTCACCCTCCGAGGTAGCGCTGAGACGGATCGCAAAGGAAGTATTTGGTGAGGAAGCTAGTGTTCACCACGGCATTGATGCCTCGATCATCGCAAAGGGAAGACTGGAAAAGGTGCAAGAGCCTCGCGGCGTTTCGGACTTCGTCGCCGCACGGTGGATCCCTGCCACTGGTCGGTCACTGCAGGTTGTGAGTTTGCGGTTGCTACCTCCAGTCATGAGGATTGACCTTTACAATCCCGCGGCTTGGTCCGACTTTACAACAAACCGACGGGCTCGGAGAGACGAAGCCATAACAATGGCCACGAATTTCGAAACAATCGGTATCGAGCCAGACTTGATTGGCGGAGACTTCAACACACCTCCTGACCGGTCGGTGCTCGGAGCGATCGTAGGTTCAATGGACGACGTCTTTGCTGTGGCAGGAGTTGGACTGGCGGCAACCTGTGTGAATCCGTACCCGTGCATCGTTCGCATTGATCAGATTTGGGCTGGAACTGTAGTGCGACCAGTACGCGCTTGGGTTGAGCGAACCGAGAACTCAGACCACCGAATGCTGGTGGCAGACTTCCGTTGGCGTTAGCGTCCACCGTTGTGGGTGTTCTTGGAGGGACCATTTCCATAGGTAGACTCCCCTCATGTACCCCATGCCGGAGTTCCAGGAACGGGACCCTCAGGCGGTTCGGGAGTTCATTCGCAAGCATCCCCTCGCGATGATTGTGGCGAACGGCGACGGTGGCCCGGTAGCCACTCATGTTCCGCTCCTGCTCGGCGACGGTGAGCCCTTGACCCTTCGGGGCCATCTCATGCGGAAGACCCCCTATTGGCACGGCTTCAAGGCTTCAAGTGACGTCCTGGTCGCTTTCACCGGACCCGATGCGCCCGTGCTCGAAAGTTGGAACACCAGTCTCCCGTTTGGCGGCACGTGGAACTACATGGCAGTGCAGGTGCGCGGCCCCCTCCGGTTCTGGCCCGAAAGCGATCTTCTCGAGATTTTGAGGGAACTGAAGACCCTCTACGAAGTTGCCCCAACCCGCCAGTTCGATAACCTCCCGTCCGATTACGTGCCCGCGCTCATCAAGGCGATTGAGGGATTCGAGATCGTGGTTTCCGACGTACAGGCCGTTTTCAAACTCAGCCAAAACCGCACCCGAGAGGACTTTGAGAGCACCGTCGATCATCTTCGCGACCGAGGCGGCGAACATGCTCTGGTTGCCGATGAGATGGTCGCTAGGCGGAGTCGATTCTTCCCCGAGAGCCCATAATACGAAGATGCGCATCGCCTCAATTCGTGCCTATCGCGTTGATCTTCCCCTGCACGAGGGCAAGTACAACTGGTCGGGCGGGAAGTCGGTTTCGGTTTTCGACAGCACGATTGTCGAAGTGATCACCGAGTGCGGGCGAACGGGCTGGGGTGAGGTGTGCCCGCTCGGCCCCTTCTATCTTCCCGCTTACGCCGAAGGGGTTCGCGCCGGAATTCGCGAGTTGGGGCCGCACTTGATCGGATTTGATCCGACGGAGATTGGGCTTCTCAATCGCCGCATGGATGCTGCCCTGCAAGGTCACCCTTATGTGAAATCGGGCATCGACATGGCCTGTTGGGACCTGTTAGGGAAAGTGTCGGGCCTGCCGGTTTGCACCTTATTGGGTGGGCGGTTTGGGGAATCGGTCACCCTTTACCGCGCTATCTCGCAGGAGAGCCCGGAGGCGATGGCTACTAAAGTCGCCGACTATCGCCGACAAGGGTATCGGCGCTTTCAACTCAAAGTTGGTGGCGATCCGGACGTGGATGTTCAGCGGGTGAAGGAAGTTGCCGCGATGCTTCAACCTGGAGATCGGCTGGTCGCTGACGCCAACACTGGCTGGGTTCAGCACGACGCGGTCCGAGTAGTTCGTGCGCTTCGCGACGTGGATGTCGCGATCGAACAACCGTGTCGAACCTATGAAGAGTGCCTTGCCGTACGACGGGCCACCGACCACGTCTTCGTGCTTGACGAGAACATCGATTCTTTGGATATGTTCATACGGGCAAAACAAGACCTCGCCATGGACCTGGTGAATCTGAAGATCAGCAAACTCGGCGGATTGACGAAGATCAAGCAGGTCCGCGATTTGTGCGTCAGCCTCGGGATCGGTATGACGTTGGAAGATAGTTGGGGTGGCGACATCGTCACAGCCGCGATTGCCCACCTCGCCCACAGCACGCCCGAAGAGTTTCGATTCACCTCAACCGACTTCAACTCCTACGTGACCGTTTCCTTCGCTGATGGGGCTCCTCAACGGGTTAACGGCACGATGGCGGCGTCAACGGCACCGGGATTAGGGATTGAGCCAAAAAGGGATGTCCTCGGCGCACCCGTTTTGGAAGTTTGTTAACGGACGAGTCATTTATCTGGACAACGTCCAGATAACTCTGCCATAATCTTCATGTGCACGAGGACGTCAAGCACCTACTGCAGAGCGCCAAGTTGAGGCTTACTGCCCCGCGCAAAGCAGTCCTTGAGGTCGTCGAGCACGAGGGTAGGCATCAAAGCGCAGACTTCATCGTCTCAGCCGCCCGCACAAGGTTAAGTAGCCTTTCGCGCCAAGCCGTTTATGACAATCTCAATGCGTTGGTTGCCGCAGGAATCCTGAGACGAATCGAACCTGCCGGTCGCCCCGCCCTTTACGAAACCCGAGTGGGTGATAACCATCACCACCTCATCTGCCGTCGTTGCAATGCCACCGTGGATATTGACTGTGCGGCCGGTGTTGCCCCTTGCCTAACTCCCAGCGATGACCACGGTTTTATGATCGACGAAGCCGAAGTCGTTTACTGGGGCTTTTGCCCAAACTGCCAGAACCAATAGAGAGAAGCCCATGTCAAAAGAAACCCAATGCCCCTTCAGTGCCCAACGCGAGCCATTTGCCGGTGGCGGAACTCAAAACCGCGATTGGTGGCCGAACCAACTTCGAATTGACCTCCTAAGTCAACACTCTGCAAAGTCGAATCCGCTTGGTGGCGACTTCAACTACCGAGAGGCGTTCCAATCGCTGGATTACGACGCGCTGAAGAAGGACTTGCATGATCTGATGACCGACTCACAAGAGTGGTGGCCTGCGGACTTCGGTCATTACGGCCCGCTGTTCATCCGCATGGCGTGGCACAGCGCGGGAACCTACCGCATTGGGGATGGTCGTGCCGACGGCGGCCAGCAGCGCTTCGATCCGCTGAACAGTTGGCCGGACAACGTGAGTTTGGACAAGGCCCGGCGACTCCTGTGGCCAATCAAGCAGAAATATGGTCAAGCGATCTCGTGGGCAGACTTGATGATCCTTGCCGGAAACGTGGCCTTGGAGTCGATGGGATTCAAGACATTTGGCTTTGGCGGAGGTCGTGAGGATACGTGGGAGCCAGATCAGGATGTTTATTGGGGCGCTGAGAAGACTTGGCTGGGTGGAGATGTCCGTTACGCGCATGGCTCGGCTGGCGTGGCTGGTGAGGGCATTGTTGCTTCTGATGACGACAAGGGGGGTGTCCATAGTCGCAACCTCGAAAACCCTCTAGCGGCCGTTCAAATGGGACTCATCTATGTGAATCCCGAAGGACCCGACGGCAACCCAGACCCACTCTTGGCCGCAAAGGACATCCGCGATACTTTTGGCAGAATGGCAATGGACGACGAAGAAACGGTCGCTCTCATCGCTGGCGGACACACGTTCGGTAAGGCACATGGTGCGGCCCCATCAACTCACGTCGGGCCAGATCCTGAAGAGGCAGACCTCGAGTTGCAGGGCTTCGGTTGGCAGAACAGTTTCGGTTCTGGAAAGGGTGCCGACACGATCACCAGCGGTATCGAAGTTACCTGGACCACAACGCCCGCTCAATGGGGACACGACTTCTTCAAGCACTTATTCGGCTTTGAATGGGAACTCACGACCGGACCGGGCGGAGCCCATCAGTGGGTCGCCAAAGATGCCGAGGCGATCATTCCTGATGCGCACAATCCCGCCAAAAAGCACTTGCCAACCATGTTGACAACTGACTTGTCTTTGCGGTTTGACCCGGCGTACGAGAAGATATCCAGACGCTTCCTGGAGAACCCAGACCAGTTCGCCGATGCGTTTGCCAGAGCGTGGTTCAAGTTGACCCACCGAGACCTGGGTCCGCGCTCGCGATATTTGGGTCCAGAAGTGCCTGCCGAGGAACTGATCTGGCAGGACCCGGTTCCTCCGGTCAGCCACCAGTTGGTCAGCGATGCCGACGTTGCGGCGCTGAAAACCAAGATTCTTTCTTCGGGACTGACGGTCTCTGAACTGGTCAAAACTGCCTGGGCGTCCATGTCTACGTTCCGTGGCTCCGATAAGCGCGGCGGTGCAAACGGCGCGAGAATCCGGCTTGCTCACAACGAGACTGGGCTGTAAACGAGCCACAGCAACTGACAAAGGACCTCGGCGGCTTGGAAGCGATCCGGTCGGAGTTTCATGCCCCGGTTTCGCTTGCTGACCTGATTATCATTGCTGGAAATGCTGGGGTGGAGCAGGCAGCTCGCGCAGCCGGAGTGGAAGTCACGGTTCCCTTCACACCAGGTCGGACCGACGCGACTCAAGATCAAACCGACGTGGATTCGTTTGCGGTTTTGGAGCCTGTGGCCGATGGCTTCCGCAACTACCAAAAGGCGCAATATGCCGTGCCTGCAGAAGCCTTGCTAATTGACAAAGCCCAACTTCTGACCCTCACTGCACCCGAGCTAACGGTCCTCGTAGGCGGCCTCAGAGCAATCAACATCAACGTTGGTGGCACGAGTTTCGGCGTGCTAACCGATCGCCCCGGAGCCTTGACAAACGACTTCTTTGTGAACTTACTAGACATGTCCACGGAGTGGTCTGCGCCAAGTCCCGATAAGGACGAGTTTGTGGGTCGCGATCGTGAGACTGGTGCCCAGAAATGGACCGCGACACGGGTTGACTTGGTTTTTGGGTCCAACTCAGTGCTTCGCGCGTTGGCTGAGGTGTACGCGAGTTCCGATGCTCGTGAGAAGTTCGTCAGGGACTTCGTGACCGCTTGGGCGAAGGTGACGGAACTGGATCGGTTTGAATGCCACTAGGCTGAGCTGAAACAAATTGTGAACTCCGGAGATTCTCCGGAGTTCACTTCTAAAACAAAGGACTAGCGCGCCACCCCGGCTCCGAATCCGCGTCCTGCGAGAGAACGTTTGATCCAGGTCCGTCGTTCTATTCTCAATGACGGAAGTCGCGAAACAGTCCCCTGCACGCCCAGCGGTCGTCTTGGGTTTGACGTTCCTGTTGCTTGGAGCCACGTTCGCGCTACCCTTTGCCCTCCTGCCGAATCCGGAGGACTTGTTTGGAGGCAAAGTATCACCGGAGGTTGCCAACGTTTATGCCATAGCGGCATGGGCTGGTTGGGCTCACTTTCTGTACGCCTTTCGAGGACAAGGTCAGGCATTGAGCCGCCTCAAAGATCCTGCTCGAGCCGACAGATTGATAATTGGAGTCCTGGTGTTGTCGGCGGTCATCGCGGGCCTTGCTTTCATTCGAAGTTCAGTTGGCGTTGGCTTGTTCAGTGCAGTGGTGTGGATCTACTTCATTGATCACTTTCTCAAAGCGGAGCTATCGTTCGAAGGTAGGTCGTTCGCAGCCGACGCATCATGGCGACGCTGGATCTATTCTTATCAGCCCCTGATCGCCTTTACCTGGCTCAGTATCGTCCTGCTGGACGTGGGACAGATCACTTCCCACCAGTGGTTACTGTGGACAGTCTCGATTGTCCTTGCGACCTTGTTTCTCTTTACCTCCGGCCTGAGAGACCTCGGGCTGGGGTCGCCAAGGAACCCGCTGCTAGCACTGTTCTTTCTGGCTGAAGCACTGGTCTGGGGAACGTTTAGCCGCTATGGCGGAAGCATGTTCAACACGGGTGTTTACATCTTCCACATAGCGGCTGGAAGCCACTTTCACTACTTGGGCTGCTACTACGTCGGACAAGCACGATCTAAGGACTGGTGGCTGTCGGCAACAGGTGTCCTGTTGGTGAACCTCACGGTAATCGGAGTTGGCGTCGCAACGGCATACCTGGATGCTTTGCGCTGGCTCAGACCGATCCTCGGTGTGGAGTGGTTCACACTCTGGGTTGGCGTCCACCTTGTGGCCAGTGACCTGTTTCCGTACATCAAGCGATCCCGGCTTACCCTACGATCAGATTGAGAACGTCGTCAGGGCACGGGACTGTCGACCGTTCCCTCCACACCTGGCGCGCAAAAGCCTTGGTAATGAGAATCCCCCACATGTACCCGTGAGCTCTTCGGTCAACTAGGAGCCTCATCTGACACTGAGCGCACTTCACCAAGTCCAACCACCTTCGGGCCCTCACTCAAAAGGAAAGGCGTACCAGGCAAAATGCGGTGTCTGACCTTTGCCCAGCTGGCGATGAACTGAAACACCATGGTTCCTTCGGCTCCAGGAGGAAGCGGGTTCGGATTGAGCCCCTCAACGTTCAAGCCATAGCCCTCGGTTTCGCCAACAAAGTGAAATCCAGGTCGATATGTTCCAGCTTCAACCGGGGTCGAACGACCACCCTCTTCAGTGGACTTGAATACGACCCTAGCGGTGACCCAAGCAGATGGAATCGAAGGTTGGCTTGACACTTTCCTCACTTTCAAGGCTCTCGTTTCCTTCCATCATATCAAGTTTTCTGTAGTGAAAACCGTCAAATGAATGATCGTGGTAAGGTCATTCATGACCAGCCGATCCCTGACCGTCCTTGCGCATGCGCTGATTCCACTCCTCTGCATCGCTCAGGGCAAGAAAGAGGACTACGACCGCGCCGCATCGCTCGGAGAGCGTGTGCGCGGCAAGGTCTTCCGCACAACCGTTTCGCCTACGTGGGTCAAGGGCGGCGGATTTTGGTATCAGGTTGCGGTAGGACCCAACAAGTCTGAGTGGGTGCTCGTGAGTCCCAGCGGAAAGGTTCAACGATTTGACGCGATGGACGCCCTGAAGAAGGCTGGCGGTGACTTGATCACGGCCTCTGCAACTGTCCGCCTAACCCGTCGACCCCTGCCCGGAAGTGTTGGGGAGGCCGCCACCATTGCCTTTGACAACCAGACCGCTGGTGAAGTCGAAATACTTTGGGTCAGCGGAAACGACAGGACTTCTTATGGGAAGATCGCCAAGGGTGAGAAGCGTGAACTGGGAAGTTTTGCCGGTCACGTTTGGGAGGTTCGCAAGTCCGACGGATCGTCACTCGGCTTTGCCACGGTCCGTGGCGGTGGCGTGACAGTGACCGTTGATGGTCAGCAAGCACAAGAATCTGGACAACAGCAGGGCGGTCAACGGCGCGGTGCTTCACCCGATGGCAAGTGGCAAGCCTCCGTTGATGGGGATAACGTCGTGATCGGCACGATCAAAACTACCGATGGGACACCGGGTGACAGTTACCGGGGCACCGGATTCTTTTGGTCTCCAGACAGCAAGAAACTCGTTGTATTCCGAACGGAAGCCCCTCAAGAGCGGAAGGTGACGATGGTTGCATCGTCTCCCCGAGACCAACTACAACCGAAAGTGATAGTGCAGGATTACTTGAAGCCAGGGGACAAAGTTGCCAAGCCCAGACCAGTCCTGATCGATGTGGAAATGGGCACCGTTAAGCCCATCGCAGAAGCGCTCATGCCCAACCCTTGGAGCCTTCCCAGTTTGGGAAGCACTGGCTGGGGTAGTGCGGTCACCTGGTCAGCCGACTCGTCGAAGTTCTTCTTTGCCTATAACGAGCGTGGTCACCAGTTACTACGTGTGATTAGCGTCGACGCGAAATCGGCGGAGGCCAAGACGCTCTTTGAAGACCGCTCGAAGACGTTCATCCACTACTCGGGCAAGTACTGGTCTCGTTACCTGCCCCAAGCAAACGAGATCATTTGGATGAGTGAGAGGGACGGTTGGAACCACCTCTATGTTCACGATGCCTCGACTGGAGCAGTTAAGCGACAGTTGACCAAAGGGGAGTGGGTTGTTCGCGGGGTCGAATCCTATGATGAAGCAAAGAACGAACTTCTCCTCACGATTGCCGGGCGTAACAAGGGAGAGGATCCCTACCACGTTCACTATGCAAGAGTGAATGTGGCGACGGGCAAGATGACACCGCTCACTGAGGGTGACGGAACCCATCGCCTTACGTTTTCGCCAGACGGTGAAACCTACTTGGACGTTTTTTCAAGGGTGGATCAGCCAACCATTACCGAGTTGAGGCGCACCTCAGATGGAAAGAAGTTAGCCGAACTAGAACGAGGGAACGCGGATACTCTGCTGGCCACAGGCTGGAAGATGCCAGAGCGCTTCGTTGCGAAAGGCCGCGACGGTGTAACTGATATTTGGGGAGTGATTTGGCGTCCGACAAACTTCGATCCGACCAAGAAGTATCCAGTGGTCGAGCAAATCTACGCTGGCCCGCAAGGCTTCTTTGTTCCCAAGCAGTGGTCAGTGCCAACGGGCAATGCTGCGCAGATCGCCGAGTTGGGCTTTGTGGTGGTCCAGATAGATGGAATGGGCACTGACGGAAGAAGCAAAGCCTTCCATGACGTCTGCTACAAGAACCTCAAAGATGCTGGCTTCCCAGATCGAATTCTAGGGATGAAGGCCTTGGCCGCAAAGTACCCCTACCTTGACCTCAACCGCGTTGGCATCTACGGTGGAAGCGCTGGCGGTCAAAACGCTATGGCCGCGCTGCTTTGGCATGGCGACTTCTACAAAGCTGCCGTCGCCGATTGCGGATGTCACGACAACCGAATGGACAAGGTCTGGTGGAATGAGCAGTGGATGGGCTTCCCGGTAGACAAGGCTTATGAAGACAGTTCGAACGTTGTCCATGCCTCAAAACTGACCGGTAAGTTGCTGTTGACGGTCGGCGAACTGGATACCAACGTGGACCCTGCAAGCACGATGCAAGTTGCTGACGCCCTCATTCGGGCGAACAAGGATTTTGAGATCATCGTGTTTCCCAATGGGAATCACGGTGCAGGGGAAAGCCCATATGGGAGACGGCGAAGGATGGACTTCTTCGTTCGCCATCTGTTGGGAGTTGAGCCAAGAGGATAGATGCTCACATGCTCAAAAGACTGCTGAAACGTCAGTCAATCACCGCCCGAACTTCCCGTCCCGACTTCTTGTTTACGCGCCAGATGAATCCGTCGAGCACATAGTGCGTGAGTTGGGGCATGGTCAGCAAAGGAACAAGCCACGCGAGCGCAACGGCACTCAATTGAACATGGGTCGCACCGAACACCGAGGCGTGCTCCTTCCACACGAACCAGTCCCAAACTCCTTCCTCAAGGAACGCCAGCAGGAAAAGGGCACCTAGGTAGATCGGCACATATCGCCATTGAAAGAACTTGAGAAATCGATTACGCTCTACTCCGACCTTTTCGATCTTTCGGTATTGGTAGATCCAGACGAGGGCCATGTACGGAATTCCATGCGACACGATGTTGATCAGAGTGAACGTGAGATCACCATTGAACAAGATAATGCCCGTTGCCCAAGCCGCCGCTGTTGCCGCCAAAAGGCTGACCTTCCCAACATTGAACTGCGGTTTTCGGAACTCCTTCCAGAAGAACCAAGCTAGGCAGCCGAGGTACACGAAGCGGACGCTTACCTCTGGCCACGTCCAAGGGATTCTGATCACCTCGAAGTCTGAAAACCACTGGAACGCCCGAGGGTAGGTGTGCCAGTAGAGAAGTGGATAAAGCGTGGTCAGGTAGATCGTGATCTGGTCGAGCCGATACTCAAAGCCCCCGGTCGGCTCGCCTCGGCGATACAGCATGAAAAAGCCGTATTGCTGCCGCACAAAGTGATAGATCGCAAAGTAGGCGACACAGGTCCAAAATGCTCCAGGACCTGCCCAGAGGTAGAGGCCGACGCCAACTAGCCAGCAAAGGGCCGGAACGAGCAGATAAACGGTGCGGCGCTTCGCGAACTCCTCTGAGTCGAGGTAGGTTCGGAACAGCGAACTATAAACGTGGGCGACGTCTATGCCCAAGACAAGCAAAATCCATAGCCACGTGGGCTGCTGGATGTTCGCCATCTGGTGCCCAAAGATGAGCACTACAAGGGTCACCATCACCGGAGGGCCGATGATCGCAGCCAAGTCGAACTTTGGCGAGTAAATCCAGGGCGTTCGGAGCGATTTCACGTCAGACAGGCATGTACATCTCGGTGACGAGTTGATCGGGAGGCGTGTTAGCCGGGTCGTTTAGGTACACCTCGAACGCTGGCTCACTTTCGCGTATGGTTCGATTCAGGATCGCCTCAACATAAGTAGTGAACTGCGCCCAGACAGGCTCCATGGCCTCGTATGGTCCCGTGTAAGTCATGGTTGCGTAATCACCACCAGCAAGGGTCGCGACAAATCCGGGCGCACCGTTTGCCGTGATGATGTAGCCATCCGGAACTTCTGCACAAGCAGCGGAACGTAGCCGATTGGCGGGCACGTGCTCGGGGTTATCGTAGTAGATGCCAATACTCCGCGTCGCTGGAATGTTGTTCTGTTCAATCCATGACCAGAGCGCCTCGAACTTCGGACCTAACTCCTCGTAAGGTCCGATATGACTGACTTTGATGATGCTAACAGGGTTGAGACGGACAATTTGGACGTTCATAGTTGATTCCTTGGTGAAAAGCAATGAGGAACAAAGCGGGCTAAATCTTGGGTGATGGGGCCGTCCGACTCACGAATCCCGATGCCTCTAGGTACGCAGTCGACGACCCACGATCCGATGACCGCATGGTTACCATCAAAAACAGGCAACGGACGGTATTCCTGGAACACGAACGGACCGCTACCATACGGGCCCTCTTCGTTGACCTCACGGCCGTTGTCAACAATCGTTACATTGGCTCCCTCGCGACCGAGCAGAGGCTTCTTGACGTACGATCCGAGTTCCCGCGGACCATCTATGTAGGCGGGCAGCAGATTCTCGTGGCCGGGGAACATCTCCCACAGAATAGCAAGAATCGCCTTGTTGCTCAGCACCATCTTCCAAATCGGCTCCATCCAAATGTGATGATGCATGGACCTTAGGGCATGTGGGCCGAACTGGTCGGACAGCATCCACTCCCACGGATAGAGTTTGAAGATCGCATCCATCGGGAGATGGTCTGTGCCGACGAAACGGTTGGTTGCGGTGTCCCAACCGATCTCCTCGATTCCCAGGCTAACTGCTTCAAGTCCAGCCTCAGTTGCCGTATCCATGAGCACGGCAGTGGTCATGAAGTCCTCGGGAGCATCGCCGCAAGCGAAATGGACTCGCCCAGACTTCAGATAACCTTCGCTGGCGAGGTCCTTCCATTTTTGCGCGAGCCCATCCCAGATCGAATTGAACTGATCCTCGTTGGGAAACACCTCTTGCAACCAGTGCCATTGGATCACGGCTGCTTCTAGCAGCGAAGTCGGCGTATCGGCATTGAACTCGAGCATCTTCGGCGGCTGACCCGGATTCCATGCCAAATCGAATCTGCCATACAGCGAGGGTGGGTCAGCATCCCAAACTTCGCCAATGACCTTGTGCGCAGACTCGGGAATACCAAAATCGCCAAGCCGACCCTCACCCAAAACGAAGTCCACCGCCTCCATGCAAAGGTCAAAGAGGACCTGTGTCGCCGATTCCAAGGTGTCTACTTCATCTGCCGTAAGGCGATAGTAGGCGGACTCGTTCCAATATGGTTGGTCGTCAACGGTGTGGAAGACGAGCCCAAGCGACTCAACCTTGGAGACGTAATCGGGGCGGGGAGTGATAGAAACGCGGTCCATTAGGAACCGGAAATAGCGCCGGAGTTGCCGAATCCGCCAGATTGAACCGAAACCCAACGGGCACCGGCTGTGCCGCCCCTGCATGCCGTATCAGGCAACAGATTGCCCTGGGCATCCCGGCATTCGCGCCGTGGGCTGCAACCCGTTGCGGTGATCGTTGAAGCGACCGCGATAATCAGCGCCGCAGGTACTGCTGCCGACTTTTTCACGATTTCCATTGTAACAGCAATTGATATCGATTTTGGCGCCCGTGGGTTGCAGATTGGCAAAACCCCGGTCTGGTGTGACCGGGGCTTGATGTGTCCTCAGACAACTAATGGTTGTAGCTCCTGCCGTGATGTCGCGGTTGCTGTCACTTGCTCTTCGCGCCGTACCAATGCGATCAACGTTGCAAACGCAAATCCAAGGTCAACTAAGATGAGTGAACTTCGGAGCCAGTTCACATTTGACCATTGCGCCCATGCCGAGCGCACGGCATCCACATCGGTGATGGGCCGCACAAACATGATCTCGTTCCGTGGATAGAAGAATCCGAACGTTAGCATGTCTGCTCCAACCGCGAGGAGTAGAGCAGCTGCAGCAAGCAGTCTCGTGCGTCCACCGATTCTCCAGGTGAGGATAAGTCCCAGTAGCAGAATGAACTGGGTCAGCGGCGCAAATATGCGAAAGAAGTTTCCAGGGTTCGCAACACTGTAGTACGCCCGAGTCGCCTCGATCGAACTAGGCAGGTTGTGGCCCCAGTTCGGTGCATCGATCATTGAGTTGTAGACGTTCACGAAGAACAGTCCAGCGGCGAGAGTGATGGCAGTGACGTAAAGTCCCTTTCTTACGGTGTTGAGTGTGTTCATGGTTTGTTTTCCTGTTGCATAGCGTGTTGGAAGGAGCGGCTGAGCCGCTCAAAGTCGAAACAGCGATCCAAGGTTTCTTCCTTGAATCCGATCCCGCGGAAGGCGAAGAGCAACATCGCTTCCAACGTGTCCTCGGGATCCCTCTCATTGAAGAGCGAAGGTGAAGGAAGGCGAAAGAGGGTCATGGCTCCAAAGAAGTGGTGGACAAGGTAGCAATGGACTTCTTCGGGCTTCTTTGACACCTGTAGGTCGCCATGCGTCCACGACACCTCAAGGCATTTGAGCAGGTATGGCACTATTGGCTTGAACATATTGTCAAGAAAAGCCCGAACAAACGCCCCGTCGCCCAGCATGCTCTGTGCCATCAGGCGATCGACACGTCCGTCATTGGGGCGATCTGGAGTGCCAAGCAAAATGATTCGTCCGAGAAAACTGAGAGAGGTGATGAACGCCTGCGTGCTCGGTTCCATGGACATCATCCTCAAGAGAGACTCGTCCTTTCGGCTTCCAAGGTGACTGATTAGATCGTTGTAAATCGCCTCCTTCGTAGGAAAATGCTTGTAGAGGAGTGCTTCGGAAACGCCTGCTGCTGCGGCCAGGTCCTTCGAAGTTGCCGCGCTGAAGCCTTTGCTTGCAAAGACGTCCATTGAAGCGGAAAGAATGGCATGCTTTCGGTCTCCTGCTGAAAGGCGCTTTTTGATGTTCATGTGAGGATTATACGGTAATAAGTGAGCATTCACTAACTTATTTTCAAAAATTGAGGCTTTGGACCTATCAAACTGATAGGTGCCGCGTGAACTGAGCCCGACCTCATCCTGATGCTGGCTTGCGTCTCCCGAACCGTTCACAATAGAACGTTGTCGTCACGCTTCCCCGCCCTGAGCCACACTGCTTTCCGCGACTATCTCTTCGGGGCGTTCTTTTCCAATGTCGGCAATAGCATCCAAGCATGGGCCATCGCGTGGCACGTCTATTCGCTAACCGGGTCATCTCTGCACGTTGGGCTCCTCGGATTGGTTCGCGTGGGTCCGCTCTTGCTGCTCTCACTCTTTGGCGGGGTGCTTGCTGATCAGGCAGACCGGCGAAAGGTCCTGTTACTGAGCCAGTCAGCAATGGCCCTGGTCGCTCTCGTGCTCTACGCCCTCACCAGTGCGGGAGAGATCACCGTTGGCGCGCTTTACGTCATCGTCGCGCTAAACGCTGTCGCTCGGGCGTTCGAACAGCCCGCACGTCAAGCGTTGGTTGTCTCGCTGGTTCCCAAGTCAGACTTTCCCAACGCCGCGAGTCTCAACGGAATGGCTTGGCGGCTGAGCGACGTCTTGGGGCCTATCCTGGCTGGAACTTTGATTCACAGCCAGGGGGGCAATCCTGCTCTCTGCTACGGTGTCAACTTTCTATCGTTCGCGACGATGCTTTTCGCGGTGTGGCGAATGCCCTCAAAGAAGCCTGACGTCGTCAAACCAGAATCGTTCCGAGAAGTGTTGACCTTGATCGCCGAGGGCCTACGCTTCGTGAACCGCACGCCCGTGGTTCGAAGCGCCATGTGGATTGACTTCTGGGCAACGCTCTTCTCTGGCGCGGACGCACTGCTACCAGCCTTCGCCGCCACGATTCTTAAGGTCGGGCCCACCGAGTACGGAATCTTGGCCGCCTCAACCGGGATCGGTGCCTTCATCGGCGCGGCAATCACGGCGTACCTCCCAACCGTGAAAAAGCAAGGACGAATCGTGGTATTGATGATCGGGTCCTATGGGCTCTTCACGATCGCGTTCGGCCTCTCCACAAACCTCTGGGTGGCAGCCTTCAGCCTTGCCGCCGTGGGGGCGTCAGACATGATCTCTACCGTCTTCAGACAGACCATTCGCCAGCTCGCAACGCCCGATGAACTCCGAGGGCGAATGAACGCAACCAGTAGCCTGTTTCATATCTCCGGCCCACAACTGGGTGATTTTGAGGCTGGCGCCGTCGCCAAGTTTTACGGCGAACGTGTTTCCATCGTCGTCGGGGGCTTGTTGTGCCTAGGTGTGGCGTTGATTTGGTCACGATCCAAGGCGTTGACCACGTACGAACACGACCCACCGCCAAGTTGAGGTTGAAAATGTTGTTGTTGACCTCCGGGGAAGGAATCCTTGCCAACAACAGAATGTTGAAACCGTTTGTCCATACTCTTAAGCCACTGGGAAACGAAAAAGTCAACCAGGATTTTGTGAAAATGTGAAATGGCAGGTCTGGGGACAAAGTGAAAGCTGAACGCGATTCGAATAAAACAATCCGTGTCCTGTGGAGTGTGAACTTCTGGTTAACGCTGGTTGTTTGCGTGTTCGGCATTTTCAGCGGGGCCGTGATCATCAATGGTGCCCTGTGGGGACCCGTGATAGCACTGGGGCTCACTCTAGTCCTGTTGGCACTCTATCTGAGTGGCCTCTTGCTCTCTGTCATAGGCATTCGTGCCGTACCTTGGTGGCAAATTGGTCTGCAACTCATTCTGCCTCCACTTTGCTGGTTCGGGACGCTGAAAGCAGTAGACATCGTACCCAGGATGCGGGCAAAGGCTGCTTTTGAGAGCAAGCGTGACTTGTACGAGAGGGCCGCACAATGGGTGATTGCGAACCCGCCCAGCGAAAAGTTGATGCCAAGCCCGGACAGCGAAGTCTCCGTACAGGTCGAGATGCCGAAGGAGTTTGAGCAACTTGGGTCAGTAAGACTTACCGAGTACGAAAGACTCAGGTGCATTGAGTTTCAGGGCCCAGCGCTGCCCGGCGATCCTTCTGCCTGGTACACCTACTGCCGGATTCTTTCCATACCGGATTCAAAGCGTGATTCTGTGGATATGATGGGTCCGAACTGGTTCTTGAACACAGACTCTAGTTAGGCCGAAGAATAGGTCTCAATGCGACATGGCAACCATTTTTCGTTCCGAGGAAGACGCTTATCTCACCTGGGTTTCTCTTCTCAAGTGGACAGCAGGCGCGTGTGCGATTGGTGTGCTGTCAGGCGCGGCGATGATTCTTGGGTCCGCGGATTCACTCTTATTGGCGATGTTCAGTACGTTCGCACTTTTCTGGTTTTATCTGTTCTTGGTTGCCACTTCGTTTTGCGTGCTGAGACGAATCCGAGTGATCGGTCTCTGCAAAGTCATCCTCATCCCGCCGGCAATCTTTGGATTGACTTTGGTCGCGGTTTACACGATCCCGCCAAAGGTGATACGATCACACTTCGACAACAACATTGGCACGTATGAGAGGGCAGTTCGCTACGCGGAAGTGCATAGGGACGAAATGGGCTCTCAGGTCATCCTGCCTTCGGATATTGCAGTGGTTTGCGGGCCAGTCGCCTACCCCGGCGACGGCTTCGTGCGTTTTGGGGCGGAGCCCGTCCCATTACCGTTTTTCACCGTTTATCAGTTCACAAAGGTTACTGGCAAGCCTCCCCAGCACTTGCGGTCTGCCGAAAAAGTTGGTCCAGGTTGGTATTTATCGTCCTGGGAAGACTAGCGCTTACAATACGATGGACCACTTCCTTCCTAACCCATGGCTCGGGGAACGATTGTTTTGCCTATCTTAGAACACTAACGGATGCCGCCAGTTTCGCAGCCGCCTCAACGTTTAACTTGTGCCCGCTTCGTTCCGCAACCACGCTCAGCGCCCGGATCGGGACCCCCGACAGATACAAGTCCCCAATCAAGTCGAGGACCTTATGCCGTGTCGGCTCGTCCGGAAATCGAGCCTCATTCACGTACCCATCGGATCCAAGAACAAGCGCTTGATCCATGCTGAGACCCTGAGCCAAGCCAGCAGCCTTGATCGCAGGCAGTTCCGATTCAAACCCCCAAGTTCTGGCGGGGGCGATTTCGGCGGCATACGCCGACACGATATCAAGGAACTCAACTTCCTGACGAAACGGCCAACGAGCCTCGTTGACAAAGCGATACGTCCAGTGGCCGGCGCCCTTCGCGACTGCAACGCTTGATTCGCTCTCGTGAGTGAACACGCGTGCGAAAGGTCCCGTGACCTCCAGCGAACCCACCGACTCAAAGCCTGCAGCCATGATCTGGGCAACGTAGGTCTGCGCCGCACCATCCAATGCGGGTAGTTCTCCGCCATCCACCAGCACGTCCAAGTCAGTGATTTCGCATCCAGCCAGGGCTGACATCAAGTGTTCCACCGTGCCTATCTCACCCAAACGAGTGCTCCGAATTGTGTCGGTAACGTTTTCCGGGGCCGCCTTAACCCATGACTGGCCATCGAAGAATCGAATTCCTTCGCGCGCAGGGGCCAGCCGAAGATGGACAGGCACGCCAGAGTGCAAACCAAGCCCGGGAAACTCAGTTTCCGTTCTCAGCGTTCTGCGATCAAAAACTAGTGCTTCGATAGAAACTCCTCCAACCGCTTCTCCAACCCTCGAACCTTGCTCATCAGGTCCGGTAGTTTGGTTAACGCGAGCATAACGCGGATGCCTTCCCTCTTGGGAAGCGCTGGTGCGCCAAAGTATTCCCCGGGATTGGTGATGTCCTGGGCGACACCGCTTCTAGCCCCAAGTGCAACGTCATCACCGATCAAAACATGATCTGCGATACCGACATTGCCGCCCATCACGAT
>CALMEF010000064.1 GCA_937862825.1 uncultured Armatimonadota bacterium
TTACGGTCGGTGATAAGTTCCTGCTATGTTCAGATGGGCTCATCAATCATGTCCCTGACCCCGACATCCAAGAGGCAATGTCGGCTGCTTCGCCGTCTATGGTTTGCTGGAACTTGGTTGGGCGGGCGCTTCTTGGCGGCGGCAGTGATAACTGCACCGTTTTGTGTGTTCGCATCGATACTATGGAAAACAGGAGTTGAACAACGATGTTTAGAAAACTGTATTGGGTTGTTGAAGAGAAGGCCGACGTCGGCTATCGCGTTTCAGGTGTTTACACGTCCGTCCCGGATCTAGTGGACCACGGGCTCGTACTTGCCGATGTACGTCTGAGCCTGGTTCCCCTGGATAAGCGGGATGGTCACATCGGTGTCTATCCGTCCACGTCAGCCCTCGCGGGAGACGTTGAGCGCTTGGTGGAGGAACGCCATCTCCGTGAGGAGGAAGGGCGGATGCTCAGCGAAGCGTTAAGTAAACTTTAGAAGCCGTCACGGCGGCATCCACTTATGTCGAGAATTGCCGCCCGATTTGCAGAACTGCGCTCCGAAGGGCGCGGTGCATTAGTAACGTTTGTGACTGCCGGTGATCCGGAGCTAAACTCACTGCCTTCGGTCCTTGCCATGTTGGTACAAGCCGGGGCTGACGTTGTCGAAGTTGGGATCCCATTCAGTGACCCGATTGCCGATGGGCCGACAATTCAGGCAAGTAGTCAGCGCGCCTTGGATCGAGGCATGAACGCTCGATTGGCCCTTGAGCAAATCGCAGCCTACAGGCTGCAGGATCAGTCAACACCAATCGTGTTGATGGGCTACATGAATACGATCCTCCGGCTCGGTTTCGAGCAGTTTGCCAACGAGGCTGCTGGCGCCGGTGTGGATGGAACGATCGTTTGCGATTTGACACCAGAGGAAGCGGGTGAGTGGATTGAAGCAAGCCGGACACACGGATTGGACAACATTTTTCTTGTGGCTCCGACCTCCACGGATGAACGAATCGCACTGGCTGCCAAGGCCTCGACTGGGTTTGTCTATGCGGTTTCCCGAACCGGTGTTACTGGCGGCAATGCTGAATTGTCAAGTCCAGAAGCATTGGTGAGTCGCGTCAAGTCCAGCACTCAAGTTCCGGTATGCGTTGGATTCGGGATTAGCAACAGACCCGGTGTTGAAACCGCCCATCAATATGCGGATGGGGCCATTGTAGGAAGTGCGATTGTTGAGTGCATGCACCGCCAAGGTATAGAGGAAACCAAAGCCCTTGTGCGGTCACTGGCTGGCGGTTAGCACGGGACTGAATCCGTGCTCTTCCATCCATTTCGGGTCCAAGAACTTGGTCATGTAGTTTCGTATCGAGTCAGGCAGGATCACCGCGACTCGCGAGCCCTTGGGCATGCTCTTCGCCAACTCTATAGCAGCCCAAACGGCCGAACCGCTTGAACCGCCAACCAACATTCCCTCCTCGCTGATCAGTCGGCCTGCCATTGCAAAAGCATCTCTGTCAGTGGTCTTAATGACCTCGTCAACTAAACTGGCATCATAGGCGTCAGGGATAAAGTCGTACCCGATGCCCTCTACAAGATACGGGGCAATATCCGTTCCACCACCCATGATTGAGCCAACCGGATCTACTGCAACTATTCGACAGCCGGGAATATCCTCGCGGATCCGCCGCGCGGTCCCCGTCAACGTGCCTCCAGTGCCAATGCCACAAACGAAAGCATCCAATTTGCCTTCCGTCTGCTCCACGAGTTCAAGACCTGTTCCGTAATAGTGGGCCAACGGATTGTCGACGTTCCCATATTGATCAAGAATGTGGGCGTTGGGGATCTCTGTCGCCAAACGCCGGGCGACACTCAAGTTCGACTCAGGATGGTCGCTACCAACATCTTGGGGGGTGCGAATAATCTCTGCGCCCAAGGCCTCCATAACAAGTTGCTTTTCGGCGCTCATCTTGGTCGTCATCGTGATGATGACCTTGTAGCCCTTCACGGCCCCAGCCAGCGCCAGGCCGATGCCAGTATTTCCGCTGGTTGGTTCAATCAAGGTGTCGCCGGGCTTGATCCTGCCAGATCGCTCGGCCTCCTCAACCATCCTGTAACCAATTCGGTCTTTTACCGACCCACCTGGATTCAGATACTCGCACTTGGCCAAAATCTCGACGCCAAACTCGGCACCAATGCGGTTGAGTCGAACCAACGGCGTCTGGCCAATGGCCTGGAGAATGTTTTCGAGAATCAGTGGACGGTTCATCGGGCGTGAAATCACCAACATCGTAAAGACGTGGGAGAGACAAGATTGTATCCTTTCTCCCGAGATCACGATGCGAATACCCTTCGACAGCCTTTGTGTGAAAGCCGTTTGCGATGAATGCCAACTCTTGCTTGGTCATTCTGTGCGCAGGGTTTTTCAGTCGAGTCCGACCACTCTTGTTCTTGACATCGAATCCGAGCATCGGATGAAGATCGTCATTTCGTGGCACGCGGAGTTCGCCCGGATGCATCTGGTCAATCGGAGACTGTTAAATCTTGAGGACCTCCCCGGCTTTGTGCAAACGATCAAGCACCATTTGACTGGCTCTAGGCTCGAAAATGTTGAGCAGGTCGGTTTTGACCGGATCGTTAACTTCAGGTTCATAAATGAAGGTAAGCAGTTTGTTCTGCGGGCGGAGTTTATTGGGAAGCATGCGCAGATACTTCTCCTGAACGGGGCTGGACACACGCTTGCTTCATCCCGTCGAGCCGCGCAATTATCCGAACCTGATTCGCGTCCATCCGTGCTTAGCGCGAGCCGGATTGAGGAACTTTCCGCTTGCTCTGGAGTTTCGCCATTTCTAAGAAAGTTGGTTGAGGCATCCGGCTTTGGCATCTTTGCCGAGTGCAATCCAGTGTTGTCGCCCGGTAACGGTGCCTATCCTGTGAGCATCAGTGCACTAGGCTTGGACGAGATGCCATTTGAATCTTATTCAGAGGCCGCAGATCGCCATTTCTCAGAGGTTGAGTCCACCTATCAGCGAAAGCAAGAGCGCGATAGCCTTGGTGCAACGTTGAAGCGCTCACTTGACGCGAGAAAGCGAAGGGAGAGCGAGACCTTGAGTGGGATCGCCGCCGGCGAGCGGGCGAGTCACGAACAAATGCTTGGTGAGCTGATTCTGGCGTATGGATTTCAGTCAACAGGCAGCGTGGTTTCAGCAGTTGACTACGCTGGCGAGCCACTAATAA
>CALMEF010000065.1 GCA_937862825.1 uncultured Armatimonadota bacterium
ATCGGGGAGAATCAGGCTTTCACACTTGGGTTTGTTCCGGTTTTTTACAAGCGAGAGGCCGTCATACGCGATGGGAATCTCAACAAACTCGATTCCTTTTTCCTTGGCCATCGCGATTTCCTTTTCGTCAATGGTTCGGGAGGCACCCGTAATGTCGAGCGCTCCATCCACAAACTTCTGAAATCCAGCGGTCGTTCCGCTTTCGTCGACGCTAACTTTGACTCCGCTGTTGGCACGACCGAACTCCTCGGCGAACGCTTGCGAGATTGGATAGACGGTTGACGAGCCGCCTACCTTAATGTCGCCCTTGAGCATGCTGCTGGGGGCTCCGCCGCCAGTGGTGCTAGAAGCGGTGGAGTCGGTATTTGAACCGCATCCGACGAGTGCCAGCGACGCTACCGCGAGGCTACTTACGAAAAGTGACTTCAAATTCATATCTGTTCCCTTCAAGTTGAAGGTACCGACGGTGTGTTAAGAGAATGTTAAGAGGCAGGGTGTCATCCCTCTGTCGACTCGTACTTCTCCTTTAATGCCTGGACGACCGCCGGGTCGGCGAGGGTCGTCGTGTCCCCAAGCGCTTTACCCTCCGCCACGTCGCGCAACAGGCGCCGCATGATCTTGCCTGATCGTGTCTTTGGCAACTCGGCAGAAAGGATGATATCGTCGGGACGGGCGACAGGCCCAATCTTCTCGGCAACATGTTGCTTGAGTTCTCGGATCATTTCCTCGCCAGAGCGCTTTGCCTCTGCTTTCAAGATGACGAACGCGCATATCGCCTGACCTTTAACATCGTGTGTCTTCCCAATCACGGCTGCCTCCGCCACGTCATGGTGGTCCACCAGGGCGGACTCAACTTCCATCGTTGAGATGTTGTGACCAGCGACCAACATGATGTCGTCGACACGACCAAGGAGCCAGAAACACCCATCCTCATCTACTTTGGTGCCGTCGCCTGGGAAGTAAAGCCCGGGAAACTTGCTCCAGTAGGTGCTCATGAAACGCTCCGGATCGCCCCAAATACCTCGCGTGATGCTTGGCCACGGTTCCCTTAAGGCAAGGATGCCTCCAACCTCTTCTCCAGTCTCAGGAGTTTGCTCTGAGGAGTAGTAGCTCAAGGCTCCGTGCACGGGAGTGATGTCGTTGCCTTCTTCATCAACGACCATGGCCTTGATCCCCGGCAACGGCTGGGTTGCCGACCCTGGTTTCGTAACTGTGATCCCAGGCAGTGGCGAGATCATAATCGAACCAGTCTCCGTCTGCCACCACGTATCCACGATCGGACATCGGCCCTTACCGATGACTTGGTGATACCAAATCCAAGCCTCGGGATTGATGGGCTCTCCGACCGAGCCAAGTAGTCGAAGCGAAGACATGTCGCAGCGGTCTGGGTACTCCGTGCCCCACTTCATAAACGTCCGGATCGCAGTTGGCGCTGTGTAGAGAATGGTGACTTTGTGGTTTTCGATGATCCGCCAGAACCGATCCTTATCGGGCGTGTCCGGAGCCCCCTCATACATCACCACGGTGGCTGCGTTTGCCAAAGGACCGTAGACGACGTAACTGTGACCGGTAACCCACCCGCAATCGGCCGTGCACCAGAAGATGTCGTCATCTTTCAGATCAAAAACCATTTTGGTCGTCGCAAAGACGCCGGTCATATAGCCGCCCGTCGTATGCATGATGCCCTTCGGCTTGCCCGTTGAACCGCTGGTGTAGAGGATGTAGAGCAGGTCCTCGCTATCCATCGGTTCGCAGGGACAATCTGACGAATGCTGCGGGACTAGATCATGCCACCAAACGTCTCTCTCAGCGTCGAAGTTGACTTCAGCATTGAGTCGCTTCAGGACGAGTACCTTGTTGACCGTCGGGCAGCCAAGTTCCAGGGCCTGATCACAGATTCGTTTGAGCGGTACCACCGAACCACGGCGCCATCCCCCGTCAGCGGTGATAACCACGTTTGCCTCGGCATCGTTGATTCGCTCCTGAAGCGACTCGGCACTGAACCCGCCAAAGACGACGCTGTGGGCTGCGCCAATTCGGGCACATGCCAACATCGCCATCGCCAGTTCGGGAACCATCGGCATGTAAATGCACACTCGGTCGCCCTTCTTGACTCCAAGTGATTTCAGGCCATTGGCGACCCTGGCGACCTCGTCGCGTAGTTCAGAGTAAGTGAGATCCCGCCGTTCACCAGGCTCACCCTCCCATCGAATCGCAACTTTACTGCCCTTGCCAGCGGCGACGTGCCGATCAAGACAGTTATGTGCTGCATTGAGTTTTCCACCAACGAACCATTTCGCATACGGAAGGTTCCACTCCAGAACGGTATGCCACTTCTCAAACCAATCCAGTTGTTCCGCCCAACTCACCCAGTAACCGTTTGGATCATCAAAGGCCGACCGGTAGATTGAGGGATCGCTGAAGTTTGCTTGTCGACTGAAGTCGGGTGATGGGGGGAAGTGCCGGTTCTCGTGAAGAAACGTCTCAATGGTCTCGTGGTTCACGCGGTAGATTTTAACCTGAAGCCACCGATGTGCTAGGATTCACCAGATGCTGCGACTCACAGTGGACTTTGCCGACTTTCCAGACGCTGCGAGAAACGTCGGTGGACATGCTCAGGCGTGGGTGCGCGCCTTCGGGTCGGGATCGATCATCACCGCTGCCGATCCACCGAATCAAACCATCATAGAGACGCGGACGACGATTCGACCTGAACAAGCCCGAGAGGTATTGCAGGAGGCCGGTTTCTTGGTTCGTTGGGGGTATTGGAGTGGGTCTGGTGAACCTCACGATACGGGTGTCGCCCCACATTTTGTTGCTGCGGTCGCCTACAAGTCCCGCGAGGAGAAC
>CALMEF010000066.1 GCA_937862825.1 uncultured Armatimonadota bacterium
GCTTCCCAACTCGGATGGCGAACTCGAGTTGGACGCCTCGATGATGGATGGGGCGGACCTTTCCGCCGGTGCAGTCTGTGCAGTTCGCGGGATATGCCCGGTCATTTCAGTGGCCAGAAAGGTGATGGAGGACACGAAGCACGTCATGCTGGCGGGCGAGCAGGCGCGAAGGTTCGCGATTCAAAAAGGGCACAAGCCGCAGAACCTAATGACTGCGGAAGCGATCAAGCATTACGAGACCTGGCGCGAGTCGCCTGAGGCGCTGGAGAAGGAATACCTCCACGCGATCTCTGAGAGTCACGACACGGTTACGATGCTTGCGCTGGAGGACCCGAGCCACGTGGTTGCAGCCTCGTCGACGAGCGGTTGGGCTTTCAAAATGCCGGGCCGGGTCGGCGACTCGCCGATCATCGGCGCGGGAATCTACGCCGACGACGAGATTGGCGCCGCTGGTGCAACCGGACTTGGCGAAGAACTTTGGAAGGCTGCCGCTTCATTCCGCACGGTTGAGTACATGCGCCAGGGGCGCTCGGCGCAAGAGGCGTGCGATGAAACCGTGAAGCAGATGATCCGCCGTCAGCCGGCGTCGCTCGGCATGTCTTGCGTCGTGATGGCGTTGCGAAAGGATGGCGATTTTGGGGCATCAGTCACGACTGGTGAGTTTCCGATGTGGATTTGCCGCGATGGCGAGATTGAGATGCGCGTCTTTCAGCCGCTGACCTAGCCATGGCCCTTCTCATCGGTACGGCGGGGCATGTTGATCACGGGAAGACATCGCTTATTCGGGCTCTGACGGGGATTGACGCCGACCGATTGCCGCAAGAGAAGGCGCGTGGCCTGACCATTGAGATCGGGTTTGCGTCTATCGAGTTGCCCCGGCATGGGAAGGTCTCCATCGTTGACGTTCCCGGGCATGAGAAGTTCGTTTCGAACATGCTGGTGGGCGCGACCGGGGTGGACGTTGCGCTTTTGTGCGTTGCTGGTGATTCGGGAGTGATGCCTCAGACTCGGGAGCATTTCGAGATTCTCACCCTACTGCAGGTGGATCGCTTGGTTGTGGCTTTGACGCGGTGTGACCTCGCTGACGCGGACACGCTACAACTCTGTGAGGAAGAAGTTCGCGAACTGGTCGAAGCGTCGCGCTTCAGCGGTTCGCCAATCGTGCGGACTTCGGCAGAGACTGGTCTTGGACTTGAAGACCTCAGGGTCGCGCTCGCGCTTGCTCTGGACTCCGCCAAACCCAAACCCGACGGGCCTTGGTATCTGCCGATTGACCGGGCCTTCGTGGTCAAGGGTCAGGGACTGGTCGTCACCGGAACGTTGGCGCGTGGTCAAGTTGAGGCTGGTTCCCAGGCAATTGTGCAGCCTGGTGGGCATGGGGCTCGTGTTCGTTCGGTGCACGTTCATGGTGAATCGGTTTCGAGTGCGCGTGCAGGTCAACGGACCGCATTAAATCTTGGCGGGGTTGATAAGGATGATGTTGCGCGGGGGATGTCGGTGGGACAGCCGGGATCGGTGTTTGAGACGACGTGTCTGGACGCGGAGCTCTCGTTCTCCCAGCCGATCAAACATGGGCGGAGGATTCGGCTCGCGATTGGGGCAGAGGAGGCGATCGGGAAGGCGTTTTTGAGCGACGTTGAACCTGCCATCGTGCAGTTCCGGTTGGAGTCGCCGGTGGCTGCGGCCGTGGGGCAGCCCGTTTTGGTTCGGGACTACAGCCCTCAGACGGTCTTGGCTGGAGGCACCGTTTTGGTTCCTCAGGCGCCAGTTCGAAAGCGGTCGCAGGCGATTATCCGAGTTCAGGCAACGGACCTTGCGTCGCAGGTGCTCGAAGTCGTTACGAACTCTGAAGGAGCGTCGACGGAGTTCGTTTGTCGCCAACTTGGAAAGTCGGCGCAGGATTTGGGGTCGGTCTTCGAGACGTTGCGGGAGGAGGCATTGATCGGGCTCGCCGGACGGTGGTTCAGCCAAGCGGGCCTTGCTGAGGTTTTGGGGCGCTTCCTGGCGGCGTTGGAGGCCGCTCACGCTGCCGAGCCAGCCGTGGCGTACCAGCCGCGGGAGATCATTGCGAAACGAGCCGCCCTAGCTCTTGAGGGCAAGCCGCTGGATCGATTTGTTAGCCTCGCGGTGGAGCGTGGTTTGATCGAGGCGCAAGGCACCCAGGTTCGGGAATCCAACTTCAAGGTCCAACTTTCTTCGAAGCAGGAGGCGTTGCTCAAGCGGTTGGAGGAGGCACTGGACTCCAAGGGTTGGACCCCGCCGTTTCCCGAAGACCTCGCCAGCGACTTACAGGTTCCGGTGCAGGCTGTGCGTGAGATGGTTCGACTGGGCAAGGAGTCAGGGCGGTTGGTCTTGCTTGACGAAGGCGTTGTGTTTACGAGTGCTCAGATTGAGCGGCTGAAGGACCGATTGAGGGCGGAGTTCACCAGTCCGTTCACCGCCGCTGAGTTTCGTGATCGGCTTGGAACGAGTCGCAAGTTTGCGATTCCGTTGCTGGAGCACCTTGACGGTGTGCAGTTTACGGTGAGGTCAGGAGACACTCGAATCGTTCGCCGCTAGTCCGCGGACCAGGTTAGTCACCGCCTCCTCTGGAGTTGGCTCTCTAAGCACGACGAAGCGCACGTTCCCGTAGCCTTCGAGGAGGAGTTTTGCGGCGACTTGTTGGCCCTCTTCTGCCAAGAAAGTGGTTCCGTTGGCAGTTTCGCGAACCCGGATGGTGAACGGGTCTACCAGGGCTCGAACGCCTTCCTGGGTGATGGATTCGATGGTTACGCTGGACTCGGTACTTTGTCGCATCAATTCTTCGAGCCCTCCAACGAACTTGACCTGGTTGCTTTCCATGACGAGAATGGTGTCGAACAGGGGTGCCAGTTCCGCTCGGTTGGATGTGGCGATCAGGCAAGTTCCCGAAGACTGTTTTGAGCGCAGGGCGTCAAGTGCTGAAGCGCGGCACCAGGGGTCCAAGACGTCGAGTTGGCTATCAATGAGAGCGACGGAGGTTCGGGTGCACAGGATGGGCAAGAGTTCGCAGGCCACTCGTTGGCTTGGCGAAAGGTCAACAATGGGTTCATCTGAGACGTTACGCAGGCGGAGGGCTTGAAGGGCTTCGGCAACCACACCGACTTGTCTTTTGCCAGCGAACTTGGTTCCAAGGTGGGCGGGTGTGGTTTTTCGGGAGACCGAACCGAGGCCCGCAACCGCAACGGAGCCGTTGCAACTGACCAATCCTTGTCGAGCGCGCTCGTCGCCTAGGATGGATCGAAGCATTTTCGTCTTTCCGGAAGCGGCGGGACCGAGAATCAGCATGGACTGCCCCGCGCCAAGGCTCATGGTCAGAGTCGGGCCCTGGGAGCGCAAACTGAATCCATCGAAAACGACAACGTCGCCCATTATCGTGGCAAGACGGTCAGTGACTTGTTACAGTGGGTCAGCACTTCGACCCCGTTCTCGATAACGACAACATCATCTTCGACTCGCACTCCACCAAAGCCCTCAATGTAGACGCCAGGCTCGACCGTCCAAACTTGACCAGGTTCGAGGTTGTCTTCACTTCGTGCGCTTAAGGAGCCGTAGTCATGAACATCTCGGCCCAAGCCGTGACCGAGTCCGTGGCCAAAATATTGGGCAAGGCCCTTTTCGTCGAGGATACGTCGCGCCAGGGCATCAACGTCTCGGCATGGAATGCCGGGCTTCATGAAGTTGATGCACTCAACGTTAGCTTTCAGAACCTGTTCGTAGATTTCGACGTGGCGAGGCGTGGCTTCTCCGACCACGACGGTTCTGGTCAGGTCGGCGCAGTAGCCGTCAAGTTTGGCTCCAAAGTCCATCGTGACGAAGTCGCCGTTTTCGAATTTGCGTTCGGTTGCGGTGCCATGAGGTCGGGCGCTGTTCGGTCCGCTAACGGCGATAGGTGGAAAGGCGTTTTGCGCGCCACTTCGACGGACGTAGAACTCGATTTCCAACATCAGATCCCATTCGCTGACTCCGGGTTGGATCATTCGGAGGACGTGCTCGTAGCAAGCGTCAGTGAGTCCGCAAGCCCGCTTGATCAAGGCGACCTCTTCGGGAGATTTCACCATTCGGACGGGTTCGATAACCCCCTTGACCGGAACAAGTTCGATTCCACTGAACGCCTTCTGCCAATCCTCAAGAACGGCCATTGTGACGACTGTGGCTTCGATGCCCAGACGTTTGATTCCGAGGCGTGAAAGTTGTTGAGCGATGACTTCGATCGGCTTGGTTGGGCTTGAGTAGATGGTCACGGGGATGGTTTTCACCTGCTCGTGTGCCTGAATATCGTAGCGGCTGTCGGTGATGAACACGGCATCATCGGGGGTGCAGATCACCCACCCAGACGAACCGGAGAATCCGCTGATCCAACGCACGTTCCCAATATCGCTAATGAGAAGCCCGTCGATGTTGTCTATCCGCTGTTGAACTCGGTTGAGATGATTCATGGCTCAAACAACCTCGGCAAGGAGCCGCTTGATCGCATCAATGGCGAGCAGGTAGCCGTGGCCACCGAATCCGACGATCTGGCCCACGCTGACTGGGGCAATCACGGAGTGCCTCCTGAACTCTTCGCGGGCATGCACATTGCTCAAGTGGACTTCGACGACCGGTAGGCGAACCGCGACCAAAGCATCGCGGAGCGCAATGGAATAGTGGGTGAGTCCGCCGGGGTTAATGACAATGCCATCTGCCCATTTACGATGCTCGTGGATGGTATCGATCAGGACGCCCTCAGAGTTCGATTGAAGGATGCGGACTTCTGCGCCTCGGGCTGGCGCCTCAGCCAAAATCTCAGCGTCGACTTCCTCGAGCGTTTTCTTCCCGTACACATCGGGTTCTCTGAACCCGGTGAGGTTCAGATTGGGGCCGTGCAAGATCAATATGTTGGCTAGGTTTGTCATTCGGGCTCAATTGCCTCTTCGGGCAACAGGTGGGGGATTCCATCAACAATGGGGTAGCGCCGCTGGCACTGGTCACAGACCAAGAACTCGCCGTCAAGCCGCAAAGGCGGTCGTGACTCACAAGTTGGGCAAGCGAGAATCTCAAGAAGGCGCTCGTCAATCATAAGGATGAAACCTCGCGGTAGATCGCCAGATGCTCTCGGGCGGAGCGAGTCCATGAGAACTCGCGCTCGCGCTCAAATCCTGCCTGACGCATCGCCTCAAGATTACTCGATGAACTTAGGGCTTTGTGGATCGCTTCTGTCCAGTCTTTGGGCTCCCAAGATTTCATGACCATGGCCGCACTTCCAGCAACCTCCGGAAACGCGCCGCCCGAACTGCAGATCACTGGACATCCGCACCGAAAGGCTTCCAAGATCGGGACTCCAAATCCCTCGTGTTTGCTTGGAGCCAGATAAACCGATGCGGAGGAGTACAAGGCGTTGAGATGGTCTTCGCCAACGTACCCAGTGGCGACCACATTCGTGCCAAGTTCTTCGGGCCCCCAGCCTGACTTGCCGGCAATCACGAGCAGAGTTTCCAAGCCCTTGCAGGCTTCAATGACCAGAGCCATGTTCTTGCGGGGCCACCGCGTGCCCACAGTGAGGAGAAATGGTTTCGTTATTCCAAGTTCCTTGAGCATCGGTTCGCAGTCGCTGGCTTCCACTCTTCGTCGTGCAAGCCCTGCAGCATTGTAAATCGCTACAGTCTTGCCTCTGGCGGCGGGGATAAGGTGTTCGATTTCGGCCTTTGAGGTGTTTGAGACCGTGATCACCTTGGCGGCACGCTTGGCGGCTCGCGGGACGAACTTGGTCAGGAGGAACCGATCTTTGGGCTGAAACCAGGTCGGTTCAATGAGGAATGAGACGTCGTGGATCGTTGTGATCCCGCGTCTTCCGGCAAGGGGGCTTAGGTTGTATTGGGTGTGCATCAAGTGGGCTCCCAGCCTCTTGGCGGCAAGCGGGAAGCGAACCAGGCTGAACCATCGGTTGGAACCTGGCAAGAAAACCCAGTGAAACCGGTCTGAGTTGGGAATCTCGCGTGGCTTTGGAGCGTTAGAAAAGAGCAGGAACTGTGTTGAATCGTCCAGTCCGGTCAGTCCGTGGAGCAGACCCTCCCAGTAAGTGGAGTCTCCTGTTCCTTGGGCACCGATGAGCCGAGCGTCTATTGCCACGGTCAACGGCACGTTTCCTGCTACCATTTAGAAAGAGTTTGATCGAAAACGCCCTGAAACGGCACAAAGTGTTATGAAGAAACGAAAACCCCCGGTTATGCTTGCCTCGATTCTGGTCGTGTTGGTTGCAGTGGTCGCCATCATGAACCGCCAGCCATCTGCGGGTGGTGGAGATGGGCACAATCACGGCGAACAGCAGCCCCAGGAAGACCAAAGCCAAGTTCTTGCCAAGTCGCGTGAGACCGAAAGCAAGGAAAGTTTGGCGGCGATGACCAAGGCCAAGGTCAAGCCGAAAGGAAAGCAGGTTCCCGGCGAAGAGGAATCGGGTCCGGTTGTGGGTGACACTGCGAAGTTCAAGTACGAGCCAAAACTAGGCGAATCGCCAGTTTCGACTCAGTGGTATACGGAAGAGTCTGCCGTCAAAGGCAAGAAGTAGGCTTTAGCCAGGACTCTCCACCTCAGGGACATGGAGGGATCCGGACTAGCGACGATTGACTAAGCCGTTCGGCATCAAACCCCATAAGTTTGCGGCCACTTTATCGTGCAGGTAAGAACTAGCGTCAATGTGGGAAGTGCACACATGCTTACAAACGATCTACCACAGATCGCCTTGCCCTTCCAAAAGTACACGCCGAGGATTACAGATGTCACAAAGGAAAGCGCCACGGTATAGATGCTGATCGGACGGAAGGGCGCGACCAGTAACAATGTGGTTAATAGACATGCGTAAGCGTTCGCCAGGGTAACGTCGCGGCCCCTCGTCCATTGAAGCGCAGTCACTATCAAACAAAGAAATAGCACAAAACCTAGAAGAGGTACATGGACCGCATGATTTTTGTAGAAGAAAAGCAAGAGTACAAAGCTACATCCAATGCCCTCGTGCAAAAGGGTGAAGTCTTCATTGGTGCTATACAGCCAAGCTCTGTGTATCCTCGCATGATCTTCCTGTTGCATGCCTGCCTCACCGAAAGGAACCCTTAGAAACTTGGTCAGAGGAATAAGGAGAATGGTGCGCGGGAAAGGACTCGAACCTTCACGCCTTGTGGGCGCTACCACCTCAAGGTAGTGCGTCTACCAATTTCGCCACCCGCGCACTTGGAACCGGAATTATACCGCTCTTCTCATCGTTGGCGTCCACCGGTCGAACCGAGAGTCTGAACTCGAGCCTGACTTCGTAGGCGCGGGGCCAGGGCAAGAAAACCTTGACATCGGATACCGATTGGAACTCGTACTGCTTGGTTCCGGCAAAGAACCGTTTACCCAAGAACTGTTCGGCGAAGGTGCGCTCCAGGTGGCGGGTTAGGTCGGCACGGACAAAACTATCCACTTCGGCGAATGCAGTTCCGTACGTTTCTTCTCGCGAGGCGGTGGGGGTCGAATCAATCAGTCGGTACGCCTCGGGCCGAGTGAACTTGTGATAGGCGTAATCGTTGACGTAACGGTGCAGTAAGAACTCGCGCAAGCCGACCTCGCGTTTCATGGGGTCTCGGCCAAGCTTGCGTGAGAGCAAGTACACGTTCGCTGCCGGGATCGTCGTTCCCATGGTGTTGCCGGCGGTATTCCAGCCAGCATAAGCGAGTAGTTTCATCATTCGGCCGTTCTCCCACAGACCGGAAAAGAGTTCGGGATCGGCGGTGCCGTCTTTGGCCAGATCAATGTCGGCAACGGCAACCGGAAAGCCTTGATCGGTCTCGCTACCGAGGCTATCGAGGAATACCGAGAAAGGAAGCGGCGCTCGATCGGGCACGTTCAGATAAAGGGAGTAATCGAAATCTTGGTTGGCAAGAGCCGGTCTTGCCCCGCTCGCGAGAATCTGGTCCCTGACGCTCTGCGAGATGGTCTTCGACTCGTAATCGGCGATGCGGTTCTTGCCGGCTTCATCGGAGTAGACAATGCGGATTCGGGGTGTCCAGTTGTTGGCTTTGAGCAGAGCCCTACTAATCAGGACATTCGCGTGCTGGTCAATCCCTTCGGCAAAATAGACCCGCGAATCAATAGAGAGGGAACTGACCAGTTGCTTGAGCGAGATGGTCTCGGGAATGTGCGGCCCGTACGGCTGGGCATCGTCTTGTCCGAAGATCACGTAGTCCAAGCCACCGCTTTGCACCATCTTGATCAGTCTTCTCTGAACATCGTGGTTGCGGGCCCGCGTCTCCTCGTATTTCTGAATCTCCATCGGCGGGATCTTCGCGATGAGGTTTCGCAGGGCTGATTGATAGCGAGGCTCTTTAGTCTGTCGGAACCTCTCCTTCACTTCCCCGTACTTGGCCAAGTTGAGTCGCCAGCCGGCAGTTGCCCGCGTCGCGGTGGGAGCCAAACGCATGACGGCGGAGAAGGCGTAAAACGGCACTTTGGGGTTGGCGCGGCGGATTGCGGCCAAATCCAGAGGCGTTTCATTGACGCGTGAGGCAATCAGGCTGCCGTAGGCCACCATATCGGTGCTCACAACCACGGCGGTGACGCCTTCAAAGTTCTGCTTGCCAAGCCACTCGAGGATCGCTTCCGGGTTGCCCGGCTGGGTAAATCGGCCGAGCAGTTCGTACGGCGGTTGACGAACCTCCACGCTCGCCATTCTCGCGATCATCTGGGCAAATTGGCCTGCGGCGGGGCGCTTTTGCGGGGGGATGAGGGGGGTACCCCCTTCGCGGGCAAACGTCGGGGCCAAAAGCAGGAGAAATCCGCCCCATCCCCCCCT
>CALMEF010000067.1 GCA_937862825.1 uncultured Armatimonadota bacterium
GAAGACGAAGACGACGATTTCTAAGAGACACTGACATGAGACACCTAGTTGACAGACGAAAGCTTGGGTTGCCCAGCGATCAGCGAAAGCACCTTCTAAATAACCTGTGCCGACAGTTCATCCGACACGGTTATGTGCACACCACCTTTGGTCGTGCCAAGGAAGTTCAGCGACTCGTTGAGAAGTTGATCACCCTCGGTAAGGAAGATTCTTTGGCGGCTCGACGTCAGGCTCGAAAGGTCTTGGTTGGGCACTCGAGTTCCACGCCGATGTCGGCGAAGGCGCTTGTGGGCAAGACTGACCTTGAGAAGACAATGCTCAAACAGCGAATGAGCATGATCAATGGAGAAGACTTGGTCACGCACCTGTTTAACGAGGTTGGACCTCGCTACAAGGAGCGAAAGGGTGGCTACACACGGCTTGTGAAGACTGGCGTCCGAAGGGGCGACGGCGCTCAGCGGGCCGTACTCATGCTGGTTGACTAGACGCATTAAGTTCGTCGTCCAATACGACGGCACCGATTTCCGCGGCTGGGCCGCACAATCTGGACAGAGAACTGTTCAGAGCACATTGACAGAAACTGTTCGCAAAGTCTCGGGCGAAGACGTCGAGATCACCGGAGCAAGCCGCACCGATAGTGGGGCCCATGCCAGGATGCAGGTGTGCCATTTCGATTCATCGGTTGGCATCGAACCTGCAAACTGGTCAAAGGCACTCAACCCGGTACTGCCTAAGGACCTTGCGGTCCTCTCATCCCGGCAAGTGCCGCTGTCATTTGACAGTCGGTTCAGCGCCGAAAGCCGGTGGTATCGCTACAGAATCGCCAATGGCAATCGTCGTCCTTTGGAGATGAGGTACGCCCACCATGAATGGAGGACGCTTGACGTGACGAGGATGCAACTCGCATCGGAAATGTTGGTCGGTAAGCACGACTTCCGGGCCTTCACCGAAGAACTTGATCCGTGGATTGACAACACGACCCGCAGGCTCTACTCGGTTGAGGTTCGCGATCGTGGCTCCGAAGTGTGGATTGACATCGTCGGGACGGCATTTCTTAGAGGCATGATGAGGCGGATCTCAGGGTGTCTGATGGAGATTGGATTGGGAAAGCGACCCATGAGTGACATTGAGACGATGTTCCTCAATCCGAGTGATCCGGGGATCCATCTTCCAACGGTGCTACCCGCTAAAGGGCTCACCCTGATGAAGGTGAAATACGGCAAGAAGCGAGACAATCGAGCGACCAGTTTCAACAACGATTTTTGATTTACAACTAGGCAAGGACAATGAATAGAACAACGACAGTTAAAGAAGGATCGATCGAGCACAAGTGGTTTGTGGTCGACGCCACGGGCATTCCCGTTGGTCGACTCGCCGCCCAGGTTGCTCAGGTCATTCGAGGCAAGCACAAGACCAACTTCGCCTACAATGCCGACTGTGGCGACTTCGTGATTGTCGTCAACGCCGATAAGGCCGTTTTGACTGGTAACAAGAAGGACGAACTGGTTTATTGGCACACTCAGTTTCCCGGCGGTTTGAAGAGCATCTCACGTGGCAAACTCCTTGAGACGAACCCAGTTCGCCTGATCGAGAAGGCAGTGTGGGGAATGACTCCCAAGACCAAGTTGGGGCACGCTTTGATCAAGAAGTTGAAGGTTTATGCGGGTTCGGAGCATCCGCACGCGGCACAGAATCCCCAGCCGCTGAACATTAAGAAGGACTAAGCATGGCAAAGGAACAATATTACGGAACTGGCCGACGTAAGAGCGCAATCGCTCGCGTTTGGATCACCCCAGGTGAGGGCAAGATCACTGTGAACGGACGCGACTTTAAGGAGTATCTGGGACGCCCAGTTCTGGAGATCCTCGTTCAAAGCCCGTTGACGCAACTTGACGTTGTTGGTCGCTATGACGTGAAGGCAACCACCAAGGGTGGTGGCATCACTGGTCAGGCTGGTGCCCTCAAGTTGGGTATTGCCAGAGCGTTGCTCGAAGTTGATTCCGAGTTTCGACCGTCCTTGAAATCCGCCGGATTCTTGACGCGAGACGCTCGAATAAAGGAACGAAAGAAGTACGGTCGCAAGAAGGCGCGACGTGGCTTCCAGTTCGTTAAGCGCTAAGGCTGATCTTAGTGCCTATGCCCCTTCCGGCGTAAGCCAGGAGGGGCTTTGTTATTTTGCGCCTGTCGTAAACTGCCAAGTCTTGGAGACTCGCTCCGGACCTTCATCGGTATCTACCACCCCTTTTACTGAGGCTGTGTAGGTCGTATTCGGCTTCAATGGGCCCTGCGGGATGAGGAAGCAGGCCTGCTCCAGGTTTTTGTCGTTTGCCGGCGTGTTCACATAAGTATCAACCAGCGTCCCATCGGCAGATTTGAGCGTCGCCTCGTCCACTTGCAATCTGGCCTTGGAGGGCATGAAGTGGGCAAAGGTGATCACGTAGCCGACTTTGCGGCCGCTGGCGCCGTGGATGGCCAGGGGATCTGGTACCTCGGGCTTGTTCCAGTAGGTTGGAATGCCCTTCTGGCCATCGCCTGGATAGACGACGGTCTGCTCTCGTTCCGAGAGTGAACACGCCATGGTGAGACACTTTCCAGCGAGGCCAGAACCAAATTCGAGTTTTCCTGGCTGTAGAAAGGCCAGACGGTGGTAGGGGGCATCGATAAGCGACTGAATGGCCTCCTTCGCGTCTACGGCCCCGTAGGCCACGTTTTCGACGGCATTCCCAACGAAGCCGAACGCCTCAAGGCGCTCTTTGTGAGTTTTGCCAAAGAATCCCGGGGTGCCTTCTCGCTGGACGTGCCCGGTCATCTTGTTCTGTTCAAGGTATTTGGCGTGCGCCTTGCCTGCCGCGTTGATCCGGTCATCCATCGAATAGGGCTCAAGCCCCATTCCTGCGCGAACGTCGTTTGCGGCGGCCAGGGCCTCCCGTTGAGCGTCATCCGGGGCAGGCAAGTTGTCCAGGGCCCTGTCGCTCACTTGGAGTTTCCAAGACTTTTCATGAACTCCGCCGCCAGGATATCGAACACGCATCGCAACTTGGTAGGCGCCTGCAGCGAGTACACCAGTAGATGCGATGACCTTGCGAAGGTTCGGGTCGTAAGTGGCTTGGATGGGCTTCCCGTCGAGTTCGGCTTCCACACTTTGAATCATCTTTGGGTCATCTGCCCAACACTCCCAAGTCAGGGTTGGATTCTTGATGAGGATCGTTCCTTTGGGTCCGTACGACTTGAAGTACAGGTCCAAACTAGTGTTTGAACCCAGGGAGAAAGTGACGATGAAGCACGGTAGGAGGCAAAACCGCCTGCGAAACCCGTACCCAATCCGACCCATTGCTAGAACCTCTTCCCCTTTCCAACCCGTCGCTCAAGTGAGCAACCAAAACACCCCTAATTATGGAACTCTTTCGCTAGGAATGGTAGGACTTTCTGCCCCTTCTGACGTAGGAATAGCCATTGGCGGCCTTGGATAGCCGATAATAGACTGAAAGAAGACGATGTCGAGCCTGCCGACTGCCCTGGGTAAGTACCAGATTATCCGCGAGATCGCGCGGTCGAATGACATCGTCTACGAGGCCTACGATCCGGTGATGAATCGCCGAGTGGCGATCAAGGAACTGGCTACGGTAGGCGGAACGACCGCACAGCAGAAAGAGGATCGAGTCAAGCGGTTTCTTCGCGAAGCGAAGGCTGCTGGTTCCCTTGCTCACCCCAACATTGTGACGATCTACGAGGTCTCACAAGAGGGTGACCGCTACTTCTTAGCGATGGAGTTTTTGGACGGGCACACCCTCCGTAATGAAATCGACACCAACGGCTTCCTACCCATCCCGAAGGCGGTTGAAGTCGCTTGCGCGATTCTGGAAGCACTCAGTTATGCGCACAAGCACGGGGTGATCCATCGCGATATCAAGCCCGACAACATCCAATTGTTGTCCGACGGTCGCATCAAGTTGACCGACTTTGGGATTGCGCGATTGACTTTCGAGCCGAACATCACGATGGATGGCCAAATCTTCGGCACGCCATCGTACATGTCTCCCGAACAGGTCGTGGGTCGCGAGATTGACCTTCGGAGCGACTTGTTCTCAGTTGCGGTCGTTTTGTACGAAATGCTCGCCGGTGCGAAGCCGTTTGCGGGCGACTCCGTTGTTTCGATCACTTACGCGATCATGAACAAGGAGCCCGCTCCGATTGCGACCATTCCGTACTCGCTCCAACGGTTTCTTGAGCGGGCCCGGGCAAGGGGGCGGGGCCGGCTTCCCCCGGAGGGGGAGGAAGGGGCGCCTCCCCCCGGACCGGCCCCCGAGCCACAAGATCAGTTGGCATCAGCGCCGGTTGCGTCCCCGATGCTCACCCCTTACGGCACGCCGATGCCCCAGGTTGCACCGCCACCGCCCGCCGTTTATCCATATGATCCCTATGCTCAGCCGCAGCCTATGGTTGGCATGCCGACCATCCAACCCGGCACCCTGCAAGTCCCGGTTTACTATCCGCCCCCACCGCGGCAACCCCTCCTGAAACCTGAGACGAAAATGTTCTTGGGGAGACTGTTTGTTACGTTCGTGGTCTTGGGCACCCTGTTTACCTTGGTATTGGTGGGAGTCAATGCAATGGGTAGGGTCGTCCAGCGGATGCAGGCGAAGGAGCAAGATCAGGTCATTCGCCAACTGTTTATGACCGACGATCCCTCAACACTTGAGAAGCGGATCAATGACTATGAAGCCTACCGAGCCAAGCAAACCGATCCTGAGTTGCTCGCGCTGGACAACCGGAACCTCGCTGTCCTCTATGAGCAACTCGGCAAGGTTGCGCTTCAGCGTAACGACTATCCCTTGGCGGAAAGTTGCTTTAAGCGTGCGATTGAACTTGATGCCGAGAATCCGGCGTTTGCAAGCGATCTAGGGCAACTCTATGCGATGACGGCTGAAACCGCGCGGGGTCCTCAGAGAATCCAGATGCTGCAGGAGTCGGCCAACAACTGGGAACGGGCCGTTCGGACCGAGCCAAACGTATCGAGAAGGCAATCATACGCTTCAGGCGCAGCTCAAACTTGGTACACCTATGCTGAGGAAGTAGCAGTGTTTGACCCGGCTGGCGCCCGTGAGAAGCTCTACCGGGCACGCGAGTTCGCTCCGCCAAGTTCAGACATTGCTTTGCAAATTGAAGCATTGATCCAGACGCTGACGCGATAGAATTCACGTCATGCGAGCGCTCTCGGCGTACCTGGCCGAGTTAGGTAGGAATCGAAAGGAAACCCTGGATTGGACGGACACCCTCTGGTTGCCCGCCCTGCTGTTGTTCTTTGTGATCAGAGACGACGTTGGCCTCCTGTTGGCAATCATCTTCTCAATTGCGGCTTACTCGATCGCCATGACCGCTGTGGGTTCAGTTCGAGCGAAAAACAAGCGAAGCGCTCCTGCCGATGAAGTCCTGCGGTTAGTGGACGAACTGGTTGACTTTGAAAAGGCCGGAACTCTGAGAGAACGCACCCACCCGGGACACATAGAGTTGGTCGAACGGATTGCGGTGGTGCACGAGGAACTGTGCCGGCTGGAAGCCAATGCCTCTAAGGAGACGAAGGATCTGTATGCGAAATCCCGGCGCACTGTGGAAGAGGCTTTGCACGATGCACTTTGGCTTGGCCGCCACCTCGTGCGACGCAAGCAACAGCGCCAGACCACCTACGATCGCAAGCGTCAGAACCCAAACTGGGGCTCATCGGAACTTGCCCAAGTTGAATCACTGGTTGCCGATGTAGAGCGATTGCTACTCGTGGCCCGACCCGATGGCCTCGAGTTCTCAGACCTAAGGTCGCGATTGGAAGACGCGATCGTTACGCTGGAAGAACGCGAGGCGGCAATCAAAGAGTTGACAGCCTAGACTTCTGGTTCGAGTATTCCGTATCGTCCATCTTTTCGCTTGTAGAGGATGGCAATTTGGTTTGAGTCCTCATTCTTGAAGACGAAGAACTTATGGTCAATCATCTCCATTTGAAGGGCGGCCTCCTCGATGGACATTGGCTTCACAAGGAAGGTCTTTCGTTCTTTCAACTCGATGTGATGGTTTTCATCATCCTCGTGGTGCGCCTCCTCAAACGCTGGCGGAGCGTGATTACCCCGTCGCCGGTGGCTACTGATGATTCGCCCTTTGAGTTTGCGCAGGCGGGTCTCCAACTTGTCGTGTACGCGGTCGATTGCTGCCTGCATGCTCTCGTCGGCCTCGACGCCTCGAATCGTGAATCCGTCAGCAAAGATCGTGATTTCAACTTTGTGGTTCCCGTTTCCTTCTTCACGGTGAACCATCTCAACTTTTTGGGCGGCATGGAAGTACCGGTCGAGTTTGCCTAACTTCTTTGCGGCGTAATCTCGGTCTCGCGTGCTCACATTTCCTTCTGCGTTTCGAATGAGGACTTCCATAGTTTTCTCCTAATAGTGTTGTCGGCAAATTGATGCCACTGCCATCGCGGCAATGCCTTCACTCCGCCCAATACTTCCCAGGCGTTCGTTCGTCGTTGCTTTGAGGTTAACCCGATCTGGTTCGACGTTGCAACATTGTGCAATCGTGTGTCGAATCTCGGCGGCACGCGCCATAACCTTTGGGGTTTCGGCGACCAGCGTGGCATCTATGTTTAGAATACGCCATCCGAGGTCGTAAATTGACTTCCCTGCGAATTCGAGAAATGTTGTTGATCGAGCCTGCTTCCACTGTGGGTCGGTGTTGGGAAAGTGCAGGCCAATGTCCCCTAGACCGGCTGCTCCGAGTAATGCATCAACGATGGCATGAAGCAGGACGTCCGCGTCGGAGTGTCCGTCCAAACCCGGGTGATTCTCGAAGTGGACTCCTCCGAGGTAAAGCGGCCGATTATCTTGAGCAAACGGGTGGATGTCGTAGCCAAAACCTGTTCGCTGTTCGGAGGACTGGGGAAGGTCTCCGGGGTGCGTAATTTTCTTGTTCATTGGGTCGCCTTGGACAAGAGCAGCGTGGACGCCGACAGCGGAAAGTAGCGCGACATCGTCGGTGAACTCTTCAGAAGTTTCTTCGTGGGCCCGAAGGAAGTCGCTTCTGCGTCCCCCTTGGGGAGTTTGCATCGCGGACAACATGGTTCGATCCAAAAGCGTGCTCCCCTGTCGAATCGTATCCGTCACGGGAACTGCGGCCGCTGCGGCACCATGCTCCCGGCAACCTTCGATCACCCTCGAAATGACGTCGTGGGAAACCCAGGGTCTGGCACCATCGTGGAACAGAATGATGGTGTCGTCGTCGCTGGTAGCCGCTAAACCGGCCTTTGCCGAAGACTGTCTTGTTGGTCCGCCCGCAACAACAAAGGCGGCTCCCTCCACCAGTTGAAGATCGTCGGGAGAAAACACAACCCCGACACGATCCACGTCGGGATGGCTGAGGAAGGCGTCGAAAGCATGCTTCCAAACAGGTTTGCCGTTGACGAGCAGGTGCGTCTTTCTCGCGCCAAATCTCTCGCCCCTACCTGCGGCAAGGATGATCGCGCAAACCTTCACTTCCTGAAGTCCCTTCCGTTCCCATTCGGCAGTTCACCGAAGATCATCTTGCCGCGCTCAGTTTGGATGACCTGGGTGACGGTGACATCAACCGTTTCGCCGATGTATCCGCGCCCATTTTCCACAACGATCATCGTGCCGTCTTCGAGGTAGCCCACCCCTTGATGTGGCTGGTTTCCTTCGCGAATGACGGTGACCTGAAGGGACTCAGATGGGAGGACATTTGGTCTGAGGCCGAGCGCAAGATCATTGATGTTCAAGACCCGAACATTCTGGAGTTTGGCTACCCGATTTAGATTGAAGTCATTCGTGACAATGTCGCCACCCAAGTTCAGGGCAAGTTTGACGAGTCGCGTATCAACTTCGTCGCCAGGCTGCCCAGCAAAACGGTCGTAGTCTCCCACCTGAATTTGGAAATCATCCTTCATCAGCCTGAGGAGGTCAAGTCCCCTTCGGCCCCGTTGACGTCGAAGCGCATCTGGACTGTCGGCTATGAACTGTAACTCTTCCAAGACGAACTGCGGAACATATAGTTCACCTTCCAAAAATCCTGTGCGTGCGACGTCGTAAATTCGACCATCGATGATCACGTTTGTGTCGAGGATCTTGATTCCCTGTCGTCGCGCCTTGGTTCGGCCGCGGGTCCAGGGGAGAATTTCCTCCATAGATTGGAGGGCATAGACTGAAAGGGCGGCAAAGCCCAGAGTCAAACCAACTACGGCAACGGGAATGTAGATGCCCAGGTTCAACGAGTTCAGCAGGAACAAGAAGGGCAGCGACGCGACCAGACCTGCGAAGATTCCCACGAATAGGGTGACTTTGTCACCGCTGTCCATCTTGTCCCAGTGCTTGTCGAGGCGGCTACCCAGTCGAATCAGAACTGCCCCGGCACCGGCGCCGACTATGAGCCCCATCAGGCTGAACGGAATGATGTTCCAGATGGTTCGGTCGCCGTTGTATCGGAGATCGGAACCTTGGGCACCCAACAGGCGGGCCGCTCCGGTGAACAGTGATGCCAACAACATTGGCGCGTAAAATGCCATCAGCGCCGCACCAGCGACGCTGCAAACGAGCATAAACAGCCTTACGCGCAATCTCATTGACTACTTCTTGATCATGCCAAGCACTTCAATCTTGACACCGTCCAGGACGGTGAAGTTGAATGCTTCGTCCACATTTCCATGTGCCAGTTTAACGTGCCCGGGTGTCAGTTCGCCATCTGGACGGGTGGAATCGACGCCGATCCACTTCTTTGAGTCCCAAACTTCGACCCAAGCGTGATAGTAAAACGCACCGTCCATGTAGATGAGTCCGCTACAAAGACGGGACGGAACTCTTGCGGCCCTAAAGATCGTCGCGGTGAGGATTGCGTAGTCACGACAAACACCCTCTTTCGTCTCAAGGACTTCACCAGCGTCCCGTAAAACGCCAATTCCGGCGTTGGGAGTCATCAGTCGGTTGACATAGCCATGGACGCTACTAACGATCTCCTTAAGCGAGACTTTCCCTTTCGTGAGGGTGCCCGCAAGGTCGCTAAACTTCTTCGAGTCGCTCGGAATGAGGGGCGAAGGCGAAAGTGCGGCTCCCCGACCGACACCAGCCTGAGCCAGCGAAACATTTTCAAAAGATTTCCATGGGAGAGGATGTATCGAGACTTCCCAACCTCCTTGGTCTTGTTCCAGCGTTTGGTGTCCATCACTCGGCAGGTTCTTGAGATCTCTTCCGGTCACGCGAAGTCGCAGTTGACTCAATGATGATGGGTCAGGAATGGGTTTGTTTGGAGCAATCCGCGTACTGTCAGCAAGGTCGACGGTTCCCGACCCTACTTCCAATGCCTCCTGTTTGGAGATAGGTAGCATCTCAATGCCCATAGGCCCCTCTCCCTTGATAAAGTCGCCTTTTGCACTCACGTACAAGCGTGTTGTCGCTCTTGACTCGACCACTTCGATCAATGTGGCGTCTACCTCCTTCTCCCCCACCTTCACCTTTGATGGGCCTTTGAGTGTAGCCACGTTTTTTGAGAGGCTCAGCGTCATTGGATCAAGCACGTAGTAAGCCTTCGAAGCGCCAATGGCGACCCCGTCCTGAAGCAAGGCTAACGTCGCATCATCCACCACGGGAGCGTCCTTGGGAAGCGGAATACGTCTGGTGGACTTGCTCCCACTGTTGTCAAGGCTAATGTTGATCGCGTCCCCTTCGAACCGAGCCAACGTGATTTGCTTTCGGCCAGCGCTGCTGATTTCGAACCGCATTTCCAGGGTTTTGTCCCCATCTCTTAGGGTGATTGAGTCAATTCGAGTGCTCATGGCCTGGCCGAGTAGACCAGCATCAATAACCGTAGAGGACTCGACCTTTTGCA
>CALMEF010000068.1 GCA_937862825.1 uncultured Armatimonadota bacterium
TTGAGATGCATGAAAGGGGCAAGCAGGATTGAGGCGTCAAGTTCGAAGAAACCTTCTTCTTGAGCTCTGACTGGCCTGGCACCCAACTCCTCCAGCGCTGCCTTCAACCGATCCAGGTTCTCTTGGTTCTTCGCAACAGCAAGATCGCAAACTGCGGTTAGGTAGTCAGCACCGTAGAGCATCACGGCCATGCCGCCGACGAGCACCCACTGCACACCGTGGCGGTTCAGAACCTCAGCCAGTTTTTCGAGTTCGGGCAGTTCGGACGGCTTCACGTAATCTCATGACGGATAACAGGCGTCGTTGGTGCTTCTCATACCGCTGGGTGGGAGTTAAGGACAGGTTGTACCGTAACCATTCAAGGTCGTTCCCGAACTCATCTTGCTCGGGAAATGACTGCTCCGTTTCGCCTTGAATGATCTCTTCGCGGTCCATTGGTTTATATCTAGTATATGACATGTGGGACAGAGTTAGGGGGTCTGGTAGCCTTCCAGGGTGCGGTCGCTGGCGCGACGCGTCTGACCCGGGGTCTTTGACCCGCGGCTAAGGTCTGTGATCCCTTCGGGATCGAGACAAATTATGTCTCCAAATATTCCAGTTCCTGCAGCATACGCGGGTTCATACGCCAATCTTCCTTCACCTTAACAAACAGTTCGAGAAAGACTTTACGGCCAAGTAGTTCTTCAATCTCTAACCGAGAATCTGTACCAGTCTTCTTCACGAAAGCGCCTTTGTTCCCAATCAGAATTGCCCGCTGGCCCTGCTTCTCGACCACCACACTTGCCCCAATATGAAGGACGCCATTCGGCATCTCTTCCCAGTGGTCCACGACGACAGCGGTGGCGTGGGGAATCTCTTGGCGGGTCGCCAGGAGTACCTTCTCCCGGATGATCTCGGCTACCATGAACCGGGTGGATTGGTCGGTGTACTCGTCTTCGGGGAAGAGCGCCTCTCCCTCGGGCATGTACTTGAGAAGCAGGTCGAGCACTTTGCTGACGTTGTGATTCCTCGTCGCCGTCGTCATCATGCAATCTTCAGTCCCAAACAGTTTGCAAAACGTTTCAAAACGGTCGTTCACAAACTCAGCCTTGAGGAGGTCCATCTTGTTCAGGCAGACCACGACGGGCGCCTTTGCGTCCTTTGCTAGCCGAGCGATCTGCTCATCCAGTTCGTCCGGCTTCTTGCTGGCGTCGGCGACATAAAGAACGACATCAATGTCGGCCAGGGACGCTCGTGCCGCCTCCACCATCGCTCGAGCCAGTTTGGTGTGTGGCTCATGGATTCCTGGTGTGTCGATGAGGGCGATCTGATAGCCCTCGTTCTGCACGATGCCGATCACCCTGCGGCGCGTTGTTTGCGGCTTTGAGCTCACGATGGAGACCTTTTGGCCAACCATCGCGTTCATGAGGGTGCTTTTGCCGACGTTGGGTTTGCCAACCACCGCTACCATTCCGGCTCGGAACGCCATCGCCTACTCCCGCTTCCTGAACATGACGTTCATGGACAGGTCTTCGAAGACGGCATGCTCTCGGTGGGTTGCTGCCCCCTCTTCGGCACCTCCACGACCTCGATCGTTGCGGCGCTTGCGTCGCCGTCGACCAACCTCTTGGGTCTCTTCGGGAGTCGGGTCGACTTCTTCGATGAGTCGTGGTTTGAAGAGGAAGTCGTCTGAGTAATCCTCATCGTCGCTCCCTTCCATCCACTCGTCCAGGCGCATGATGGGAACGTCAAACTGGCTGGCATCGAACCGAATCGTGTCTTCCGACCTCGTAGGCAAAGTATCAATTTCGAGGAGCGATGAAGGGTCGCTCTGCAGGATTCCTTCAATTTCCTCATGGGTTCCAACTAGGAACGTGTGTGTTGAGCCGTCAATGGCGGTAAACCGCAGGCTGTTGGTTTCTGCCGTCACCCACTGCTCGGACATCAGATTGTATGCGACCCACTTGTTGGGCAGCGTGATGGTTCGTTGACCAGCCCCCTTGCAGTGAATGGTCAGGAAGGGGGCCCGAACGTGGACAACATCTTCCTGATAGTTCCAGACGTGGGCACCCGCCATTTGGCCAAGCGCTCTGACCAACGCAGGAGTGACAATCGGCTCGCCCAGGAAGACCGATCTCCAGGATTTGTCCCCCGCGGGGAACTCCCGCACCACGAAACTGGGCAAGCCGGTTTGGGAATACTCGCCCAGCACCGTCGCATCTTCGGGAATTGCGAAATAACTGGGCTCAAGACTTCCTCCGCCGAGCAATCCGGTTTCTTGGAACGACTCCGAGAGGGGGTGGCGACGGTTGAGGATCGTCGTTCCGGTCTTGCTCGAGAAGGGTTGCGGTTTTAGCGCGATTCCGGTGACTTCACGCGCTCTTTCGAGCGACTCGCGACCGGAGTCAAACAGTCCGGCAGAGTACAGCCAGAACAAGGTCTTGTTGTCGCGTTGGAGTCGATTTTTGATCGCGCCGCGAAGTTCGGGTCGAATGTCCCAAGCGTTGAGGAAGATGTACAGTTTGGCTTCGGGGAAGCGTTCGCGATGTTGCAGGTCGCTAAGCAAGTAAAAACCGGCACTCAGTCCGGACCTCAGCACACTTTCACGCACGTTTTGAACCAAGAGGGCGAACGCCTTCTGGTTCACCAGGTACGCAAGGGCACGTTCATCGATGAAGACCGCGACATCGGGGTCATTGTCGGAGGCGGCCATTCTGCTGATGAGGGCCTGGCGGGCACGGCCCGCGCGGTCCCAAGCGGCCTGGGGTTTTCCCCCGCCCCTGCCCCCAAGGGCCATCCCGCAAACGCCTCCGCCC
>CALMEF010000069.1 GCA_937862825.1 uncultured Armatimonadota bacterium
GAAATCGGACTTGCCGATTTGCCTTTAGGATGAAGGTCTGGAAAGTACTTGCACTTGGAGCGATGCCCTTGTTAGTTGGGAATGGCGCACGCCTTGATCCATGCTCCTGCGGCGCACCTCAGGTAATGTCTCCCGTAAGAGCGGGTGGTGGCGTAATGCCGGAGATGTCGAGGTACCTGGAACTCGCCGAGCAAGCCGCGGATTCTGACAACCCTTCCGCTGGAGTCTCTTACACCGACCTTGTGCTCCTCGCGCACAGGTTGGCCGTTTACATAGAGCCTGGCGAGGGTAGGGAGACGATTGCGTCGGCTCTTAAGAAGTGGCAGTCAACACTCAACGACGCTGTCGAGTTTTCCATCGTCGAACGGCTTGCGGACGCGGACATCACTGTGCTTTGGCGCGACGATTTGACTCTGGCCGGTCAACCTATTGGAGGATACGCAACGTGGCGGCGGGGAGTTGTAGAGGGAAGGCCCCAGTTCAGCGCAACCATACAAGTTCGAACAACTCAACCGAATGGTCGGCAGATGACCATGGCTCAACTCTTCCACGTCGCTTGCCACGAACTTGGACACATCCTTGGTCTCGCAGACGCGGGCAAACTCGGCCAAATCATGGGCCCGTTGGATCTTCGGTCGCCGGTTAATGGTCCAAGCAAAGATGAGATCGAACAACTGATGAACCTTCGTGAGGAAGCGTTGGAGGTTCGTCGTCGCGCACTGATGCGCTACTGTACGCTCAACGACTTGGCTCCTTGAGCGTGTAGACTTCGCACTCGATGAAAACGAGAGTGCTGACGGCTGCGGTACTCATTCCAATTGCGCTGCTTGCTGTGGGTTGCGCGGACCCATTTCCCATCGCAATTTTAACCGTCATCCTCTGCATCATCGGTTTTCACGAGTCAGCAAACTTGTTTGGACGCCACTCCTTGGTCGCGATCATAGCCATATCAACGGTCGCTGCCTTAACCCAGAAACCCCTCGATCCTCTGAATCGTTGCTTGGTTGCGGGGGCTATCTGGCTGGTGGCCGTTTGGATCATTTGGGTTCGACATCGAACCCCTGAGGGCCGTTTAAAATCCGCGGGATGGGGCACCTTTTGGGTGGCACTACCATTCGTGGCCCTCGTGCTCCTACATCAGAGCGGCAACGTCTACCCGTGGAACTTCAAAACCCCGATCCTCTTGGCATTGGTCCCAATCTGGATCGGGGACACCATGGGAATTCTGGTCGGCATGGCCTTTGGGAAACACAAAATGGCACCGAGCATCTCACCAAACAAGACCTGGGAAGGTGCAGTTGGCAACTTGCTTGGGTGCGTGGCCGGAGGTTGGGCGGTTGGAGTTTGGGTGGGTACCACGCCAAGTGTCGGCATCCTGTGTGGCCTGGCCTGCGGGACGTTTGGCCAAATGGGAGACCTGTTTGAGAGTTCGATTAAGCGTGCTGCAGGACTCAAAGATTCGGGAACCTTGCTTCCCGGACACGGCGGAGTCTTGGACCGAATCGACTCCACGCTCTTTGCCGCAATTCCTGTGGCGCTGATCGTCTTTGGATTGAGTTAGCGCATCAGGATGCGCATGAGAATCGCGCCGGCCACGGCACCAAATGAGCCCGAGAGAAGTGCTATTGCCCAAGCCTGAGCCACTGTTATCTTCGACGGGGCCGCCTTCTTGTCAACTATTCGAATCTTCTCAAGAGGAACTTTTTGCTCGGTTCCCCATTCGTTGATCGTGATAACTTTCCCCACAGGGTCATAACTGCCTACGGGGCCGTTCATCCAAATCATGTAGTCCTTGGCAAAGTAAGAAATGGATTGGCCGGGGACGAGAGAGAATGACCGTAGGTCCAAAATGGAACATCGGTGTTCGGATCCGTTCGCGAACTGGACCTTGGCCCACTTTTCGTCGATTTCCAGAATCGTGGCAGCATAGAAGTGCTTATCGGCTCCTTTGGCGAAGACCGTTTCGCCAACCTTGAAACCATCATGGGGAACGCCCAAACGCTCCTGAAGTGCTTGAAGAACCGCTTCCTTGGAAATTCCAGCCTCCGTCGCAGCAGAGACAAACGACTCTACTTCCGATGGAGAGGCAAAGGCCAGTCCTGCGCTGCGCTCAATCTCCTGAGCACGCTTAAGAACTTCCTGTAGTTCATTCGAATCCACTGGACGATTTTGGCAGATTCACGAGTAGTAGTCCTGCTAGCCAGCAAAAGCATCCGAATTTCGGCACCCTGGTAGGAACGACATGTAAGGGTGTGGGCCTTCGGGGAAGAAACGAAGTGCAAGGGATCAAACATTGCCGAGATGAGTCTCCCGAGCATCCGATAGCGCAAGACACGCTAGACAACACCCTCCAGCCCACGGGTCGGTTTCGCCACCGACCCTTTTTTATTTTCGGGTTATCGGCATGGAATCATCACCGTTTGGCATAATCGGTGCCATGCTTGCCACTCTTCTCCTCGGGCTGAGCCTCGCTCCCAAGTTCGATTTCTATGGATTTGGGCCGTACGATAGTGGAGTCCCCAAGCCGGAATCCATTCTTGCGTATGGACCAGGAGAACGCCATACGACGTACCGAGACCAGGAGAAGGTGTTTGACGCGATCGCGGGTAAGGCCCCTGCTCGGACCAAGCGATTTGATTACGGCGCAAGCACGGAAGGACGCCCGCTCCGGGTTTACGCAATTTCCTCCCCCGCAAACATGACGCGGCTGCCCGAGATTCGCAAGCGCATCCTCGAACTCAGCGAAGGAAAAGGGTCAGTTGCAGCCGACTTGCCCGCGATCGTGTGGATCAACCAGACGATCCACGGCAACGAGACTGCCTCGTTCGAGAGTGCGATGTGGCTGTTCTATAACCTGACCGCGTCGCGAAACCCGGGCCTCATGAGGATGCTGGATCGGGCCGTTATCATCTTGAACCCGGTCTACAATCCCGACGGTCACGAGCGTTTCGTGGTTTGGTACAACTCAATCGCCACCGGAAACTCGAACCCATTTGCCTACGAGCACGGTGAGCCCAGAGTCGTCCACGGTCGCACCAATCACTATCGGTTTGACATGAACCGCGACCGAATCTCCATGTCGCAACAGGAAACTCGTGCCGAGGTTGCTGAGTTTCAAAAGTGGATGCCACAGGTCTACGTGGATCAACACGGTCAAGTCGAAACCTACTTCTTCCCGCCGACAGCCCTGGCGTCAAATACGAACCTGGGCCGAGACCGGGTGAACAAATGGATGGAGATTTTTGGCAGAGCCTCCGCAAGCGACTTTGACAAGCAAGGGTGGCCCTACTTCATTCGAGAGACGTTCGACTACTACGCCCCGTGCTACCTCGACACTTGGTCGACGCTCAGCGGCGCCATCGGCATGACCCACGAAACCGACGGAGGACGCAAGATTGCCGAAGAGCGAAGCGACGGAACGGTCCTCACCCTTCGCGACGGCATGGAGAAGCACTTCGTGGCCGCCCTTGCGGTGGCCCGAGCGGCTTCGGAGCGACACACGGAACTTCTCGACTCCTTCCGTGCTTTCCGCGCGAAATCAGTTTCTGGCGAGCATGCCGGGAAGTTCCAGAGGGTGGTCGTCACCGGTGACAGTCGAGCCCTATCGAGGCTGGGACAACTCCTGCTGAGAAGCGGAATCAAGAGCGAACTGGTGGCCAAGTTCAAGCAGGCCGACGCCGTGAACTACTGGACCGGCGAAAAGAAAGAAGTTGAGTTTCCAGAACGCTCCTTGGTAATCGACATGGCCCAAGGCCAAGGCGCCCTCGCCAAAGCACTTCTAGAGGTCGAATCGGACTTCGAGCCCGAGTTCATTGCCGAGCAAAAGAGACGTCGCGAGCAGGAGAAGAAGGGGGAAACCAACCCGCGCGGCGAAGGGTACGAGTTCTATGACCTGACTGCGTGGAGCCTGCCGTTGGCGTTCGGCCTTGATGCTTGGTGGTGCGAGTCGCGACCACCGGTGCAGCCGTCCCCGAAGAAAGCGACCGAGTCGGACCTTCCAGAAAGCAAAATCGGCTATCTGATTCCCTACGAGGATGACGCAGACATCTTGGCGATCTATCGGCTCATGCGAGACGGCGTGCGCGTACAAGTTCTTTCCCGAGAGACCAAGTTGGACGGCAGGACGTTTGCGCCGGGCACCTTCCTCGTGCCGGTCTCGCGAAACGAACAGCCGCTCCATACGCTCATTCCGCGATATGGCGTCAGCGCCCACTCCATCAAGAGTGCCTTTCCCGATTCGGGTCGCACCAATACGGGCTCC
>CALMEF010000070.1 GCA_937862825.1 uncultured Armatimonadota bacterium
TGAATCCAGCGAGTACATGCGAGTGGGCATGCCTTCGAATACCGGTTCAGCGACTACAGTGTTCGTTCGCCGTCCGGCAATAGTCTCTCCGGACTCAAATCGGAACGTGTAATTCTTCGAAGCCAGTTCGATTCGTTGCTTCGGATCCTGCGCTCGTGCTCGCGGCGACTGTTGGATCACAATCTGCTTGTCATCCGGGAAGTAGGTGGACCAGGTCCGGCCGTCGTCCAGGCTGGTGATGCCTTGCATGCTCAAGGGCTGGAGCATGGAAACACGAATCTTGCCTTCCTTGCTTTGATCAATCTTCACTTGACCATCGCACTTGTTTCCACCGAGCGTTCGCTGCAAGAAGATGCCACTGAATGAAGTCGTATAGGCGCGCTCCATCGAACGCAGCAATAACTCGGCCGCTTTGCTCTGCACGGCGGCAGGTTCGGCAAGCGAAGTGGCGCTCAGCGCCAAACAACCCAGAACAAGCGACTTACCTCGAACCATGGCTCACCGGCATGATAGGATAGTGTCCGCTCAACGAGTCACCACCGCCAGAATAGGCTTGGTCGCGAGCGATTTCATAAGGAACAACGCCCGTGGCTTGGAGCGTCTTTTGCTCAGGCCGATTCGCAACGGCGAGGAACGCAAGGCAGGCCGCGGCTGCCGCACAAACAGCCCAAACCGGACGATAAGACCGGCGAGGCATATAGGACGTGCTCTCGTTGGCAATAGCGGCCATCAAGCGAGACTCCAAACCCTGGGGGCATTCGGGAACGAACAGATTGGCAACGGTTGATTTCACCGCAACGATCTCATCGCGCTCCGCAGAGCAGGCCGGACAGTCGTTCAAGTGTCGGCGAACGGCGAGCATCTGGTTGCCAGCGAGTTCTCCATCAACGAAATCGCAAAGAAGACGCTGAACGTGATTACAGTTCATTGTTCATGCCTCCATACACGTCGGGCGCTGACTTCACTAGGTGCTTGCGCAACTGCTTGCGTCCTCGGTGAATTCGTGAGCGGACGGTTCCAACCGAAGTGTTCATCACTTCGGCAATCTCTTCATAGGCCATCCCTTCCACGTCCGCGAGGAGGACAGCCGTTCTAAATTCTGGAGTCATTGTGCTGAGTGCGTTTTGAACGTGCTCTCCCATGGAGTTGTCCAGAAAGTCTCGATCTGGACTTGAGTCTGCATCCGGCACTTCAACGGTGGCCAATCCATTGGCCGAAGGCTGCTCAAGGCTGGTCATCTTTAAACGGCCTCGCCGGCGCACCATGTCAATGTGCGCATTGCTCATGATTCGATACAGCCAGTTGGTAAAGGGGAGCGTTTCGTCGTAACGGTGGAAGAATCGAAATGCCCGAACAAAGGTTTCTTGAACCAGGTCTTCAGCCTCTGCGGCGTTGTTCGTCAAGCGGTAGGCCAGACTGAAAGCCTGCCGGTAGGATCGCTGCATGAGCGACTCGAAAAGGGCTCGCCTTTCCTCCACCGGTATGGTTCGTTCTCTCGTTAAGATTGCGAGCATGATTCTCTTTCCGTTACTTCGGCATAATACGCCGCCCAACTTCACCTAGGTTCCCGTATGCTTACCGGTTGTTCAGTAATCGTGCAAACATCGCGTCAAACGTCAATCCGGCCCCACCATTTCCTACGATACGGCGGTGCGTCTCAACCGCAAGTCGCGCCCCTTCGGGATTTCCATTTCGGACGAGCGCATGGCTGAGCAGAGTAAGTCCTTCCGCGTTTGCTTGCCGAGCCGTCAGGTCTTCGGCCTTTTCCAGTTCGCCGCAAAGCGCTCGGAACTCCTCTGCCGCCACCAAAGCCTCGGCGCGTGGCCTCGTCGAGAGCCGTTGAGCAAAGACGCGAAAACGCTCGAAAAGTTCAGGGTGAGCGTTGAAGCGCGCTGACGTGCCAATCGAAGGCATCGCGAGGTCACTCCAATCGCTCCGAGCTTCTTGAGGAATCTCACAGGCGACAGCGACGCAACGGGACAGAATAGTTGGCAGAACTTTACCGATGTCCCTCGTTGTCAAAATCATCACGACTCTGTCCGGAGGTTCCTCTAATGACTTGAGGAGTGCGTTCGCAGCAGATGAATTCATCCTGTCGGCGTCTTCTATAAGTACTACCTTATGTGACGACGTCAAAGGACCAGTGCGAAGGAAGTCTCGCAATCCGACCGTCCCTTCTTCGGGGACTCCATCTGTTATCGCTGAGTCCTTGATCAACTGGCTTTTGCCTGCTGGCTCAATTAGAAGCAAGTCAGTGTTCGTACCCCTTGACATAGCGTTGCACGGCTGGCATGCACCGCAAGGGCCATTTTTACTGAGATGTTGACATAGGAACGAACCAGCGATCAGCTTCGCCAGTTGGGTCTTTCCTGAGCCTTCCCCGCCGTAAAGCAGGAAGGAATGAGAATAGGCTTGACTGGCCCATACGCCCTTTAGAAGTCGTTTCGCAGCGGTGAGTCCTTTCAAGTCTTCAAGCGTGGCGGGCATGGAATCTCAATTATCGTAGCAGGTTGTCGGAGATGCTAAGCCTCTGCGTCTCGAAGATACTCCGAAACCGAGTTCGCCAAAGCCTCCGTCATTGTCGGAACCGCGGCAATCTCGGCCACCGTCGCGCGTCGAATGCCCGCCACTGATCCGAATGTCCTCAGCAGCAGACGTTTGCGCTTCGGGCCAACCCCAGGAATCTCCTCCAAGGCCGACCCATGCATTCGCTTGTCCCGAATCTTTCGGTGATACGCGAGCGCAAACCGGTGCGCCTCATCGCGCAGTTTCCGCAAAAGCAGAAGCCCCGGTGAGAGGAGGGGCAACTCAATATCCCGATAGCCGTAGTTCGGCGCTACGCCCTGTTCATAGACGTACTCGGTCCGAGTCGGATCGCCCTCAGGAATCTCGCCAATCGGCATGGGCACGATGATCAACTCCATCTTCTTCGCCAGTCCCACCATCGGCACACTCAAACCAAGGTCGTCGCGAGCCTTGAGCGCCGCCGCCAACTGGCCACGGCCACCATCAATCATGATCAAATCAGGCAGTTTGAGGAACTTCTCATCGCCGTCAAGATAGGCCCGCAAACGTCG
>CALMEF010000071.1 GCA_937862825.1 uncultured Armatimonadota bacterium
CCGCTTCCGCGTCCCTCGAGACTAAACGTTAGTTGAGCCTAACCACCACCAGCAAGTTTGGGATCCGCTTGATACTTGGGATCATTCGGATTACTCGGCTGGATTCGAATAGATTGTCCCGGAGCAGCGTTTGTTGGCGGCTCACTCATCACAGCGGGGTTATTGACGTTGGATGGGGCTTGACCGGTCTGATTGGCACCAGCGCCAGCACCAGCGCCAGCACCAGCGTCAACAGAGCCTGCATCGGCTGATTCCTTGTTACAACCCATAGCGAGAGCAGCAAGGACAATACAAAGTAGGGTTCTCTTCATGTTAGTTGGTTTGAGGTCTGGGCCCGTGCTTCCTCTCTCAAAAGCGACAGGCCCTGAAGTTAGTTCGCCGATTCCTCGCGAGGCTGCAGTTTTGCGTCTGCTGCCTTTTGATCAGCGAGTTGCTGAGGGTCGATTTGGTTCGCTGCTTGGTTTACCGACGTGGGCTCGGCCTGCGGTTGCTGACCGAACATGGCGTAGGATATCCCACCGACAACCGCAACGGCAACCACGGCAACTCCAATCGCTACTGGCAAACTGACCTTAGCATTCTTGTCCATTGATTACGGATCCTGAATGCACGGGTCGGTCACGTTCCACTTGATCTGAGCATCGTTCTTGTCAAGCCACCACAAACCAGTGTACAGGCTGGTGTCCTCGCACTGATAAGTTGCATTGGGCTTGCCCAGAACTTGCACCGCACGGTACCACTTGGCGTGACCGTCAAAGAAACTATGCGGCGTACCTGCCGTATGTCGATCTGACAGTGCGAGGCCGGTCGTGTTAAGAGCGTCGTTTCGGGCCAAATAACCCCGATAGCCGGTGGCTGTCGGACCAAATGGTGAGATCGCGAACATGACGTTCTTGACGGGCACCTGCATTTGGCTCATGGTCAACACGATCATGTCGCCGCAAGCGTTGTTCGGATAGTACCAACCCGTGATGGTGGCATTCTGACCGATGCTCATCTCACCGCGAGTCGCCCAAGTTGGGGCGTACTTGCTGTTCGGAGCGCCAGGATCAAGATAGACCTGCTGATTCTTCACGTACGGATAGATGCTCCCGTTCCACATCGGCTCGTTGCCCAGTGGTCCGGTGCTCGGGCACGCTTCGTAGCGCAGGAACACGTAATCGTCGACTTGAGACATGTAAGCGAGCGCACCCAAGGTGAGTTGCTTCATGTTCGAGATACATGCGGTCTTCTTTGCCGAGGCCTTGGCCTGGGCAAATACAGGGAAAAGAATGGCCGCGAGAATCGCGATGATCGCGATGACGACCAAGAGTTCGATGAGCGTGAATGCTCTTCGCATAACTATTCCTCCAAAAGTACAAATCATCGGAGCAAAGTTGCTCCAATCGACACTCTACACCGAAATCGCTCTCCAATCAAGGTGTTTGACAACTTTTTTTGGAGAATTTCGCACGTACAGGGTTGACAAAAGTCTTGACGAAGGGAGTGATAGATATGGCGCATCGTCGTACAATGTTTTCGGAAGAGGAGCAAACATGCCGTTGATATCGTTGTTAGCGTGCCTGGTCATAGCCCAGGTTGAGGGTGGAATTGGAGGTGGTGGGCCACTAGGCGCCGCGCCGCAAGGTGAGTGCATACCACCATTGGAACGAAAACTGATTGAGACTCAGATAGCCTCCTTCCACGCGAAGCACGGCCGGTTCAACGAGAATACAGATGCCGATCCAACGCCCTATCCGCAGTTTCCGATGGGTGCGAATCTTTACCGTGACGCTTTCATCAACAACTTCACCGATCTCGATTCAAGCAGTGGGATTCGAGACTTTGAGGGAACGGACATCACGTACAACGGCCATCAGGGCCACGACATCGATCTTCGCACCTTTGGCGAACAAGAACTGGGAGTTCCGGTTTTCGCCGCGTTAGACGGGGTGGTCTCTGCCACCCGAGATTTTGAGTTTGACAAAAACACATCGGGCCAGGGCCAACCGGCGAACTACGTGGTTCTCTACCACGGCGGGCAGCATTACAGCCTTTACTGGCACTTGAAGCGCGGGAGCGTGAACGTCTCGGTGGGCCAATCGGTTCGCGCTGGACATCAGTTGGGGCTCACGGCGAGCAGTGGCAACAGCACAGGGCCGCACCTCCACTTTGAGTCATGGAACAACGGAACCTGGTACGAGCCATGTGCAGGATCAAACAGACCGGGACCAAGTTTCTGGGAAAGCCAACAGCCGGTTTTGAGGACCCTTCTGGTACGCGATCTGAACATCACACCCTACGATCTCAGTCGGTGGCCCGGACTTCCCTATGACATGCCGCGAGAAGCAGGAACGTCCCCTGGTCGGCGACTTTCGTGGTGGATCAACGTCCACAACCAGCCTGCGTTCAGCACGTACCGAGCGCAGGTTCTGAACCCAAATGGAAGCACCTTGTATGACAGTGGAACGGTCGCGTTCAACAACTCCACAGCCTATCGATGGGCTTGGTGGTGGTGGTGGTACAACTTTTCGTTCTCAAGTTACGGCACTCACCGGCTGAGGTTCTTTATGAACGGATCGCTTGTTGAAGAGGTGCCATTCCTTGTGTCGCCACAGATAGAGAACGAGCCAAACGGGGCCCCATATGCAGTAACTGCGTCGCTATCGCCTCGAACTCCTGCCGCTGGCAAGCCGATATACGTCCGCGTGAACACATCATTGATCCTCGATGACCCTGACTTCGACATTGTTCAATTCAAATATCGCTGGGTTGTTGATGGCGCTGAGGTTCGCTCCATCCGACATGCTGGCCAAGCAGACGCCTTGGCCGCTGGAGTGTGGAGTCCGGGCAAGTCCTTGATTTGCTATGTGACACCAACCGATGGTCAAGCCGACGGGCCGACAGCGATGGTTAAGTTCGTCGGAAAGCCCTAAGAACACTGTCTTCCCCTCCGCATTGAGTCGTGCGGAGGGAGTGTCGGAAAGTTAGAGTGTCACGCGGATCGCCTCAACGACCTGATCAACGGACGGCAGGGCTGCGTATTCGTAAATCGGGTTGTAGCCAATCTGAACGTCTTCTCTCGCGACCAACTGCGGCGGCGAAAGGAACAGATCCCATCTCGACGGCTCGGAAGTCATTTCCTGGATGATTGCCTGGCCAAACGAGTTGCGGCGATTGTCTTCGTGTACCACGACAAGGCGACCGGTCTTCTTTACGGAAGCCGTGATCGTCTCGTAGTCACACGGCACGATTGAGCGCAGGTCGATAATCTCTAGCGAGGCCTGCCCAGCAAGGCGCTTACCGGCTTCCTCGCAGAGTTCAAGGCAGTTGCCCCAAGAAACGACGGTCACATCCGTTCCAGGTTGGACGACTCGGGCCTTGCCAAAGGGCACAGGCTCAACATTTGTCACTTCTCGCTGCATTCGGAAAATGTGTTTGGGCACGAGAACGAAGCAGGGGTCGTCACTTTTGATTGCCGACCAGAATAGGCCCGCCGCATCTTCAGGGGTTGAGGGAATGGCAATCTTGATACCCGTTGTGTGGGCGAGATAGGCCTCGTTCGACATGGAGTGCCAGAGCGAACCGCCAGGAAGGTAGGCACCGTATGGGGCGTAAATGACGGTTGGGCACTTCCAATCGCCGAAGGTTCTCCATCGCAGGGTCGAGAAGTTTGTGACGATCTGGTTCCAGCCGGGCGAAATGAAGTCGATGAACTGGAGTTCGAAGACGGGCTTCATGCCGTAGCACGCCATGCCAACCGCGACTCCCATGATGGTGGCCTCGGCGAGCGGTGAGTTGAAGACTTGCTTTGGAAACGCCTCGCTGAGACCCTTGGTAAGGCCAAAGACCCCGCCCTTTGGATCCTCGATGTCCTCTCCAAAGAAGATCACCTTGGGGTCGTCCTCCAGCGCCTTCTTAAACGTGCCCGAGATTGCACTGACCATTGTCTGACGACCAGGCTGAACCGGCGGCATTTCGGCGGGAACGTCCGGTCCGTAGTTATGAAGCGTAACCTCGTCGGCTCGCGGGTCCTCTTCTTTCTCGGCTCGGAGGTAATCCTCATCAACCGCCTTCTCGATCTCGTTCTTCATCCGTTCAAGATCGTCACGAGTGATTTCGCCAGCCGCGATCAATTCCTCGGCGAGCAACTTGATGGGGTCGCGGTCTTGCATCTCTTCGATGTCTTGAATGTCGCGGTAGACGCGGTGGTCGTCACTACTGGTGTGGCTACCGAGTCGGTCGAGTTCGCACCAGAGAATGCTGGCCCCTTCGCCGCGACGAGCTTTTTCGACCGCTTCCCTGCCCGCTTCGAGTACGGCATCACCTGTTCTTGCATTGCAGTGGATGATATGCGCCGTGTTGAATATCTCAAGGTGCATAGGGTTGAACTTGGTTGTTGGCGTTGAGATGCCGAACTTGTTGTCCTCGATCATGAGAACGACCGGTAACTTCTCTTGAATGGCGAACGCAGCGGCCTCGTAGAACTCACCTTGACGGCTTGCCGCATCCCCAATGCTGGCCAATGCTACGCTGTCCTTGCCGTCGAGTTTCATCGCCCAAGCCACTCCGCAGGCGGGAAGCAAGTTGGCCCCGGTCGGGGTTGGGACGCTGAACACGTTCAGTTTGCGGCTGCTGTAGTGACCCGGCATCTGTCGCCCACCACTGCTGCTGCTGCGCTTCGCGAAGTAAGCGAGAGCCAACTCGTAGTTCGACATGCCCCGTGCAAGCATGAGTGCCCTGCTTCGGTAGTAGGGGAAGATGTAATCGTCGGGGCGAAGCGTGTAGGCCAACGCAGCCAAGGCCTCGTGCCCAAGTCCACCAACTTGGAACCAACCTTTACTCTGGCGGAGAAGGATGCCTTCACGTCGGTCGCCCTCTCTGGAGAGCATCATTATGCGTAGAAAATCGACTTTGTTCAAGGTTCCGGCGGGTAGGGTGGACATCGTTGTTCAAGCACCTTTTGGGGAAGTTGGAGAACTTACAGTTTACCTTGCCAAACTTCCGTCGCTTCGAATCCATTGAGATGAGTCAGCCAATCAAATCGTTAGGCAGCAATGACCCACGCGGACGCCTCATCTGACCACGGACCAGGTTC
>CALMEF010000072.1 GCA_937862825.1 uncultured Armatimonadota bacterium
ACCAAGGGAACTCGGCGAACGAGCCTCCAGATATTGCCGTCGTAAAGGAAGGGGCAACGGCAAGTTGGATTGGAGATATTGGCCAGTGTGCGAACGGTTTGGGCAGTCCGGTGACTCCGCTCACGTTTGGCGGAACTTCTTCGGGCACACGATATACCTCGGTGGAGAGTCCTGGGCAGTCCTTCCAAGTTACTTGTTCTCCTCTGGCGAGTTCATACTTTTCTGAGTATTCGACCACGGGACTAATCGGGGGAAATGTCTCAGTCGCATACCAGGCCAGTGCCCATCCCATCCGCATTCACGTTACGGGTATCAACCCGACCACGAACACGATGTTAATCGGTCAGAAACTCGTTGCGTCGATAAGCACCGGAGGATTGCCTGCGGCCACCAATCAGGTTTGGAACGTCAGCGGCTCAGGAGCCCCGTTCTCTGATTACCAGGCGACACAGCAATCCGCAACGTACACGGGTTGGACTGCACCCTCAACAGGCACTTCTTCTATTGAGTTCTACTTGGCGAAGCCCCTCAACGCGACCATTACCTGTGAGTTTGACCTCACTTTTGCGGGACTTTCTATTGGATTGAAGCATCCTCTATTGCCACAAGAGCCAAGTATCATCGTTGATAGTGCGGCTATCAGTTCGGCTCAAATGCTACCTGTGTCTGCACCAACTATGTTCGGATTGAAAGGCTTAACGCTTGGCCCAGATACTGTCGGTATGTACCAACTTGGATGGATTGAAACACCTGAACCGTATCGGCACCAGTTACCTCCCGAGTTGGACTTCGGTGGGCAAGGTCACTGCCAACTTATCGTGGACGAAAGCAAGTACGGGAATCCCGGAGAGTACTTTCAACCAGTGAGAGGTCTCGCGCTCGACGGCAACTTCCCGTACAACAATTGGGTGCCTACCGACGATAGGGCGAATCGCTGGTTTGTCTTCTCTGACAGTCCAAGAGTTGAAACCGAAACTCCGGGTCAACTGATCTCCTACGCTCCGATTGCGTTTGACCACGTGTTCAACATGTTCACGCTTTATTTGGCACCAGCAAACGCCGCAGGTCAAAGCAAGATCGTGCCTGTGAGGCGCAAACCATGGACATTCAAGGCAACCGCTAGTTACTCTTCCAATTGGAGCGTGACTAACTATAACACCGGGTTGGGCACTCTTGTGGACTATCCTCCACATCCAACCTGGAATCAGTTTATTGGAATTGATCCGTGATACTTGTAAGTAGGAGCAGAATATGATAAGTTATGCATTAGCGATCGCGTTGGCGATTTCGGGCCAACACGTGACGAACCTCGTTTGGGTTGACAAGATCAAGGCCAAAGTTGTTGCAAACCGAGAAGCGGCTGGCAGCAAGGTGACCAAGCCGCCACCTACAGTCGGCAAGCCAGCAAGTAGGAACTCAGCCAAAAAGTCCAAGGTAACCTATTCTAGTGCGACCCAGGAGGGCGGTAACATTCTTGTCGTTGACCTGGGTGGACCCGTTATCGAAGTCCGAGACCTCGCGATAGAAGAGATTCAAAGGGGTCAAATCCAAACCGCGATTCGCAGATTAGAAACGGCATGGTTTGGGTATGCCAATAGGCATGGCCAGTTCATCCTTGCTCCCGTGCTCACCGACGCCTATCTCATGGTAGGCCGAAACGTCGAAGCCTTGAACACAATGGCACCTTATGCGAATCAATCTACCGGGTATCTTGAGCGGCTTGCGTATGTCGCGGCACTAAACGGTATCGCGGAACCGGGTCAGAAAGAGTACTGTATACATAGTTTGACCCTTGGCGACTCAAGTATGAGTGCTGAGGCGGCAACATGGCTCCCTACTGGCAATCGCCCTCAGGACATTCTTTTGCCTGCCGCGGTTGCCTTAGGCAAACGCCTAACGGGCTATGCGCAGAAGTTCTATTTGCAACGTGCGGTCGCTCTGGACCCCACTCACCCCTATGCCCACCAGTATCTGGGCGATATCGCCAGAAATGAACAGCGTTACAGGGAAGCAGTTCAGCACTACGAAGTGGCCATGCGGCGGTCAGGACCGATTGGTAGAGAGTATATTGAGCACTGGCTAAAGCGCGTCCGATATCGTCGAGATGCTACTGGCGGATAAGTAGGAGTACCTGCACCAACGGTTAGACCGCACAGTGCGATCCCATGTGTGCACGGGTGTCTGCGTAGACTCGAAGGGGCAGTTCAAGAAGCCCGATCTCGTGGAGCCTTGGGAGAGATTGAAACTAGACTTTACGCTTGCGACGAATCAAGCACACCACTCCGAGCCCCAACGTCGCGACGCCACCCGGCTCAGGAACAGCCATGAACTCCAGGTTGTCCAATGCCAGGCCGTGGTCGCCGGCAGGGTGGTCCGTGCCCGTCCAGCGGAGCCACATGACTTCGTTTGGGTTCCACGCAAAGCCATTAATGCTTCCCTGGATAACCCTCCTGTTCGTGGCAAAGTTGCCATTGAGACCAGAGTTGGTTCCGCTTACCTGTGGCGCATGGAAATCAAGTGCTCCCACTCTCGTGTACAAGCCACTTGATAACGAAGCGTTGCCGATTCCAAAACTGAAGTCGAGCGACTGAGCCCCGCTAGTTCCATGACGCCATTGCTCACCAACAAAGCGAAGCGAGAACCCAGTAAGAGTCCCACCTGTGTCGTTACGAAGTGCCAAGCCGACGTCAATGCGCGGTAAGTTAGTGGAGGTCACAAATCCCAGCGCTCGGTCAGAGGAGCCAAATGATCCGTAGGAATACAGCGAACCCCCAGGGGCATTCCCGTCGTCAACACGCCAACGATTCTCCACGCCAGGAGTCCCGTCTGAGGTCATCACCCGATACCAGCCCGGAAGAGTCGTGTTGTCCGACCACGTTCCATCCAAGTTCAGGAAGGAACTAGAAGTAGGCAGGCCATCAAAGTTTTCTGAAAGCACCGATCCGTTCGTAACGTAGGATCGTTGCGCAACGGCAAATGTGGTCAAAAGGGCGAATGCGAGAGTGCTGTAGATTCTCATCGGTGTAAGGCAGGAAGAGCCGCCCCGAGGTAAAAAGGGCGGCTCTGAGGCGGTCATAACCTTATGCTCGTCGGCGGCGAAGCAGAACGAGTGCACCAAGGCCAAGAGCAGCAATGGTGCCGGGCTCGGGAACGGGACTTGCGTTGACCGTCACCATGTCCCATCGCAGCGTTCCACTGGCAGCGTAGGTGCTCGTGCTCGTTGATGCAGCGTAGGCTGAAGTTCCTGGAGCAAACACGGTCACCATTCGGAACACGAAGTTAGCATTGTTGTCAATGGAGGTATCGGCAGTTAGGTCGCCCGCGCGAAGGTTGAACCACGTGTCACCTGAGGTACCCGAGTAAAGCGTGCCCGCCGAGTCGGAACCGAGGATCCAGTTTGAACCACCGTCGTTCGAGTAATCCAAGCGAATCCACCGCGAGGATGTGTTGCTGTGTCGCGTGTCGAACGAGATGCTAATGTCTTGGTAGCCGACCGTCGACACCGCGAACTGAACGCCGCGTTGGCCCTCTTCCAGCCCTTGCGCCGCGTAAGTCGTTGTTTGCCAACCGTAGTTGGTCGGGGTGCTAGTTACAGGGTCACTCGAACCACCATTTGCGGTTCCGCTGCTGAAAGAAGCGGTTACGCCGCCCAATAGCGAGGCCGTGCCGGTTCCGACGCTTGCGGTCGGACTAAGGGCTCCGCCGGGAACGGTTGTTGCCGACTCTCCGTTGAAGTTCCATTGCGTGATAATGTCTGCCTGTGACGCGCCTGCAACGGCGATCAGGGCCAAAGTGATGATGTTCTTCATTCTCTTTTCTCCAAACCGATTCGCGCTGCGATCAGCGCTCACTAAAAGGTTGAATGAGGGAAGTTAAGGCCTGGTTAGGGAGCCGTTAAGGAATGGTTGTTCCAGTATTCGTACTTGGCTTGATGATGCGCTCGACCGCCTCCCACACCATCTCAGGCGTGAGATTCCGCATATCACCCGCTGGCGCGTGGACGACGACGTTGCCGCCCCAGTCGTGCCACCAGTTGCGAAACGATGTCGGCCCGTACGCGCCCACCGTCCGAGTTCCGCAAGCGACCGACAAGTGATAAAGCCCTCCATCAGCCGACAGCATCCCGCCTAACGACGCCAAACGATCTACCATCTCTGGCAGTTTGTATCGGCCAATATGGTCCTCGACACCCTCGCGGAGCAGGGCCTGACCAAACACCTCTTCACCCGGTCCTCCGTGAAGCTCAATGGTGTAACCGCGCTCGAGCAACTGACCGATCACCTGCTGGAGCACGTCCGGCGCGATGAACTTTTGACCATACGAACCCCCCGGCACGATGCCAAAGACGCTCCGGCGACGAGGATGACCTTCGGGAACCAAACCAAACCGTCGCTCAACCTTTAGGCCGGCTGATGCCCCAAATCCTTCCAGCCGATCCAACTCGCTACGCTCCCTGGGCAGATTGACCAGGCGAGACAGCAGGAAGCCTCGGCCCTCAGTGGCATCTCCAATACGATTGGGTATCCGCGCAAGCCAACAAAGCAGGGCGCTTCGGAAACTCGGCCTGACCAAGAAAACCGTCTGAAATCCCGCTGATCTTAGTCGTCGCGCTTCATCAATCAGGGCTCCCAGACGCTTCGGATTCAAGGCTTCCGCTGCGCCAACCTCCAAACCTGCCCGTTCAAACAGGAAGCGAAACGGTGCACCCGCAGTTGACCAGGTCTCCGTTACGTCTGAACACGCCCTGGTAAGCGGCAATGACATCACCGTGTCGCCCAGCCGAGCAGGGTGGGTCAGGATAAGTGTCTTCCCCAGATCCAAAATCACTCACCCAGGAGGCACATGTAGTGCAGTCTGTCGCTCTTGTGACGAGGCGGATTCAAGGTGTAGGAGTGGAACGCCTTCACATCGCGAAATCCAGCCTTGGCCAGCATGTCCCGAATCTCGTCATCGGAGTAAGCCCGTTGCACATGAGTCTCGTGATACTCCTCACCCTCGTACCAGAACTTCATATTGACGTGAATCAGCCGAGATGCAGAGTCCCAGTCTCCTTTCCAATCGTAGCGAACCGGAGCCTTTGCCTTGAGTTCCTTTTGATCGAACAACTTGGCTTCAAAAGCGAACGCAGTGTTGACGTCAAAGATAAACGACCCTCCTGGCCTGAGGTGCGCCGCAACCCGCGAAATCGCTTTC
>CALMEF010000073.1 GCA_937862825.1 uncultured Armatimonadota bacterium
ATCATTCCAAGCGACTGTCAAACCCCGACCCCGCGCTGCAAAAGAATTCCCTCTTCACCCTCATGCCCCCCCGGGACATACCCCGGAACCCCCGCTGCGTCCTGCGAGGCCCGCCACACTTCAAACGCCGAGGTGCGATCCAAAGACGAGCAGATCGCAAAGTTGCCCAGGGCATGGGGCACTGGACTCCGAACGATTATGCACTGGTGGGCCTCAACAACGGTTGATCGCTCAACCGCTCTCGCAAGGGCAAGGTAGGCGCCAATGAAGTTGCTCACGGAGAGGCTAAACAGGCTTTGCTCAACTTCTACAGAACTCGGCTCCATACAACTCCCAATGAGACTTTACGCGGACCTGCGAACAACCCGACGGAAATAGACTGATCCACGCGCCCTCCAAAAAACAATTGTGGCCCACGCGGTGTAGCGAACAGGGTTGAAACAAAGCGATCGTTCGATGAACGCCACAAATCGAACCCAACACCGAGTTGTACCAAAGAGTCGGTGGACGATATACCCCCAAGCCTGACGGTTGGCGCATATACCGACTTTGGGGGTTCAAACGGCTTTCCGGCAAAGGTTTCTTCAAAGAACCGAGCGACCAGACGCTGGACACGTTGCTGAATGAACACGCCTCCGTAATGGCCCGTATTCAGCCGCAGAATCTTCTCATTCGCCAAAGATTCGGCAAGCTTCTGTGCGTCCGTCGGTGGAACGACGGTGTCAAACTTCGCGGTCACTAGGAAAGTTGGACGAGAATCGGCAGGATTCAGGTACCTCGATGGTTCGACTTCGGCGATCGCTTCCCGGAGTTTGGACTCGGTAAAGCCGAGTCGCCTTAGGCGATCTCTCTGTTTGACAACTCGGCTGGAGTGCCATAGGATGTGCGCCAAGTCAATACCGCCGAGCACGAATGCGGAAGCCGAGATGCGTGGTTCTATGGCGTACACCAGGGTGCTAATAATTGACCCCAGGCTGGTTCCAGCAAGACCGATCTTGGTTGAGTCAAACTCAGGACGGGACGCGATCCAATCCACCGCCCGCCTAACGTCCAAAACCGCTTGGGTCATCGACTCGACAAGAGCGTCCGGGTCCGGCTGAATGGCGAGTTCACCCGACCGGTAGCCGGGCGGCGTGCGTCCCAAGTGATAAGGCAAGGCGACCAAAACCGATCCCATCCCCAACCGGGCAAGATCGTTTGCAAGACTGGTTTCCGCCTTTTGATTGTTTGCGCCAAGGTAGTGAAGCAGCACAACCACGGGGACCTTTGAGGCTCTTCCCTTTGGAATGAACGCGCGTATCGGGACCTCATTGTTGGCGGGATACTTTGAAGCGACTGGGCTGGGAAACGTCAGGGTGTACTCGACAACCAATTCGGTCTCCGATTCCAAGATTGGCGACGCGAATTCGATCTTGTCCGGTGGTGATTCGATTCGGCTACCCTGCGCCAAACTGGTCGGCGCGAATACAATAATCGCTAAGATGAGTGCAACCGCCTTGTGCATGGCCATGCTGAGTATGGTCCAAACTGTCTCGATTTTGGAGCAGGACCTCGAGACCGCATTGGGTACGGTCGGGCTCAGCACTAAGACTGCCAGGTTTGACTCGAACCTGATGCGTTTCTTCGGCGGAGGCGAGTTTAGGACTCCTTTCTTCGATGCGTGCTTCGAGAATCCATGGCGGATTCCGTTCTTCGCAGAAACGCTGCGCAGAGATTTTGGAACGATGGCCGGTCGCGCAAGCGAATCGATGAGCCTTGGAGCAAGGCTGTGTGGGTATGGAACCCGCCGTACGCTCCTTGGTGATTCCGTCAAGGCTCTTGTGGATGCCACACAGCAACCTGGCTCTCTTAAGCGCAAAGTCGAAGATCTGAAGGCGAAGGGCATTGTGAAGGGGGCGGTCCCCGACTTTTCGTCTGTGCCTTCCGAAGTTCAACAAGCGACCACGATGGTTTTGACGGCTGCCGAGCAAGCCGCAACCTTCAGGCAACTCGCGTTCTCAGGAGTCTCGGATATGACCGGTGCATTCACATTGTTGAGTTCGCCAGAGTCGGCTGAAGCCCAGGCCTTCGCCAGGAACCACCGACTGATGAAAGCAGTCGACATGTCCTATCTGGCCGCCGGGGGCCATGACTTCATTGCAGCCTCGCAGGGAGCCTTTACTCAAATGCTTTCTGGAGGTACCACCAAAGCCTTTGATGTCGAGTTTGAAACCACGTGGGGCTGGGTACGACTATGCGGTGGAAAGTCGGAAACACACCCAGACCGACCAACACTTTTGATCATTGACACGTCGGGCAACGACACCTATCTGGGGGTTCCAACCACATCTACTGTATCCAACTTTGCTAGCGTTATCTTAGATGTATCTGGAAACGATAGTTACCTAGCGGACCCCAGCCAAGCGAACAGTTCGATGGCAAACTGGACGAAACGAAAGGAGGCGACTCGTAAGCCGGGAACCGCGGGAGCCTTGATGGGATTCAGTGTGCTCATTGACGGCGAAGGCGATGATCTGTACCGCACCCACAGGCCGGGGTTGGGGTCGGGCCGATTCGGCATCGCCGCGTTGGTTGACCGTAGCGGCAACGACACCTACGATGGTTACGCGGATAGCCTCGGATTCGGTCATTTCGGGATCGGCATCCTTGACGACCTGAAAGGTGATGATCGTTACTTCTCGTTCACCCAGAGCCAAGGTTGCGGCTTGACGATGGGGTTCGGCTACTTGGCCGATCGCGATGGCGGAGATGTGTACGCCTCAAACGACGGTCAGATTGACTTTGCGAGTCCGCAGTCTGCAGAGCACAATGTCAGCATGTCACAAGGTGCAGGGAACGGTCGTCGAGCGGACTACCTGGACGGTCATAGCCTTGCTGGGGGTGTCGGGATTTTGTATGACCCGGCTGGAATTGACCGGTACTCATGTGGTGTTTTCGGTCAAGGTGTTGGCTACTGGATGGGAGTCGGCATGCTATGGGATTCTCAAGGGATCGATACTTACACTGGCCAGTGGTACGTGCATGGCGCGGCGGCTCACTTTGCGATAGGGTTTCTTGAGGACGAGACTGGAAACGACAACTACAATGCGCCGATGAACATGGCCCAAGGGGCTGGTGACGACCAGTTCAGGGCCCCTAACTTGAGCCTTGGAGCGGGTAACGCGAATGGTATTGGGATTTTCGTTGATCTTTTTGGCAACGACACGTACGAATCAAGCGGCATCACGTTGGGTAAGAGCGCCGAGGCCACCAAACAGAGTCTTCGGTCCAAGGCCCTATCTCTCGGCGTTTTCTTCGATGGCAACGGAAGCGACAAGTATCCAGCAGCCGCAACATGGGCGACAAACGGAGTTCGTGTTCCGAACTGGATGGACAAGGGCTCCTCGCCTTCTGAAGGGCAGATGGGCGTGTTCTGGGATCGCTAGTCCTTCTTGTCGGCGAAGGTTAGAATCTCTGAATTGATGCAGAACCGCAACCCAGTTTTGTCGCGTGGCCCGTCGTCGAATACATGACCGAGGTGGCCATCGCATTTGGCGCAAAGAACCTCTTGTCGGATCATCCCATAACTTCGATCGGTCTTGAGCCAAATGGCATCCTTCGAAACGGGTTGGAAGAAGGACGGCCAACCAGTGCCACTGTCAAACTTTGCGTCTGATTTAAACAGCGGATTCGCACACCCGACGCAAGAATAAAGCCCGTCCTTCTTGTTATCATGGAAGACGCCGCAGAAGGCGCGCTCTGTGCCGTGCCCCCTTAGAATCCGATACTGCTCATCAGTCAGCTTCTTCTTCCACTCGGCCTCCGACATTACAACCTTGTCGGGCCGTTTGGGGCTGACTTCGCGAGCAAAGTCACCACTCTTCTGCTCTTCACCACTGGACCCTGCAAACGCCATGGCGGCAAGGATACTCAATGGAAGGATCCAAAGAAGATGTTGCATAGATTTCATAACGCACTCAGCCCACGCAAAGTGCCCTAGCATCACTCCTCAGATTCAACAACGATGATGGACGAGATGCCTCCGCGCACGTTGAACTCGCCCGTAATACGCATCCATCTGGGTGAGCAAGCAACCGACAGTTCATCAAATAGCCGATTGACCACACCTTCATAGAAGATGCCCTCGTTTCTGAACGAGTAGTAATACAACTTGAGAGACTTGAGTTCAATGCAAAGTTGGTCGGGAATGTACTCTAACCGAATTGTGGCGAAGTCGGGCTGCCCCGTCTTGGGACAAACGCTTGTGAACTCGGGGCACACGTGCTCAATCGTGTAGTCACGCTGAGGCGCAGGATTTGGAAAAGTCTCAATATTCATCGGTTGATTCAATCTACGAGTCGAACAACGCCTGAACGCATGTCGTAGATGCCGGCCTTGACGAGGATTCGGTCCTCGCGAACTGCATTTCGAAGGTGGTGCGACTCGGTCAGCAAGTTCTTGACCGTGTCTCGGGCATTTTGCTCGATTGCTCGATTCAACAAATCTATCGGACCCCCACGTTTCGCTTCATTCACCGCGCTCTGCACTTGGTAGCGTAAGAGCCCTCCCGATCCCTCCTTGCCCTCCAAAACCTGTTGGATCGCGAGACACCCCGTATGACCCAAAACAAGAAGGAGCGGAACGTTAAACTCACCGACGGCAATGTCGATCATCCACTTCGCGGAATCGCTGGCAACGTTTCCGGGGACTCGGCTACAGAAGATCGAACCCAGTGGCTGATCAAAGATGAGCTCGGGAGCGACTCGACTGTCGGCACAGGCGATGACCGCTGCATTCGGGGTTTGCGTGTTGGCCAGGGATTCACGATCTTCGCGGCTCATCGGCTCGACCGTCGTTCTGCCTTCGACGAACCTCGCGTTGCCCTCTAACAACAGATCCAGCGCCTTTGACTCTGCCACCAATTTCAACCTGCCTGCTTGATGACTTCGACCTTGTACTCGTTCGTACTCGCCGCTCCGCCAAGGTCAACGGTCAGACATCGTCCATCTGAGCACACCCTGAGGACGGAGTTTGCAATGCGATCTGCCTGCTCATGGTGTCCCAAGTGACGAAGCATCATTACCGCACTAAGGAGAAGGGCTGTGGGATTGGCAACTCCCTTTCCAGCGATGTCCGGTGCAGATCCATGGACGGCCTCAAAAACCGCGCAGTTCTCACCAATGTTTGCTCCCGGCGCGAGGCCCAACCCACCGACGAGACCGGCACACAAGTCGGAAATGATATCTCCGTAGAGGTTCTCGGTGACAAGAACATCGAACTTCTCTGGGCGGGTGACCAACTGCATGCAGCAGTTGTCGACGATAATATCATCCGCCGAAATGTCCTTGTTTTCTGCCGCAGCCCTGTAAAATTCCTCTAGGAACATGCCGTCGGTCAACTTCATGATGTTGGCCTTGTGCACGACCGTCACTCGCTTTCGCCCCTGCTTTCGGGCCATGTCAAAGGTGTATTTGAAGAGGCGAGCACTTCCCTGTCGAGTCGTCACCTTGATGGACTGCGCCACATCCGGATGAGCCATGTATTCGATGCCTGCGTACAAGCCCTCCGTATTCTCACGTACGATGATGATGTCGACTTCCTTGTCAGAAAACGGTCCTTTTAAGCCTGGTAGCGTCTTTGCCGGACGCACGTTGGCAAAAAGGTCCAGCGCTTTGCGCAACTGTACGTTGGCGCTTTGGTGCCCGCCTCCACTTGGAGTGGTCGTTGGACTCTTTAGAGCAACCCCAATCTTTCGAATCGCGTCAATCGTTTCTTGGGGCATTGGTGATTTGCCTTTTTCAATCGCAGCAAGACCTGCATCGAGTGGAACCCAATCAGCCTCGAACCCGGTCGACTCCAAGATCGATATCGTCGCATCCATTATTTCCGGGCCAATGCCGTCGCCAGGAATAATGGCGATTTGGGGTTTGCTCATCGGGATATAAGTTTGACATATCGGTACACTCCGGCGGTGCGACGCGCCGCTATCGACGTGGGATCAAACTCTGTTCTCCTGACCGTTGCCGAGTTCCGAGACGATACTTGGATCCCAATCTTGGAAACCACTGCGGTGACTGCCCTCGGCGAGGGCGTAAAGGCCACCGGTGTGCTCAGTGAGCGTGGTATGAAGGACACTCTTGAGGCGATCAAGAAGGCGTTTGACGAGGCTCTAGCAGCGGGTGCGGAAAGAGTGGACGCCGCGGCAACTATGGCTGCGAGACTCGCAGCAAACCGAGAGGAGTTTCTGGAGAGAGCTCGCGAACAAGGAACTCCGGTCCGGTTACTCAGTGGTGAGGACGAGGCGAGTCTGGGTCTCCAAGCCGTCATGGAAGATCAAACTTTCTCAGACTATCCAAGGATATCAATCATTGACGTCGGAGGACATAGCACCGAAATTGTGACGATGGATCGCTGCTCCGACACGCCGGGCTTCCGGAACTCCTTTCCTATCGGGACCTTAGGACTGCTCTCAACCTCTCTGCAAGCCGAGCGTCCGTCGGGGCCAGACCTCATGCGTGCGGCCACGGAGATTGACGACGTCTTCTCGTTGGCATATCGCCCGGGTGAGGCTGGGACGGTGGTTGCACTGGGCGCGACCGGAACCAACTTGATCACGATCCGAGAGGCCATGACCGAGTGGGATCCCAACCTTGTCCACGGGACCTACTTGGACTATGAAGAGATCAGCCGCTCTGTACGCTGGCTCTCTTCAATGACTGTTGACGAGAGGTCTCTTGTGACCGGAATGGAGCCGGGACGAGAGCGTACGTTGCATGCTGGTGCGTTAATCTTGGAGCGCGCACTCTTCGCTTTAAGGTCAGAAGGGTGCTTTGTCAGCGTGCGAGGGTGGCGGCACGCACTGATCAGCCAGGAATAAAAAATCCCTCCCAACATTCTCGTCGGGAGGGATTCTTAACGATCTGACTACTGTCGGAAGGTTCCGCTGAGTCGAGTCATGTCAATGGCGAATGGGAATGGTGAAGAACCAAACCGCTTCGGTACATGGGCTCTGAGGATCGCTTTGACGTTACCGCTGCTATCCATGTACTTGGTGGCATTGTTCACCAAGACGTTGGTGGTCGCGTCCGTTAGCTTGACTCCGAACGCAGCAACATACTCGTACTTAAGCGTTGTCCAGTTCCAAAGATAGAGCATGCCCGTGGAGTTTGCAGCACCCCGTGCTTCCACGCTGACACTCAAACTCAACATCTTCGACCGGTCTCCGGTCATTCGATACGTTGTGTATGCGCCGGCCATGGCACCCACGGTGCTTGGTGCGGAGTTGATCATGGCGTACGAGTTGTCCGAAGATTGGACTTGTGCGATGCCACCCAACATCGCCCCGCCGTAGTAGCGAGTTACCGTCAACGCGTTGTATGTGTTCGTCACCGGCGGCGCAACTTGTTGCATGGCTTTGAACGCATTGATTCGCCCATGGACCACCCAGTTCCCAACTGGATCGCAAGTTGATTTGATGCGAGCGATGATTTGATCCGGGGTCAAGTTAGGCCCGCGGCTCACCATAAGGCCTGCAAGGCCAGCAACTACGGGACAGGACATGGAGGTGCCACCCATTCGGGTGTAACCACCGATCATGGTGCTCAACTGATTATCTCCACCAGCAGCAACATGAACGCCAGGACCCCAGTTACTGAACCCGGCCTTCTGGTCTTGGCTGTTCGTTGCGCCAACGACAAGAACTCCGCTGTATAACTGCGGATAACCGAGTGTCGAACTGTTGTTGTTTCCAGCGGAAACGACATGCACTACACCCTTACCCTTGGCATAGTTCAACGCATCTTGTTCAGCCTGCGACGGACCACCGCCCCGACCAAAACTCATTGAAAAGACCTTTGCGCCATTGTCGGCACCCCAGCGCCATGCGGCAATGATGACATCGCTCGTGGCGTTGGGGAAAATCTTTAAGGGCATCACCTTACAGTTGTAGGCACCGCCTGCCACGCCAATCGCATTGTTTGTTGCTGCTCCAACATTGCCGCAACAGTGTGTGCCGTGACCATCGCCGTCAGAGGTATCAGAGTCGTTATCTGAGAAGTCGAATCCCGAGACCAACTTTGACTGAAGGTCAGGGTGAGTCAGGTCGCAACCAGTATCAATGACTGCAACGACGGTATTCGTAGAACCCTTCCACAGATCCCAAGCCTCGGGGAACTTGGCTTGGATGAACTGATACTGCTGGCCGAACTGCGGATCGTTGGGCGTATGGTGCAATTTGAACTTGTAGTTTGGCTCCGCGTACTGAACGCAGTCCAAACCCCGATAGTAGGTTAGGGCCTGGGGCACCGTTCTTCCCGCCGGCAACTTCAGGACCGAGAGTTCCGCTCCCGATATGAACTTGTTGACGCGAGCACCAAACGTCAGGTTTGCCGCGGCTGCTGGGACCTCCGTGCCGTCTTTGAACTTCACGAGAAGCGAATCAGACACAAACTCCTGCGCGACACCTATTGAGGTGCAGGCCAGAAAAGATGAAATTAAGAGTTTTCGAAACATCACGTATAAATCCCGAAGTGGTTAATGTTAGTATAACGTAAGTTGCTCCAGGACGCAAACTATCTGGTGTGTGATGAATCGCACAATTTGTCGGTGGGAGGGACCAATAATTCAATCATGGTTACAAAAATTATCGCTCTGGTAATCGGCGCATGCGCCCTCGTTGACTTCTCTGGAACGTACAAAGGTGAGTTTGATGGCGAACCCATGACGTTGACACTGAAGCAATCTGGAAGCAGCCTTACGGGAACGGCGAAGGTTGAAACGTTTGATGTGACGCTTTCGGCTACTGTCTCAGGCTCAAATGCGGACGGAACTCTAACGCTGCTCGGAGAAAAGATGCCAGTCAAGATGACGCTGAACGGCAACACGCTGACCATGAAAGTCGGGGAGTTCGACGAAGGAGGCAAGGCAGATTGGGAGGACGCTGATGAGTTCAAACTAACGAGAAGCGGAAGTGCTCCGAAGCCCACGGAAAAGCCGTCTGAGCCGGCGAAGCCGTCCGGCGCAGGGCAAAAAGCCTCGCTCTTTAAGACGACGCCAACTGAGACCCTCGGCAACGGAACCCTGTACAAACACAGTAGCGGCGGTCAGTTCAAGGTCCCACAAGGGTGGAAGGTGGAAGAACATGAGGAAGGGCTGCTTTTAGTTCCTCCAACTCCGGTTGAAGGTGAGATCATTGGAATCTCGGCAGAATCTGCGCAGGGTAAGACCGATCCCTCCGACCCGGAAGTGCTCGCATACCTGGATGAAGTCGTAGGCGCAGCAGTCCCTGGAGCCACCCGTGTGGGCAAGGTGGAACCTGCTAAAGCAGGCAATGGGAAGGGAGTTGCCCTAACTTGGAAGTCCTCCGAAAAGAAGGTTCGAGCGTATGTTACGATTCTAAAAGGCCACGGAATTGCCGTGGTAGCCATCGGCTCGGAATCTCAAGTTGACAAGCGAGAAAACGTTCTCAAGGAGATATTCTTCACTCTGGGCTGGGGTCAAGGCCAAACCGACAAGCGGCTGGTTGGCACCTGGGCGTACTACAGTTACAGCCAGATAAGCGGTCGCGAGACGAAGGCGAGTGCGGTGCTACGCGCCGATGGGACGTTCTCCTATCGCTCAGATTCTGAGGCCGCGTCCAATCTGTCCGGCAAGAACAGTCTCGGCAACGAGTCATGGGTCGGATGGGTGAATAGCCGGTCAGGTTCAGGCTATGACGGAACGTGGGTCGCAGTTGGAAACACCCTGACGCTTAACTTTGAGGATGGATCTTCGGAATCGTTTGATTTCGAGTTCCAACAGCAAGGCACTGCCTTCGTTCTCAAGTTGTACGGCAACGACCCGAAGAAGCCAATGGAGTGGAGCAAACAAGGTTAAGTCCAGGTCACAAAAGTATAGGGGTTGAGCCCGTTCAGGCTCAACCCCTATTTCATGAAAGAGTGACGATTCTTACTTGTCGCGAATGGGCATGCCCATCGCCTTCAAGAAGGCCAATCCTTCCTCATCAGTCTTCGCGGTCGTGGTAATCACGATGTCCATTCCGCGGATTCGGTCGAACGTATCATAGGGAATCTCAGGGAAAACCAACTGTTCCTTCAGTCCCAGAGCATAGTTCCCTCTTCCATCGAACGACTTCGGCGACAGACCCTGAAAGTCTCGGATACGAGGAAGAACGACCGTCGCCAACTTGTCCAGGAAGTGGTAAGCCCGGTCGCCACGAAGGGTAACTTTGCAGCCGATCTTCATCCCTTCTCGAAGTTTGAAGTTCGAAATCGATTTTCGAGCAACGGTGGCTACAGGCTTTTGGCCCGTAATCAGCGTCATGTCTCGAATCGAGTTGTCCAGGTGCTTTTCGTCAATGCCGGTGCCCATGTTGACCACGATTTTCGTCAATTTGGGTGCCTGCATGACGGTCGTGTACGAGAACTGCTCCATTAACTTTGGAAGAGCGGTCTCGCGGTAGACCTTCTTAAGTCGAGGCTGCACTGAACCAGGAGCCACGTCTGCGGTTTGTTTGTCTTTCTTGGCCATTTCTTTTCCTTTGCCTGATTGCTGACCAGGCTGAATTCATTGGAGTCTGGTTGGCGAAACCTAAGGGGTTCCACCAACCGGACTCACTATTCCTTGTAGGGCGCGTCCTTAAGGTTCTTGCCCGTTGACTTCGCGTAGCGAACGATCGTATCGCCTTCCTTTCGGCGGCCAACTCGGGTGGGCTTACCCTTATCATCAAGTACCATGACGTTGCTGATGTCCAGCGGCACCGGAATCTGGATACGTGCTGAGCGCTCACCTTCCGTGCGTCGCTTTCGGTGCTTAATCGCCGCGTTCAAAGGAATCGGTTGGTCTGGATTCTCAGAGTTTTCCTTGAGAACGATGACCTTCCCTTCCTTTGGCGAGATTGCCGCGACGTAGCCGGTCTGTCCCTTGTCCTTGCCCGCGATGATCATGACTTGATCACCTTTTCGGATTTTGACCTTAACGTGCTGTGCTAGCTTCTTAATTTCTGCTTTGGTAGGCATGGTTAGAGAACCTCCGGTGCGAGGGAAACAATCTTCATGTAGTTGCGATCGCGAAGTTCGCGGGCAACTGGTCCGAAGATTCGGGTGCCTCGAGGCTCACCGTTTGCAGGGTTGATTACGACGGCAGCGTTCTCATCGAATCGCAGCGTGGAGCCATCTGCTCGGCGAATTGCCTTCTTGGTCCGAACGATAACGGCCTTAATCACATCACCCTTCTTGATAGGCATGTTGGGGGTCGCGACCTTGACAGATGCCACGATCACGTCACCCACGCCACCATATCGGGGCTGAGATCCCTTCAACACGCGGATGCACATGATTTCACGTGCACCGGAATTGTCGGCTACTTTGAGTCTGCTGAACTGCTGAATCACTGTTCTTGTTCCTTCGCTATTACTTAACCTTTTCGAGGATTCTCGTCACGCGCCAGCGTTTCTCTTTGCTGATGGGACGAGTCTCCATGATCTCAACGCGGTCACCCACGTCGCATCCAATTTCGTCGTGTGCCTTAAAACTGTTCGATCGAAGAACGACCTTGTTGTACAGCGGGTGCTGTACGCGGCGCTCAATCTTCACGACCACAGTCTTTTGCATCTTGTTCGAAACCACAAGTCCTTCTCGGACCTTGCGCGAGTTTCGAGGTTCGGCTACGGGAGCCGGTCCGGCTGCTTTCTTCGGCATTAGGCGTTACCTCGCTTCTTGTCAGCGATGAGTGTGTTTATGCGAGCGATGTTATGACGTCGCACTTTCAGACTCGCGGTATCGGTCAAGCGTCGGAATACCAAATCCCTTCGCGCGATGTACAGCGCAGCCTTCTCTTCGGCAAGCATCGTTTCCAACTCGGGAACGCTCTTGTCTCGCAACTCTTTCGTCTTCAGATCTTTCATTCTTCGCTCTCACCCTTGCTCTTGGCCAGGGCTGCCGCTTGGGCGGCCTCAAGGTCTTCCTTCGTCACAAACTTACACTTGATGGGCAGTTTGTGCATCGCTAGTCTCATGGCTTCCTTAGCCACATCAACGGCAACACCGTTCATCTCGAACATGACTCGGTCTGGCTTGACAACACACACCCAGCCCTCGACACTACCTTTACCTTTACCCATTCGGGTTTCAAGAGGCTTCTTCGTGTACGGCTTGTCCGGGAAGATGCGAATCCAGACCTTTCCGCCTCGCTTGATGTGGCGAGTCATGGCAATACGGGCGGCTTCAATCTGGCGGTTGGTAATCCAACCCGCTTCCAAAGCGACCAAACCGTAATCGCCAAAGGCCACCGTGTTGCCACGGGTCGCACGACCGGCACGTCGTCCGCGATGCTGCTTTCTAAATTTTGTTCTCTTAGGCAGTAGCATTGTCTGCACCATCCTCGGACACGTTACGTGCCCTTAACTCTTGGGCTAGCCTTCGCTCTGGAAGGACTTCGCCTCGATAAATCCAAACCTTAACGCCGATAATGCCGTACATGGTCCTTGCTGTCGCATAACCATAGTCGATGTCGGCTCGCAGCGTGTGAAGCGGAACTTTACCGACCTTGTCTTTTTCCGTTCGGGCGATTTCAGCACCGTTCAGTCGACCAGACACCTCAACCTTGATTCCCTTCCCATTCATTCGAACGGCTCGGGTCATGGCTTGGCGCATGGCTCGTCGGTGCGAAACACGTCGCTCCAAGTTGCCAGCGATGTTCTCTGCAACCAACTGGGCGTCCAGTTCCGGCTGTCGAACTTCGGTTACGTTCACCTGAACGCCAGCCATTTTGTCTTCCTTGCGGACAAGTCGGTTGAGCGTATCGGTGAGTTCGTCAATGCCCTTTCCGCCACGACCAATGATCGCTCCGGGTCGAGCGGTAAAGATGTTAACCTTCACTCGGTTCGCTGCTCGCTCAATCTCGACACGAGAAACGTTGCCAAGACCAACTCGCCCCTTGATGAGTTCGCGAATCTTGTGGTCTTGCAACAGCGCCTGACCGTATGCCTTGTCCTTGTAGAACCAGTGGCTATCAAAGCCACGGATGACGCCTACGCGGAACCCAACTGGATGAATTTTCTGACCCATAAGTTACTCGGCCTCCTTCTTCGCTTCCTCAGCGGTTTCTTCGGAGGCTTCTTCTCCTGCTTCAGCAACAACTTCTTCGGCGATTGACTCCTCGGCTGGGGCTTCAACAACAGTCTCTTCGACCACTGTCTCTTCCACTACTTCCTCAACTGGAGTCTCCTCGGCTACGGCCTCAACCTTCGGCTCGTCCTTCTTCTTGCCCTTCTTCGGAGCGGCAACTGCAAAGGTTGGTCGCGCCTTGGGCTTCGTTTGGGTTGCCTTGGATGGAGCCCTGCCTTCATCTTCGGTAACGACGACCGTGATGTGGCTGGTCTTCTTGACGATTCGATTTCCGCGGCCCATTGCTCGAGCCTGCATTCGCTTCATGCGTGGACCCTCGTCAACGGTAATGGCGGCAATCTTGAGAACTTCCGGCGCAAGGTTATGGTTCTCCAATGCATTGTGAATCGCACTGATCAACACCTTGCGGAGCATGAATGCACCCTTGCTGGGGTGGAAGCGCAACAGGGCCGCTGCGTGGGTCGCCGACTTGCCGCGGACTTCATCCGCAACAATGCGCACCTTTCGCGGCTGCACTCTTACGTATTTGGCTATCGCTTTAACTTCCATCTTTCCTTCCTTAGCGGAGCCTCACGCCGCGCTCGGGGAGCGATCCGCCGTGACCTCGATAGGTTCGCGTCGGTGCAAACTCACCCAACTTGTGTCCAATCATGTTCTCGGTGATGAAGACCGGAACGTGCTTCCGACCATCATGCACCGCAAACGTGTGCCCAACCATATCCGGCGTGATCGTTGATCGTCGACTCCAGGTCTTGATCAACTTCTTTTCACCGGCCGCGTTCATAGCATCGACTTTCTTCATCAGATGCTCGTCCACGAAAAATCCTTTTTTAAGACTTCTTGCCATTGTTCTCCTGTGTTAACCGTTTCCCATCGAAATGGGAAGGCAGTGCACTCACTCGTCCTTAGACTAGCGATCCCTCCTACGCACGATGAACTTGTTCGAGCGCTTGTTGGTTCGCGTCTTCGTACCCAACGCCTTGTTGCCCCATCGGTCGACCGGACCCTTCTTTCGTCCGACCGGCGACTTCGCTTCGCCACCACCATGTGGGTGGTCTCGCGGGGACTTTACAACACCACGAACGTGCGGCTTTCGGCCAAGGCCTCGGTTCTTACCAGCCTTACCGAGCGACTCGTTCTCATGGTCGCTGTTGCCCACCTCACCGACCGTTGCACGGCAGGTGTTGTGAACCATTCGCATTTCGCCGCTTGGCAGTCGAAGCGTGACATAGTTGCCTTCCTTCGCCATGACTTGAGCGGACATGCCAGCCGAGCGGACCATCTGACCGCCGCGACCGGGCTGCAATTCAATGTTGTGAACAAGCGTACCGAGCGGGATGTTCTTCAGCTCAAGGCAGTTGCCGGGAAGAATGTCCGACCCTTCACCGCTCGAAATGCGCGTTCCCACTTCAAGGCCCTTGGGAGCCAAGATGTATCGCTTTTCACCATCCATGTAGTGCAACAAGGCGATGCGGCAGGTTCGATTCGGATCGTATTCGATCGCGGCCACCTTAGCCTCAACGCCATCCTTGTTGCGCTTGAAATCAATCTGTCGATAGCGTCGCTTGTTGCCTCCGCCACGGTTGAACGACGTGATGCGTCCCGTGTGGTTACGGCCACCCGACTTCGGCTTGGCCGAGGTCAGGCTCTTCTCAGGCTTGCCTTTGGTCACCTCGGCATAAGTCGAGGTGATCATAAAGCGCCGGCCTGGCGACGTTGGTTTGTACTGCTTGGTAGCCATTAGACTCCGTAATCCTCTAAGAGTTGTCCCTGGGCAAGAGTCACGATGGCCTTCTTCTGATCAGGCCGATAGCCCGTTCGAGCGCCAACTCGTCGCTTCTTGCCGTGCATGGTCATCGTTCGAACGTTCTCAACCTTGATGAGCTCGTCCTTCTTCGACTTCCCTGCGTTGTAAATGGCCTCCACAGCCGCCTTGATCTCGAGTTTGTTCGCACTGGTTGCCACGATGAACGTGTACTTGCGCACCAGTTGCTTTTCGTCGCGAACACTCGGATCGCCGTACGACATCTTCATCGATTTCTCGGTGATGTGGGGGCGGACGATGATATCGTGTGCGTTCTTCACTTCGCCCAAACCTCCTCGATCTTCGCCATGGCATCCTTGGCCACCACAATCTTGTGGGCGACCAGAATGTCTCGAGTCGAGAAAACTGCAGTCTTAGCGTCTGCCGCCGTGCTTGGCGCCGTGCGGATTTCCACATTGGGAAGGTTACGGAACGACTTGTAAGTCACTTCGTTATACTCCGGCAGAATCACCAAGATTCGACGAGCATCGGCAACTTCAAGGCCCTTGAGGAGCGCAACCGCATCTTTGGTCTTCGCTGCTGCAAAGTTGATCGCGTCAACGATAACCAAGTTCCCCGCTTCGATCTGCTGATTCAGCGCTCCAAGAATGGCGAGTCGTCGCTCTTTTCGGTTCACCTTCTTGTCGTAGTCTCGGGGCTTGACCGCGAGGGCCATGCCACCCTTGACATATTGGGGTGCACGAATCGTTCCTTGTCGAGCGTTACCGGTCTTCTTCTGCTTGTACGGCTTCTTTCCACCGCCACGAACTTCCGATCGCGTCTTGGCGCTCTGCGTTCCTTGGCGGCTGTTGGATTCCTCAGCAACAACTGCGCGGTGCAAGACGTTTGTCAGAGGCTTCGCTTCTGCGATCGCCGCAGCCAACTCGTGGCTGCCGCCTTTCTTGCCGTCCTTGGTTTTGATTTCGAGTTTCGCCATTATTTCACCACCTTGTTGATAATCACCAAGGTGCCATTGGCACCAGGAACGCTGCCGTCAACCATGATCAGGTTGCGCTCTGCATCGACCTTGTAAATCTTCAGTCCCTTCTGGGTTACGGTCTCGTCGCCCATGTGGCCCGGTCGTCGGCTTCCTTTGAAGACTCTTTGTGGACCGGTTGCACCGTTTGAAAGCGGGCGTCGGTGAGTCATGTAGCCGTGAGTCATGTGCTGACCCTTGAAGTGATATCGTTTGACACCACCCGCGAAGCCGCGGCCCTTGCTGGTACCAGTCACGGTCACCTTTTGACCGGCTTCAAAAATCGAGGCGTCGATCTCTTGGCCAAGTTCCAAACCGGACACGTCGTCCATGCGGAACTCCTTCAGCGTTTTGACATTCTTCGTGAGGCCTGCCTTCTTGAGGTGACCGAACTTGGGGAAGGTGATGTTCTTCTCTTTGGCTTCGCCGAAACCGACTTGCACGGCCTTGTATCCATCGGTTTCGTCCGTCTTAATCTGAGTTACGACGACGGGTCCGGCTTGGATAACCGTTACAGGCACCATTCGACCTTCTTCGTCGAACAGGTGCGTCATTCCAACTTTTGTGCCTAAAATTCCTGGCAGCATTAACACTCCTTGGGGCACGCGATGAAGCGCGCTCTGATTCTGATTTCGCTCGGTTCAGCGTCGTTTGTCCCCAACTGCTCGTTGCCGTTGCCCAGTGGAGTACCGGGTCGGCGCAGAAGGCAAGACTATGAAGCCGCCATGCGACAAGCAGACATGATACCCGGAACTCGCGGAGATGTCAAGTCAAGGTCATTTCAGACTCCATAGACCTCGCGCCAGTGGCGGACGAATCGGTCGAGTTCCGCATCTCGGCGATCGTATGGGATTTCGCGAATATCCCACTGTGGGTCCTTATTTAACCGACCGAGCCATGAGCAAACCTCATACTGCGTCTTCCGGCCCGAGTTGGAAAGCATGCGTGCGAGTCGAGGTTTGTCTATGCCTCCGCCGCGTTGGATGCTTCGAATAAAGCAGGCGCGGGCTTCATCGACTGAACACGCCTCGGCTCTACGTTGGAAATCCTTAGAATCTACAAAATAGTCCCCGGGGCCACCAAAACTTGCCGTGACGACGTTTCCCTGCATATCTCGCACTCGCTCTATCTCGGGATTGTCTTTCAACGCAAAAATTGCGTTGACAAGCAACTCTTCGGTCTCCCTATAGCCGTAGCGCTGCAGTCGCCAAAGGACGATTAGTCGGCGAATGGGATCTAAGGACTGCGACAACTCGTGTAAGAAGCGGGCGTCAGGGTTAAACGCTGCTTCAGGAGGATACGGAGTCACTACTGGGTGACGAATCACTGGCATCAGCGAGTCGAGGAAATTTTCGAGGGTCGCGTAATCCATCGTGCGCCAAAAAGTAGAAAGGGCGCGATAAAACGTCTGCACACGACTTTCACCGACACGAACACGAAATTCAGGGTCCGTAATCCGCAATGCGTACAGAAGAATGGCATCGTCCGGCTGACACACCACATTACCAAAAGGAAATGGAACCGTCAACGATTCGGGCGGATGCAATACAATGCCAAGGTACCGGCCCCGCATTTGGTCGCGCAGCGAAGGCCTTTCTAGAAGAATTACCTTCCGGACACTTTCGCTCGATTCGACGGGTGTGACGTCAAATCCGGGCAACAAGCGACGGGATGTCTCGGTTCCGCTAGTTCGAGATAATACAGATCGGTCGAAGTCATGGGAAGCGTCAATCTCAAAATGCACTATGATGGAAGAGTTGGAGTCGCGGAGCACCGGAGGTGTGGTCCCTGGATAAACCTGGATAACCTCAGCTTCAAACAAACAAAAACTCAGCAACGCTACAACTAACATTCTTTATCCTCCTAAGGGTGGTGATTAACAGTCCCGCGGGCTCCAATAGCCGCTGGAATCAAGTCGATTGTCCAGGCTCCTACATTGACACCAACGCCTCCAATGTCAACGTCCAAGCTGCCCGCCCAATACTGGTGCACAATGTTGTAGGTAGTGGCATCACTTCCTAGCCATATGTATCTCAGATTGTCGTACGTGCCGAGGCAACCATCCGATATTGCATGAGTCAGGGACTGGCCATTGTCCGGCCAGCCGGGTGCGTGGAGACTGTAGGAGACATTGGCTCCAGTTCCAAATCTTGCAAACCATCCCTCACCGTCTAGATTGGAAGCACCGCCGGGCGGCAACGAAGTGGTAAAGCGTTCAGTTAACAGTACGCCAGGCATCGATGTTCCAAATGTATCAAAAAGCCGCATGACGTCATGGCGTTTTGCAGCTCGCTTCCCCGGGATTCCGCCAGTATGGATTCCAGGAGTTGTAAAAGCAACGACGAGATTCCCTGGCATACGAGCAGTAACTTTGGAAGAATTCTCTGCCTCTTGTTCCGTGGTATCGTCCGCCTCGTCATTCCAGGTTGAGTTGTCGTCAGGGGCAACCCAGGTCACGACGTAATGAACGGCAACTTTGGAAGATGGCCCAGCCGAGTTAGCCATCAGCAACCGGAACTCGACAAACGGGCTCAGATTAGTTAGAAACGAAGGAGTTGTCCATTGATAAGTACAACTCCCAGGTTGACCGAAAGTGGTTACGGCATACCAAGATGGCTGCTGCTCGTAGTCTGCATATGGGCCATTTGGAGCAGTGCCAAAATACTGACAATACCTCGGCTCTTTATCTTTCGGATTACCTCCAGGTAACCAGTTCAGCGAGGCGGGCGATTGGACAGGGGACGGGTCTTGGCCCACTCGGTGCAAAACGCTTGCGTATTGCTGGAACCTAAGTGGCCCACCGAATGCTGCGACTCTCAAGCTGAGGTTGTATCCTACGTCCCCTGATGACGTTGAGACCGTGATTATGCAACGAACAATGTACTCGCCCGGATAGTAGACTCGACCAGCCGCCGTGGGCAAAGAGCCATTACCATCTACAATAACTGCATCCACTGGCACCATAGATCCCGGAGGGATTAAGTCGCGAGCAACACTCCACTCCCACTTGTAGGGTTGCGGGGGCAAGGGATTACCTGTCCTCTGAATCTTGAAACTGAAGTTGGCTTCATGTCCCTTTATCCAAAGGGCTCCGTCTGGGGCGTCGGCCGATTCGCTGTACTTCAGGGGATTGAGTCGATCATTGTTGATCTCAACAATTGAGTATCCGCCACCACCGACCTGCCCAAGGCTCGTCGCAGTCATCCAGAAGCAAACTGCCATGACAAGAAATAGACGCATATCTCATCCTATCACTTCACGTTCACAGATCTTCCGAAATCTAAAGACTTTTTAGAGAGTTTCGCTTTGTGCTGTACTAACAATGGTGTGGCGATAGCACTTAGATTCCCGCTACCGTCGATTCGGCGCGTCGTACAGGGTCTGCCTCGCCTTCGCGACCATCTCAGGATAGGGGTAGTCGACGTTCGATACAAACCCGGTGCCATAGTTCTCGCCGTCCTCCTTTCGCCCAGTGAGAGGCGAATCTTGGTAGGCAAAGTAGAACACACCCGCAACCAACGGGTGATTCACGACAGAGTCAATATACGTCCTAAAAGCATTGGCTCGATCCTGCTGCGAGGAGCGCTTGTTGAGTCCACCATGGAACATCCCACGATCTGTTGCACCGAAGTGAAACTCGCTGATCAGGAACGGCTTGTTCAAGGAACCATAGGTGGCCGCCCAGTTCGGATCAACGGTGTCTCGATACCAAGACATGCTGATCACGTCGGCAAACGCGGCATTGGCTGCGATTGTCTCAGGCGAGAACCTGAACAGTCGTGTCCCAAGGTACATAGCCGTCGGGTCTTTTGCACGAACCGCGTCGCGGCACTTTTGGAAGTAAGTGTCGGCAAACTTGCGAATGTAGGTCTGAAAGTCAACCTTTCTGGCCGCGTTGCTCGGTCGGCTCAAGGCAACTCCTGCCTCTAAGGCAGTCCAACTGGCAAGTGACGTTCCCCACGCGGTGTTGAGGGCCTGAATCGTGCCATACCGTGCCCGAAGGTCGGCAACAAATACACGCTTGCACTCCCAACTTGAGGCGCTACGTTCCAAAACCTTGTAAGCCAACTCATAACGCCCACCTTCTTCCGCTGCGCCATCGCCAAGGAAAGTCGGCTCGTTGCCGACGTACCATCCAAAGACCCAGGGATCGCCCAGCGACGTTGCTGGAACTAAAGCGGCCTGCTGGCTTAGCATCTGAGCGAACTTGCTATCGAACACGTCATAAATCGCTTTGCGAGACGGGTCAACCGTGAACGATGGCGCAACGACTCCAGTTGCCGTAGGCCCAACGGTAAGGCCGATGACGTAGGGCATGGTCGGCGCCGACCACAGTCGCTTGTCACTCCAGTTACCAATCACATTGAAACCCCAAGAGCGAAGGCGCTGACGTCCCCTTGCCAGGCTCAAATCAACATACTCCGACCCAAACTTGCGCCGTCGATTGGCTTCAGCCATTCGGAATGCCTGCTTCCCGTTGTAGGTCTCGTAGAGGTCATACAGAGGATCGCTACTGGTCGGAAGCCACCGGAACATATGCCGCCTGTCCTGGGTGATGGTTGAAGTGCCCAGGTTGACCGCGTCCATGCCAAAGGCAAGAAAGTTCTTGCCAAGGGGGTCGATGAACCACCACTTGTCACCAATCTTCTTGGTTCGAAATCGACCGGTAGCTGTATTTCCAGAACTGAGTAAAAGCCCTCCATATAGTGAGCGGCCCAAGGGTCCCGGATTGAGAAGGAGGTCGGCATCTTCATCAACGCGCTGGTCCAGAAGGTCCAAATCGCCACCAACCTTGCCTGGCCAAGTGCTCCCGCTATACTGGCCAAATCGGTCAGCCACGCCGTTAAGATCGATAGGAGCCGATATGAGCCGCGGCTCGGAAACAACCAGCGTCACAGGCACACTGAGATTCTCCATGAAAAACAGGAATCTAACGATATTCGCCTTATTCAGGTTGGCCACTTCATTTCGGTTGTATTGAAGCCACGTCGCGCCAGCAACCCCGGGAATGCCCCGCATCCCGTACGAAGTCGGATCAGCGTCAACCGGAAATGCATACACGGCACGTTGTCGTGGCCCGATGTATTCCCATGATGTCAAGCAGTTCAGCAAGCCAGTAACGTTCAATGAACTATCAACCCTCAGGCGAAAACGAAGTGCCGCAGGTGAGCGATTCTCCAGGTTAAACACAAACGCGGTGTAGCCTCTCCAGTCTTGGCCTCGACCCTGACTGGCCCCCGGTGTCTTGAAGTTAACGGTTGGATAGGATGCCGAAGTTCTGAACGTCATGGAAACCGCGTTGAATCCAGCGGACGCAACATCGGCATGGTAGCCCGATACGAGTCCACCACGAAGCATCCGATCCAATGAAATCAGATACTGGCTGTTTTGGGCGGTCGAGGTGGCGGGAAGTGTGAGGCAGAGCCCCAGGAGCAAAAATCTCTCTCTCAAAAGTGGAACCTCAAATACAAAGGCGCAGTCCAATGATCTGCGACCCAATCATCCTACGATTTGACGCTCAAGAATGCCAGAACACCCCAGTCCTGTTGCGAGGATATGAGCAAGATTTCTTGCTCTATACTGGACCTATCGTTCCACGAATCTCGATCATCCCTTCTAGAATGTTTGCCTGTTCTAGGGTCATAGGGAGTGGCATCTCTGCCGCGTCCAACACGGGATTGATCTGATCCAACTGCCCTTGAACCAGTGATTTGGCCCCCAATCCCGCAACCTCCACAGTGTCAAGGACGACATGCAGTTGCTTCCCCCCCTTGATTTGAAGGGAACACCTGGCCACCGCACGGAGTTCGACAATCATGCGCACGGTCGCCTCAACGATAATCTGACCATCTGCGATCGACGCCACCGGATCTCGGACCTCCTTTGGGACCTTCAATCTCAGGAACTCGTTCAAAGATGCCTCTCCAACGCGTGCGATAACGTTGCCAGCGCTTGGCAGTTTCACCCCGACCGGTTCGGTGGTCACCAACAGATCAGCACCCTCCACGTGCATTTCGTCAACCAAAAGCCCAAATGGAAGCCGTACGCTCTTGAAAACCGCCTGGATCTGCCCAACCTGAACGGAGTCTGCCATTGACGGTGATTATGGCGAGTCTGCAGTACACTTAACCTATGAGTCTCAATGGTGAGCCGACAAAATGTAACGACTTGATTCGTCGGCTGGACATAGCGGTCGAGGCTGGTGAGTGTGCCGAGATTTGCCATGCGGTGAAAGATGTCCTCCACGATATCGTCGCGGAAGGTAACGCATTCATTGCTGATCGTTTCTTGGTTCCCGCCCCAGAACGGTACGCCCGCAGGCTCTTTCACCTCGACCCCGCTGGTCGATACTCCGTCTTGGTCATGGTCTGGGACAAGGGGCAGGGAACGATGTTGCACGACCACTCGGGCATGTGGTGCGTTGAGTGCGTGTACCAAGGTCGAATCAAGGTCGTCAGTTATGACCGGCTTGACGACGAAACCGGCGAACTGGCCCAGTTTGAGCGCG
>CALMEF010000074.1 GCA_937862825.1 uncultured Armatimonadota bacterium
CGAGTTCGTCTGCAGGTCAGCGTTCTTCAGCCCAGCATGCAGATACTTCGTCGTGCTCGACCTTCGTTCGGAATAGTGCCATGAAAGGGGCCACCAATCAGCGGGTCCTGCCTTCTCAGATTTAGTGTCAACGCTCAATTTAACGTGCGTCTCGCGACCGCTAAGTCCGTAGCCAGTTCGCTGACTAACTACGACAACTCTGGCAATAATTTTCCTAGTCCCTACCCTTCGTTCAGCCAAGAGGCTCTCTACCGAGCCTCTATATACCATCGCCCGCGCTACACTTTTGGGTGGCACTGTCACAACCACCATTTTATCCATATCCTTGATCACGTATTGGTACGCCGAGTCATTTCCGATTCGAGCATAGACCAAACTTGGCGGTCGAAAACCGATTAGTAAAACAATGAGAATCGTGACGCAAGCCGCGCTCAACAACAGTCTCTTGACAAACTTCATAGGAACCACTTGTATAGCCCCGTAGGATGCGGTGGCTGCCTTCTTTGCGTTGCTGCGTCTGCTTCAACTTCATACGGAGCCCAATCATGACCTCCAGCGTAGAGATATTGCACCCCGATGGTAATAACGAACCCAATCGCATTGCCGCTGTGATACTCCTCTTCTTGATAAATGTGATGCCTTTCATGGCGAGACCATTCTAAGTTGTTGACATAATTAGCAAAGTCGTCATGATCGTTAAGGTGAACTGTCTCGTTAACAGTCATAGCATTAGTTGCGTAATTGAACATTCCCGGCCATCCGCCAACTCGAACTGGTTCACCGCCTGGACCGATTACATCAACGCCGTTCCACCAATCATGTGCTCCATCCATGACATCGTCCAGATATGAAAGGGCGTTTCGCCCAAATCTCTTGACAGCTTCCCAAGAGCGACCATTGGGATCTACACGCCCTGCTGGACTGCCGTCGCAATACGAATACCAGTTCCGTCCATCCTTTCCAGGATCTCGCGTCAAGAACCTGCCCGTATTCGGATCGTAGTAACGATGCCCAAGCAGCATCAATTCAGAGTCCTCAGAAGACTGATAACCGAACTTTCCGCCATACCCAGATGGACCTTGGAAGGTGCCTACGCCTCCCACTTGCAAGCCAAAAGCGTCGAAACGCTTCGTTCCTGCGTTGGCTTGGCTTGAGTTCGTTTGCAGGTCGGCATTCTTCAAGCCCGCGTGAAGATACTCTGTTACACCCGACCTTCTCTCTGACAAGCCGGGCGTATACGTCGCTGCTCCGTCAGCGACGACTGCATCTGTAACGTAAGCACCGACTCTCTGGAAGTTGCTCGTTCCGGCTGAGTCAACTTTCTTCGTTCTGGTATCGAGTCCGTTGTACGAAAATGTGTTCGTTGTAGCCAAGCCGGGGATCTGCGTAATCCGCGATTCGTAGTCATACGAAAAGTTCCTCGTATAACCCGAGGTTGCGATTTGGGTGGTTCGCCCAGCACCGTCATATTGGAACGTCTTGACCGCGACTCCAGAAACCTTGATGTCAATGAGTTTGTCCCCGTCATCATATGCATAGGTCTCGGTAGTTCCGTTAACCGTCTTGGTGAGACGGTTACCTTGTCCAATGTGTGAGGGGGGCGGAGACCCATCGCTTTGGTTTGATAGAGCGGGACTAAACATATATTTATGAAATCAACTATCGATCACTTAGAACTTGATTGTCCAAGCGTTCTCCTCATCATTATGGCGTGTCCCAATAGCACGAGGCTCTAATGCATCTTTGAAAACTACTCTCTTAGTTGTCGACGCCTTCCACACAAGATGGTTCGCTTTATACACTTTCTTTGGCCAAAATGTAGACTCTCCCGGCATAACTAGTATGACCTGATCAGCACCAACGTACGTAACCCAGAGAGGAAATTGCCGGTCGTTGATTATCTCCACGTCAGCAATAGGCGAATCAAACAACACCTCCTGAGCGATAAAGAATAACCCTATCGCACTAAATATTGCCAGCACTGTAAACCTTGCTTTCATTCCAACCACTCATATAATCCAGTAGCCTTTGGAACGAGTCTTCCAGAAACTACAGCATCTGCCTCTCTCTCGTATGGAGCTCCGTCATGTGATCTTGCGAGAAGATACTGAATTCCTATCTGAACCACAAACTCGACAGCATTTCCATCGTGGTAATAGTCTTCTTGCCAGATGTGCCTCCTCTCATGTTGTTGCCATGCTTTGTCATTCATGTATTCAAAATATTTGTCAAAGTCGTTGACATGAACAGTTCCGTTCACTGTGCAGGCGACTTCATCGTCGAACCAAAGCGCTGGCCATCCTCCAATACGTATAGGCTCACCAATAGGACCTATGCGGTCAGTACCGCACCACCAATCTGAAACTTCTATCCATACATCCGATGCAGTTTCCCAAACGCTTGTGAAAATGTTCTTAAGGCCTGAAGGGTCTGCACCGCCCACAGGATCGTTTGTACAATATGTGAACCAGTTCCTGCCATCCCGGATTTGGTCTCGGGTAAGAAATCTCCCAGTGCTTGCATCATAGTACCGGTGACCCAGCAACATCAACTCTGCATCTTCCCTGGACTGATACCCAAACTTCCCGCCATAGCCATGTGGGCCTTGGAACGTTCCAATGCCACCCACCTGCAAGCCAAAGGCATCGTAACGCTTTGTTCCTGCATTAGCCTGGCTTGAGTTCGTCTGCAAATCCGCGTTCTTGAGGCCAGCATGAAGGTATTCGGTTGTTCCCGAGCGCCTCTCACTAACGCCGGGAGTGTAAGTCGCGAAGCCATCCGATACGATCGGCGACGTGGCAGTCGCTCCGGTCCTTTGGTAGTTCGAGGTTCCCGCAGAATCCACTTTCTTTACGCGAGTGTCGAACCCATTGTAGTTAAAGGTATTCGTCGTGGCCAAACCCGTAATCTGGGTTATGCGAGATTCGTAGTCATACGAGAAGTTGCGAGTATAGCCCGAAGTCTGAATCTTTGTCGTCCGACCGCAGGCATCGTAATCGAAATCCTTCAGCACTGTCGCCCCCACTTTGACCTCAAGCAACTTGTCGCCATCGTCATAAACGTAGTTCTCGGTCATGCCCCCAAGGGTCTTCGAAAGTCGATTCCCGTTTCCGTCATAACTGTATGACGCCGCGTAACCCGACCTCGACTCTTCAATCAACTGGCCGGCATCGTCATAATCATAAGTCGTCGCGATTGAGTCAACGGTCTGAGTCGCCATCTGGCTTGCGACATCGTAGGTATACGACCGAGAACGCAATGACCCGTTCGAAGAGTTCTTCGAGTTCACACTCGTCAGCCTTCCGCGCGAGTCATACGCATAGGCGTCGTAAGCCCCGGTGTGATAAGTGATCCTGGTCACCCGAGAGTCGTCATCGTAAGCCCAAGCCGTCACCTCGCTCAAGGGATTTGTCAGTTCATCGAGCCGCCCTGCGCCATCGTATCCATACGAAGTCGTGCCCGAAGGATCGGTCATCGAATCCCTGCGCCCAGCCGCGTTCGGCGAGAACGAAACCGTATACGTCCCGCCTGAGCCGTTCGGCTGAA
>CALMEF010000075.1 GCA_937862825.1 uncultured Armatimonadota bacterium
CAGCACGACGCGCGTCTCGATGGCGGCGATCGGAATGACGTTCATCATCATCTCGGGAGCCATCGATCTGAGTGTAGGGTCAGTTGTTGCCCTAAGCACGGTAGCCATTGCGTACGCTCTTGACCGGGCGGGTTTTCCTCCTCTTCTTGCCCTCCTAGTGGGCACGCTGGTTGGTCCAGCCTGTGGTTATCTGAATGGAACGATCATCACCCGATTGCGAGTGAGTCCGTTTATCGTGACCCTTGGCACCTTACTTCTCTTTCGCGGCGTTGCCAAGTACCTTGCGGGTGAACAGAAGATTGATGCCCCGATGACATGGATGTCTGAACTTCTCGCAAAACTAACTCCTTCCCGTGAGTGGATGTTCTTTGCACCGGGGATTTGGCTGACTATCGCTATGGCCTTTGGGGCGTCGTTCATCTTGACCAGAACCCCATTTGGACGCTATGTGTTTGCGATCGGAGGAAACGAGAAGGCTGCGGTGTATGCCGGTGTGGATGTCCCAAGAGTTCGTCGCATGGTGTTCATGCTCGGAGGGTTGTTCATTGGACTTTCGGGTGTGCTCCAGTTTTCGCGTCTAACTGTCGGCGATCCGACGGTCGCGATCGGGATGGAACTTGATGTGATTGCAGCCGTTGTCATCGGAGGCGCCTCACTTTCTGGCGGGCAGGGCACGATCATGGGTTCCCTGCTCGGTGCCCTAATGATGGCGACAATCCGAGCGGGATGTTCCCAACTCGGATTGCCTTCGTATGTTCAGGAGATGGTCACCGGCACCATCATCATTTTTGCCGTCGCCCTGGATAGACTTCGAAGTCGATCCACCGCACGCTAGGGCTGGTTGTTGACGTAGACCATATCGAGGGAGTGTAGCCACCCATCTTGAGTGGCGTCTTCGTCATTGATCGGTGCCCAGGTTATGCGCAACTTGGCAGCGCCCGTCGAATCCACATAGTTTGGACTTCGGACCGTCGTTCTCAGTTGTGAATCCGTCGTTGTCGCAACACCTCCAAGGATGAAGTCATAGATGCCGTTGGTCGCGTTTCTCATTCGGACATTAATCGATATGCCGGGTCGTCCTACCGATCCGACCAATAGCACGCCAACTTCTTGGCTGTCGGTTCGGTGTCCATAAGAGTTCACGTCAAGTACAGCAGCCAGACTCACCGGATTATTGAAGATGCTGTATCGATCGCCATCTACTGCATGAAGGCTAACCTCGTCACCCTCAAACAACTCGCCTCTTCTCACAATTGCTTCCATGCGAGAACCAAGGAAAGCGAGCCCTAGGAGATTGCCGGTTCCAGTCGATCCCAGGAGCGTGGCGGCTCCCGTGTTGCGATTCACGAAATATAGGTTGTCGAGGGTGTTGTCCACGAGGAAAATCGTGTCCACTCCTGAATGATAGGTAATGCCATTCGGGTTGGAAGGGCCTGTCAATGGGCCGACTAACTGCGAAATCGCATTCGAGGTGTCGATTCGGTAGAAGCTATCGGTTCCGCTACTGGTGGCGAACATTCGCGAGTTGCCAATGTCCACCAAGTTCAGAAAACTGGTAAGGCCAGTGGTACCCAAGAGGGTCGCCTGCCCGGTTTCTGTATTGATTGAATACAGTCCCCCGTTATGCTGGGACGCACCATAGAGGATGCCGCTTCGATTGTCGTACTCGAGGCCGTGCATAACTAGCGCAGAGTCCCCAAAGGGTCCGACGAGCGTAGCGGAAAAATCGCTTAGATTGAGCCGATACAGTGCGTCATTCCCAGTAGATGTCAAGTAGAGAATTGCTCGTTGTCGATCAAACGCGAGTCCTGCAGAGGTGCTTGCACTTGCTGGAATCGTTCCAATGAGCGTCTTCGCGCCAGTGATGCTCATGGAGTAGACAGACCTGTTGCTGTCGCAAGCGATCAACATGTTCGCGTATCCCACTGGCAGAGCGGTGCCCCACACTTCAAAAGGCAACTCAGAAGTAGCCCCCGCCCCCCATTCAACCGGTGCAAATGGTCCCAGGTTGAGAGACTGTTGACCGTTTCCTGCCAGAGGATCAACGCCACTCATCACTTGGGGGATCCAGGGTCCAGACGCCAGAGACCCATCTAGGGACCAAACAATCCAGTACCGCTGACCCTCATCTAAGACCGTGTCTGTGATGTCAACGGAGATCCTGTATACAGGTCGCCCAGTCGAAGATTGGTTGGTTGAGTCAACACGGTAGCCAATGAACCCTGCGTCCGTTACGGGCAGGTTCGATTCCGAATAGATCGTCACAGCCGTGTTCACATCATTTCCTCGACGTATCTCCACGTTTGCCGTTGTAAAGGTGAAGTTGGGCGCGTTGGTTTGGTAGGCCGCAAATCTAAGGCTCTCCACTCTCCAGCCCGATCCGGCCACAAAGTCATCGGCAACCCGATTCTGAGCATCGGATTGGGCCCCATAGCCATAGAAGGAGTTTGGGCTCGTGACTATCGAAACTGGATTCGAGTTAAACGTTCCGTTGATAACTGAGCCGTTATCGTGAAGTTGCACCTCGGCACTCGCAAAGGATGCGAACGCGAATGATAATGTCAAAAGTAAAGCCAAGTTCCTCATTGTTCCTCCCAGAGACAGCGTAAGGCCGCTGCGCTAGACAACCATATTGTCTATCACAGCGGCCTCGTTTCCACCTAACTTTAGACAGGTTTACTGCACATGGACAGAGACAAACTCCAACGTATGCAGCCATCCATCTTGTGCGGCATCTTCGTCGTTGATCGGTGCCCAACCGACGTTCAGGGTGACGGCTCCGATGGCGTCCACATAGTTCGTACTGGACAAAGTTGTAGTCGATCGCAACTCCGAAACGGTGGCGGTACCGCCCATGGCGAAATTGAACAACCCCGTCAAGTTGTTGCGAATTCCAACCGCATAGGCAAGCCCCGGCCTCGAGACCGAAGACACCATATCAATGGTCACGCTCGTACCAGATAATGAGTGCTTGTTCGAGTAAATCGTCACCTTTGCGGCCAGCGAGTTTGGATCGTTGAACAGGCTAAGACGATCTCCGTCAATAGCATGGAGGCTAACGACGTCGCCTTCGAAAACCTCACCCTCTACGACTTCGATTTCCATCGGGCTGCCAAAGAAAACGAGCCCCAGGGTGTTCCCAGCTCCCATGTTGCCGACAACAGTCGCCATGCCGGTATTCCTATTAATCGTGTTGAGGTTATCTGTCGAGTTATCGGCCATGAAAATCTTATCCCTAAGCGAGTCATATGCCAAGCCGTTTGGGTTTGAAGATGTTAATAGGGGTCCGATGAGCGTAGCTAGACCTGTGTTGATGTTAAGGGAGTAGAAACTATCCGACCCGCTACTCGTGCAATAGAATTGGGAGTTTCCGACGTCAACCAAGTTCATGAATGAGGTCGTCCCGGAGGTTCCGATCAGCGTCGCTTGACCGTTGATCTTGCTGATCTCATAGAGGCCACCGTTGTGCGACGATGCGCCATAGAGTTTCCCCGTCTTGTTGTCGTACTCCAGCCCGTGCATGACAATAGCCGAGTCTCCATATGGTCCAACGAGGGTCGCAGTCCATGTGGACATGTCCACCGTATAGAGGCTGTCGGTTGAGGTTGAAGTCAGGTAGAGCACGCCAGCATTTCGATTGAATGCGAAGCCGCCGGTTGTTGCAGCGTTTGTAGAAATCACGCCGAGGAGCGTCTTTGCTCCGGTGGCCGGGTCAACTCGGTGGACATTACGATTGCTGTCCAGACGGATCATGGTGTTTGCATATTCAGCAAACGACAGTGCGCAGAGTGCAGAAAAGGCGATTGTAACAAGGGCTCTCATTTCAAGTCTCCTCTTGGGAACTTTCAGTATAGCGAAAGTTCCCAGGGGAAGCAAGAAAGCCTAGGCGAACGGATAAGTCGGCAACGTTCGACTCAG
>CALMEF010000076.1 GCA_937862825.1 uncultured Armatimonadota bacterium
TTTCATTTCTTTGAAAAGGGCGATAACGGAGACCGGGTCTGTTGCCGCGATGAGAGCGCCGAAGGCAGCGGCGGCGGCGAATGGCCATCCAACGAGTGCCGACATGAGACCAGCAATGATGAGAGCTGAAATAACCACTCCCATGCTCGCCAATGCTAGAACCGGAGTCAGATTCTCTCGAAGCTCCTTCCATTTGATGAAGAAAGCAGCTTCGAAGATGAGCGGGGGAAGGAGCGCCCGGAAGACAAGGTCCCGCGTAAGCGTAAACCCTTCGAGCACCCCGGTCATGGCTAAAGCTGCCCCCGCCGCTACTAATCCGACTGTATACGGCAGTCTGAGCCGCCTGGCCATCAAGGCCACAACGGCCGCGACGAATAGAAGTATCTCGACCCTTTCGACTGAGAGCCCGTTCATTGGCCCTTCTCTGCTTTGCCTTGCGGCAGCTGTTCGCCGGACAAATCAGAACCACCCTGTGACGTTGCGGGCTGGGCAGTTGGGTTCTCTTGTGGTAACTCTACCGGCTGAGCCTCTGGCTCAATGACGTGCAAATACCCCTTGGGCGTCGCCTCCTTAGTTAGGAGTGAGCGAACGTGAAGCTCGATGGGCTTGCCATTGCGAGTCCCAAGAGAAGTTTGAAGGGAAGCAGTCTGCTCCGGAGTCACCGAATTGGGAGTGCGCACGACTGCGACGACAACAAAACGGTTGGCCTGGTCAACGTACCGAGTCTCGGACAAATACGCTCCTGGAATCATCTGGAGTCCAGTCTCAAGCCGAGACTTGATGTGCTTCTCGAACTGCTGCTCTCCTATCGTAGAAGCGAGTTGAATGTACAGAAAGGCTGCAAGGGTGAGAAGGGCCACTGCGTCGAGGACAAGTCTTCGCACGTATCCGGTGTCCCCCTCGGCCCGTTTGGTGATGTGGTGAAATCCGAACAGGTAGAGGACGACTGACGAAGCGCACTGAATCGCAACGAGGTTGGTCGCAAAGAGAATGAACGCGCCGCCCGCCTGAGGAAAGAGCCCACGAGCAAGACAAATTCCGCAACTCGCCAGCGGAGGCACCAGAGCGGTCGAAATGGCAACGCCGACAAGACCAACACTCACACGTGGTGAAGCAGTCGCATACGCACCCGCCGCGCCGCCAAACAGAGCGACGGCGAGGTCGAGTAGGTTCGGCTTCGTCCGGACAAGAATCTCATTCGTGATTTGCACATCGAAGTGCATTCGGCCAATGAAGCCGCCGATGAACACCACCATCAATGCGCCGACGGCTTCGGCAATCAATGCGTCACGGAGCAACCTGGTATCACCGTCAACGAGTGCGAGCGCAAGCCCCATAATGGGGCCAAGAAGCATGGCGATAATCATCGCGCCGATGACGACGGCGGCACTGTCGGCAAGTAGCCCGTAACTGGCGACGGCCGTCGCCAGGGCGTTCATCACGAGGTATGGCGCGCTCAGCTTGGAACCCTCGACTATCGAGCGCCTGACCTCAGTCCTCGCACCGTCCTTGTCGGGCCTCGGCTGACCGCCCGCTAGGGTCGATTCTTCCATGGGGTATACTTATTGTAGTCGAATCTGGGCAACGTCCAGAGCGGGGGAACCAGAACACGAGGAAGCTCGTCACAAACCAATCCGTCGGTCTCGATGGGAAGCTTGCCGCGATTCAGCAAGCCGTGAGAGAGAACGCTGGGAAACTCAATTCGCTTCGAGAAGCTCGGGCTCGTTCAGAGCAACCTGAGCGAATCAGGCTTATCGACCGCTATATCGCCCTTCGGGAGCGCGCCACCGGGTACCTGGTGGCCACAGCAAAGTTCCTTGTGCAGAGGGAGAAACACAGGGCGACTCTCAGACAGAGGCCGCGTATGTTCGCCTATCCAAATTGGGTTTGCGAGCCATCTCATCAGAAAATTGAACAAGAGTTCCCATTCATGGAATTCTCATCTTGATCTTTGGGCCTGCATCCCCGGATCGGTGGGCAGGCCATTTCCCCTCTACACCCCCAGAGTAGTTCTGAGTGCGTACACTTCGGAGTACCAAACACTTTCAACGTACAAAGCCGTCACAAGCGAACGAGATTCTACCAAGGACGCGAGATTCTGACACGTGCCTTCACGGCTTAGGTGCAGGGGAGCTATACCGAGCCCACTCGAATCGGTCGGGTTCCGATCTTTGCTCCTGTTACTTCATCTATAGCCACAGGCTTGATTTCAGTTCCGGTCTCACCGTCGAAGAATCGAGTCAATTTATCGTCACCTCTGTGTTTTCGGCCCCAAGCCCCGATGATGAACAGCACTGGCAGAAGGTCCCGACCTGCGGCGGTTAAGTGATACTCGTCGCGAGGGGGATGAGCCGAATACGGCTTCTTCTCAAGGAGCCCTTCGTTCGTTAGGGACAGGAGCCTTTGAGTCAAGATTGTCGGCGCGATTTCCAGGCTTCTTCGAAATTGCTCGAAACGGGTCATGCCTGCGTGCGCGTCGCGAAGAATCAGGATGCTCCAAGGATCCCCAATCAAGGCTAAGGTGCGAGCAATCGGGCAGGGCGCGTTCGCGAGTTTTTCTTTGATCATACGCTTTCGATAGCGACAGTATACCAAAAGGTGGTATAGTCACTATTGAAAGCGTAGTGACAGACTTGATGAACTTACGCTAGCAAATGTTGGAAGTGAACTTCAATGCTGAACAAGGAAACCACACTCGTCGCCCTGGTTACCGGGGCATCATCTGGAATTGGTAAGGCGACTGCTCAGCGGTTAGCCATGGACGGCTATCGGGTCTTTGGCACGAGTCGACGAGCGGGGCTTGCGACGGATGGGCAGGTTGAAATGCTGTCCCTCAACGTCACGAGTGACGATTCAGTCGAATCAGCCGTCAATGAGGTCATGCAACGGGAGGGGCGAATCGATCTGCTGGTAAACAACGCCGGGTTCGGGGTTGCCCCGGCGGGCGCGGAGGAAAGCTCTATTGAGCAGGCGCACACAATCTTTGAGACCAACTTCTTCGGAATGGTTCGTATGACACGTGCCGTTCTTCCCCATATGCGTCGCGAGGGTCAGGGACGGATCATCAACATTGGATCCGTCCTCGGCTTCCTCCCGATGCCATACGGCGCCCTCTACGCAGCTACCAAGCACGCGGTTGAAGGCTATAGCGAATCACTGGATCATGAATTGAGGCAGTTCGGCATCCGCGTGGTCGTGATCGAACCCGCGTATACAAAGACTGGGTTCGAAACCAGCCTCCTTGAACCTGACGAAATGATGGAGACATACCGCGACGTACGGTTAGCCGTCAAAAGGACACTTCAAGATCTCATAGCTACCGCAGATGATCCACGAGTCGTGGCCGAAGTCGTCCTCCAGGCCGCACGCCAAAAGCATCCTAAACTCAGATACACCGCTGGAAGCCTAGCTGGGCGGCTTCGCCTCCTCAGAAAGTTTGCGCCCACAAACCTGATGGATGCTGGGATTCGTAAAGATTTGCGACTGGACGCACAAGGAAAAGTTTAGAGAGGGCAGGAGAGAAACACAATGAAAGCGTTTGTTCTTCAACGTTATGGGAAAAGAGGCAGAGCAGGCTTTAGCGATATGCCCGAACCAGAACTGCGTGATGACGAGGTTCTGGTCTCGGTGCACGCTGCCGGCGTGAACCAACTGGACTCCAAGATCAAGAGTGGCGAATTCAAGCTTATCTTGCCCTACCGCCTCCCCGTGATATTGGGCCATGATGTCGCCGGCACGGTGGTCAAGGTTGGGTCTCTTGTGAGCAGGTTTAAGCCAGGTGACGAAGTCTATTCGCGTCCCGGTGATTTCTGCATCGGGACTTTTGCGGAACGAATAGCGATCAAGGAAACCTCACTGGCACTGAAGCCCGCAAATCTAACCATGGAAGAAGCTGCTTCCATTCCGCTGGTTGGTCTGACAGTCTGGCAAGCCCTTGTCGAGAGGGCAAACTTGAAAGAGGGACAAAAAGTATTCATTCAAGCGGGTTCGGGAGGAGTCGGCACATTCGCAATTCAACTGGCGAAGCACTTAGGGGCATTCGTTGCGACGACGACGAGTACAGACAATCTAAGATGGGTGAAGGAGCTGGGCGCAGATCTCGTTGTCGACTACAAGAAGGAAGATTTTACGGAGTTGCTAACGGACTACGACGTTGTGTTGAATAGCCAGAACAGCGAAACACTCGTAAAGTCCTTGAGCGTTCTTAAACCTGGTGGACAACTTGTTTCCATCTCTGGGCCACCCGATCCGAGTTTCGCTAAAGCAATCGGAGCCAACTGGATGCTAAACCTAGCAACTAGCCTCTTAAGCGCTGGTGTCAGAAAAAAGGCAGCGCGTCTGAACGTGCATTACTCCTTTCTCTTTATGAAGGCGAACGGTTACCAGTTGCAGAGGATCACGGCGTTGATTGAGTCCGGGGCTATACGACCCGTCTTGGACCGAGTCTTTCCTTTCGACGCGACCGAAGAGGCGTTGGCTTACGTTGACGCTGGACGGACGAAAGGCAAAGTTGTTATTGCGGTGCAATGATCCTGAAACTAAGTCGATTTCGTTACCCGCCTAAGGAAGCCTCTTTTGGCAAACAACATCAGCGCGCCGATTCCCAGCGAGACCAAGCATGCGGGTTCCGGAACTACATTGACCTCCAAAGTCCGTTATGGCCCCCCAAATCCGAGGAGGCGGGCGACTCTCGGACTATACTTTCACAACGTCATGACAATCGGCCTCCTTCTCGTTGCAATAACCGCCCAAAACCAAGTGTCAGGAGGCGCCCTCAAACTCGAACAAGCGGCGTACGACGTTCAAACTTACGACATCTCAATCAAAGTCGATCCCAAGGCAAAAACACTGAGCGGCACAACGATCATGGACGCCAAGGTCGTGATTCCGACGGCGACCGTGTTGATTGATCTTGACGACCCATACGCCGTCTCGAAAGTTACCGACGGGAAGTCGCCGCTTCGATTTGATCGGCTCAAAGGCATGCTTCGCATCCACTTTCCGACCTCGAAACAGCCAGGAGAATCGTTCCAAGTTGTGACGACCTATGCAGGTGCTCCTCATGTCGCTCGAAATGCCCCGTGGGATGGTGGAATCGTCTGGGCAAAAACTTCCAGCGGGGCAGATTGGATTTCCGTCGCCCTGCAAGGTGCTGGAGCAGACCTAATCTTCCCCTGCAAAGATCATCCTTCAGATCGCCCCAACAGCGCAGTCATGCGACTCACCGTTCCAAATCCGCTCACCGCCGTGGGTCCCGGCAAACTCGAAAAGACCGACAAGAACCCGGACAACACGTCCACTTATCATTGGCGGATGCCCTTGCCAATCAACAACTATTCTTTGGTTTTTAACGCCGCTCCCTATGACCTCGTCACCGACACAATCAAGTCCGTTGGCGGACAAACAGTCCCGATCCACTTTTATGTGCTTCCCGAAAGCAAGCCCAAGGCTGCCCGCCTGATCGATGAGCAAAAGAAGTACTTCCACTATATGGAAAAGTTCTGCGGCCCCTTCCCATTCCGAACCGTGAAGGCTGGAATCGTTGAAACTCCCCATCTCGGAATGGAACATTCGACCGCCATTGCCTATGGAAATCGCTTCCGTCACGCCACCGATGGCTACGACTGGCTGCTTCTTCACGAGTTCGGCCACGAATGGTGGGCAAATCTCGTCTCAAACGCAGACTGGCGCGATATGTGGATTCATGAGGGCTTCCAAAGTTTTCTCGACACGTTCTATATCGAACAAATTCGCGGCAAAGATGCTTACCTAACGGCAATGAAGGGCAGGAGACGCCAGATTCAGAACACGGCCCCGGTCGCCCCACGTGAAGAAACTTCCAGCGAAGCCTATGGCGGCGACATTTATGACAAGGGCGCGCTGATTCTTCATTCGCTTCGATATCTCATCGGCGAAGATGCCTTTCTCAAGTCGATTCGCCGCATGGCCTACCCAACTCCCGAGTCAGAAAAATGGGCAGATGGCCGAGCGCTCCGCCTGGTGACCACCGACGACTTCGTCAACATCGCTTCCGCAGAAGCCAAGAAAGACCTTCGCTGGTTTTTCGAGGTTTATGTGCGTCAGGCGAAGTTGCCCACGCTCAAAACCGACGCCGCAAACGGAGTTCTTCGCCTCGAATGGACCACCCCCGACGGGCTGCCCTTCCCCATGCCCGTTGACGTCGTTGTCGACAGGAAAACCATTCGTGTGCCCATGACCAACGGAAAGGGTTCCGTGACTTACACGGGTGCAACTCCGGTTGTCGACCCGAATGGTTGGGTGCTCAAGGCGTAAGTCTTCGCCCTTCTCCCTCGGTCCCTCCCCCCTCAAATGAGTAGAGGGGAGTTTTAGGAGCGTTGTGTGGTTCCCCTCGTCCCATCTGTGGCGAAAAGGGTTAGAAGTGATGAGCATTTGAGCCACAAACCCATCGATAAAGGCCAAGAAATCTCAAGAAAAGGCAGAGAACACCCAATCAAAGGCTAAGAAGTTGGAATAAGATTCAGAGAATTCTCGATCAAAGACTAAGAAGTTCGAAAAAAAGAAAGAGAATTGGCAGCCAAAGACCAAGAAATCCCAAAACAAGACAGAGAATTCTCAGCCAAAGACCAAGAAGTCCGAAAACAAGGCTAAGAAATCCGAATTCCCGGATTGTTTATTTTGGACATATGCCAACACTTGAACCTAGATCTGAGGTTTTCAAGACATTCTGCCGACATATCCAGTAATCCTGGCCAAACCGCTTGGAAGAAAACCAAACGATGGAAGTGAAAATATGACAATCACGCAGATGTACAACCTGGAAGACCCGACGCCAGGCGATACCCTGGCGCAAGTGGGTGCCCAAGTCTTGGCGGCTCCCGCAACCTTCGGCCTCAGCGTCGCTCAGGCGACCGAGATGAGCGATAGTGCGGAGTTGTTCAATGAGGCCCTTGCCGCCTGGAACGCCGCACGAATTGCTGCGGACACCGCGAGTTTTGATAAGCAAACCCAGCGTGAAACCAGCCTCGCCGTCTTCAGCCAGTACCTCAACTTGATGTACGCCAACCCATCCGTCTCGTCCTCGTCTATTCTTTCGCTGGGATTTGCCCCGCGATCAACGTCGAAAACGCCAATCCTCCCGTTCATTCCTCAAGAGCCTTTCGCGCTTCCCTCTGCGGACGGTTCGGTGAAGGTCTCATGGAAGGCTGGCGACAACAAGTACGGCGTCATTTATGAAGTCGAAGTCTCCGACGCCGATGAGTCCAACTGGACACTTTTGGCCTCGACCACGAAGACTCGATTGACCTTCAATGACTTTGCCCCGGGCGTGCCGAAATGGTTCCGAATTCGGGCGACCAAGAACGGCGAAGTGAGCCCCTACTCCGTGAATGCGGGAATCTACATTCCTGCTCCGGGCTTCGGCCTCGAAGAAGCGGCCTAGGCAGGCTCTCTCTCCCCCGCCCCTCTGCTCAGAAACGAGGAGAGGGGCAATTTCTTTGCTCCTCTGATTTCTGCGGGACCTATTCGCAACAAAGAACGAGGCGACGCTAAGCCTGATCTCGTCCTACCTTACGCTACTTCATCCTTCATGTCTTGCCATTCCTCGGGCGAAAATGCAAACACGATGGATACCATTTGGGAATCGCTGTTAAAATCTTCGCGCAATCGGTCCCAGATTCGCTTTTGCCGCTCTGATACGGAAACCCCTCGAAACTCGCGCAAGACCACCTCACCGATATACTTTTCCAGCTGTTCATCCAGACGGAACTCGACAAGTTCATCTTCGGTATGGGTTGGAAATGCCCTCTTTAGGGCCTCGGCATCAATAGACATCTTCACACTCTTTCAATATGATCTGAGTACATTCTAACATAACATTTGAGTTGTTCCGAAGTATTCGGTCATTCTTCCCAGTTTCGATCTTTAGACGGGTAAGGTCCTCGAGGAGGCGGTCGGAGGGCGAATACCGATGAGAAACCCGCCACCGGCGGACGACTTCATTCAATGCTCTCGCAAAAGCCTGGGGGTCCTTCTTCTGTAGCCGTTGGTAGACGCCGCATTTTTTCGATAACTCTCGAAGGTTGTGCTTTGAGTCCCAACTGGGGTCAATCCGCCACCTAAATGCCCGCAACATGCATTCGACGGCTACGCCGCACAGGTAATGTGAGACGACATAGTGGCCAAGAGCGTGGGCATCCTGCGCCGCATTGAACTTCTCGTGGCTGGCGCGCCGGTATTCCCCAGAATTATAAGCCCCCATTCTTACGCTACTTCACTCGCGCCAGGAATGCTTCCAGGGTCATCGCCCCAAGATCGCCTTCTTCACGCGATCGAACGCCTACCGTTCCGTTCTCGATGTCTTTGTCCCCAAGAATCAGCATGAAAGGCACCTTGGAAAGTTGGGCATCACGAATCTTCTTGCCAAGCGTCTCGCTTCGGTGGTCCACCCACACTCGTAAAGCGCGTGAGTCATGTAGCGTGTCGCGCAGCGTCTCCGCCAATTCGTCTGCTTTCTCGACGTGCCGGTCAGCGATCGGCAAAACTGCGATCTGAACTGGCGCAAGCCAGAACGGAAACGCCCCGGAATATTGCTCCGTAAGTAGCCCGATCATACGCTCCAGCGATCCAAACGGCGCGCGATGAATCATGATCGGGCGGTGCGGCTTCGAATCCTCGCCGATGTACTCGAGTTCGAACCGCTCAGGCAGGTTATAGTCCACCTGAACCGTTCCCATCTGCCACTCGCGTCCGAGAGCGTCTCGAATCATCAGGTCAAGTTTTGGCCCATAGAACGCGGCGTCTCCGGGAGAAATCTCGTACTCAAGACCAAGTTTGTCGCACGCATCCGTAATCGCCTTTGTGGCCGCCACCCAATTGTCGTCGTGGCCCACATATTTGTCTGAGGCAGGGTCCTTCGTGCCGACACGAACTCGATAGTCCGTTAAGCCAAGTTTGATCAGAACCGCCTTCATGAGATCAACGACCCCAATAAATTCATCCTGCAACTGATCTGGCGTGACGAACAAGTGCGCGTCGTCCTGCGTGAACCCGCGAGCCCTAAGGATTCCGGTCACTTCCCCACTTTGCTCATAGCGATGGACCGTTCCAAACTCGGCGTACCGCACGGGAAGGTCACGATACGACCGCATCTGTGACGCATAAATCTCAATGTGGAACGGGCAGTTCATCGGTTTAAGGATGTAGGTCTCTTTCTCCTCATCCTCCATAAACGGAAACATCTTGTCCCGATACGTAATCACGTGGCCCGACTTCTCGTACAACTTGATGTTGCCGATGTGGGGCGTCACGACAGGCTCATAACCTCGCGCCAACTGCTCCTTCTTCATGAAGTCAATCAGCGTGTCACGAAGAATGGCTCCCTTTGGAAGCCACAGAGGCAGCCCCGTCCCGACTCTTGGCGAGAACATGAATAACCCCAGTTCACGACCCAGTTTCCGGTGGTCTCTTTTCGCGGCTTCTTCAAGCATGAAGAGATGCGCCTCAAGGTCTTCAGGTGACTCAAACGCAGTTCCGTAGATTCGCGTTAACTGTTTGTTCTTGACATCCCCACGCCAATAAGCGCCAGCGATAGACATCAGTTTGAAGTTCTTGATCTCCTTCGTCGTGTCGACGTGCGGCCCGCGACAAAGGTCCAAAAAGCGATGGAGCGTCCCTTCCCTGTCGGTCCGTTGCTGATCATAGAAACTGATCGTCTCGCCCTCGGGAATCGCATCGAGAAGTTGAAGTTTGTATTCAGCAACTTCTGCGCCCATACCGGGAATCTTGTCGTCCAGAATGAGGGACTTCGCTTCCTCACGCGATACTTCCATGCGTTGAATGCGCTGATCGAGTTTGGACAACTCTTTCATCCGCTTCTCGATCTTGGACAGGTCTTCTTCCTTCAAAGGAGCCTGAAAATCAATGTCGTAATAGAAGCCGTTCTCGATTGGAGGGCCGATGGAAAGTTTGGCACCGGGATAGAGTTCGGTGACGGCCTGCGCCATAAGGTGAGCGGCGGAGTGGCGAAGGCGATAAAGGTAGGAGTCTTCGTAACGTTCTTTCATGTCTTCTTCCCTGACAATGGGATTGGGTTGTCAACAATAATTATGCACGAGGCGAAGAATTTGACTCGGTCATGTATCAAACTTGCTTACGAGGTCTCCTTGTGTTTATGAGATCAATCTGCTCGCTCTTATCCCTGGCCTTGGCTTCTGTAGCGGTTTCGGCAACGGTGACATCGTTCAACAAACCCGTGATCACTCGCTCTGGGCGTCTGGCCATCACCGGAACGGGCTTTGGTTCTTGGGTTGAGGGAAACCGGGTTCGTTTAGGGTCGACTTCTTTGATCATCACGACTTGGTCTGATACACGGATCGTTGCCTACGTTCCAGAAAACACGCCAGTTGGTACTCGACAGTTGGTAGTTGAAGCGGCAAGCGTCGTTTCTAAACCCCGATTGCTCAAAGTTATTGCCCGACCGCCGCTGGGAAACCGAACCAAGTGGCGCTTTGAAGCCGATGACTACTACATCATGACCCGCCCCG
>CALMEF010000077.1 GCA_937862825.1 uncultured Armatimonadota bacterium
TGGGAAGGAAAGCGGGAAACCTGGCGACGTAGTACCGATTCCGACATTGCCGCTTGCGTACACTCGACCGGTGAATCGACCGGCAAACCCGGTTCCCCCGGCGCCAGGGCTGGCCACGATTCCATCTTGTCCGCTTGCAAGGTACGAAAAACTGCCCGTTGTCGTATTTCGACCCCAGATCGCAGTATTCGAAGCCAGTCCGCTAACGGTGCCAACGATGGCCGGATAGGTCGAGACTGTAGTGGACGTTTCGGCTACGATTGCGTTGTATTGATCGACCTTTATCCAGGCTCCAGCATCGGCTTCTAAGGTCGCGGCAAAGTACGGATCAATCAGGCCTCCAACCGTTAGGGCGCCCGCCTTAACCTGACCGTCCACATTGACGTTTCCAACTTGCGTGACACCAGGTGCAGTGGGTTGTAACCTAACCAAAGCGCCAGTTTGACCCGAAGACACCGCGGTCGAACCTCCGACCACCGCGACGACGATTACAGCACTAAATCCAAGAACGTTTACCTTTCGAAATTGACTCATGAAAGCAGATTCCCTTCCTATTACAGTACACGGGAGGGACGTTCCATGCAAGGAATTCGAAGTGAACCTAGTAGTGATAAAGGAGTTTATTCGGGGTCTGACCAGACTCCGTCACTTCTTAGCAGCGCCAACAACTCGTTGACACCTTGCTCTTGGGGGATGCCGTTCTTGACCACTTCGCGCTTGCGGTAGAGGGTGATTTTGCCCCCGGCAGCGCCCACGTAGCCATAGTCAGCGTCAGCCATTTCGCCGGGGCCGTTCACGATGCAACCCATGACGGCAATGTCCAAGCCAACCAAATGGCGTGTGGCTTCCCGTACCTCGTGCAGGACAGTTGGTAGGTCGAACTTCGTTCGCCCACAAGAAGGGCAGGCAATGTACTCGACCTTCGTTTTTCGGAGTCCGAGCGATTGTAGGATGTCGTAGCAAACCGGGATTTCGTTGATAGGGTCTTCCGCCAGCGAGACGCGGATGGTGTCGCCGATTCCTTCCATGAGGAGCGTCGCGATGCCCGCCGTGCTTTTGATTCTGGCGTACTCGCCGTCGCCTGCCTCGGTGACGCCGAGGTGGAGCGGATAATCCATGCCTTCCGCGTCCATCTTCTGAGCCATCAGGCGGTTCGCGGCAACCATGATTGGCACACGACTTGCCTTGGCTGAGATGTTGACATTCTCAAAGCCGTTGGCTCGGCAGATGCGCAGGTATTCCATCGCGGACTCGACCATGCCGTCGGGAGTGTCGCCGTACGTAACAAGCATCCTTTCGCTGAGTGATCCGTGATTGACACCAACTCGCATGGCGCGGTTGTGTTTCTTACACGCCTCAACCACCGGAACAAAACCGGCCTCGATGGCCTTTCGCTCCTCCTCGTGTTCTTCGGGAGAGTAATCCTCGCGGCCAGTGTGCTTGCGGAACACAAACAGACCCGGGTTAACGCGGACCTCGTCAACGTGTTTGGCGGCTTCGATCGCGATGTCGGTGCCTTGGTGATGAACGTCTGCGGTCAGCGGAACAGCCTGATAGCGCTCGATGACCTTGGCCCGAATCTCCTCAACGCACAGGGCCTCGCCAAGAGTTGGCGTTGTGACCCGGACGATCTCGCAACCAACCTTGTGCAGCGCGATGATCTGTTCGACGCAAGCCTCGATGTTTCGAGTCTCTTCGGTGATCATGGACTGCACGACCACGGGGTGGCGGCTTCCCATTGGCAC
>CALMEF010000078.1 GCA_937862825.1 uncultured Armatimonadota bacterium
TGGTCATGTGGTTCGAAAAGGTGCCCAGGATGCGGTGAGAAAGTGGATCGAGGAACAGGGTGGCAAGTTTCCGGCAGAGGTACAAGCCAAGGTTGACGAAGTTGCCAAGTCTGGAGGGACCCCCCTCGTTGTCGCCGAGAAGAATGGCGGGGGTCCGAAGGGCTTGGGCACGATTCACCTGAAGGACATTGTTAAGGGGGGCATTCGCGAACGGGTCCACGACCTTCGCCAGATGGGGATCAGAACGGTCATGATCACTGGCGATAACCCGCTTACCGCCGCCGCAATCGCTGCTGAATCTGGTGTGGATGACTTTCTGGCCGAAGCAACACCCGAGGCCAAACTCAGTTTGATACGCGAGTACCAACAAGGTGGGCGACTGGTCGCCATGACTGGGGACGGGACGAACGATGCGCCCGCTCTAGCCCAGGCCGATGTCGCTGTCGCGATGAACACCGGAACCCAGGCCGCCAAGGAAGCGGGAAACATGGTTGACCTCGACAGTAACCCTACGAAGTTGATTGAAATTGTCGAGACTGGCAAGCAACTCCTTATGACGCGCGGCGCTTTGACCACCTTTAGCATTGCCAACGATGTCGCGAAGTACTTCGCGATTCTGCCTGCCGCATTTGTTTCGGTCTATCCCGAGTTGTCTCGATTGAATGTCATGGGGCTCAAGACGCCCGAAAGTGCGATCCTCAGCGCGGTTATTTTCAATGCCCTTGTCATCGTCGCGCTGATTCCGCTGGCGCTGAAAGGCATCAAGTATCGACCGCTGGGGGCCGAGCAAGTTCTGCGTCACAACCTCCTGGTGTATGGCCTGGGCGGACTGATCGTGCCTTTCGTGGGAATCAAGGCGATTGACCTGGTGCTCGGAATTTTAGTGAAATGAGAACCTTCCTTACCTCCATTCGCATGTTGCTTTGCTTCACCCTCGTTTGCGGTGTTGCGTACCCCTTACTCATCACGGGTATCTCCCAAGTCGTCTTTCCGACTCAGGCAAACGGAAGCATGATCATGGAGAACGGCAAGGTTGTTGGGTCTTCTTTGATCGGGCAGGCTTTCAGTGATCCCAAGCATTTCTGGGGGCGCCCATCCGCGACGTCGCCTGCTTACAACTCGGCAGCCTCTTCTGGTTCGAACCTAGGCCCGACGAATCCAGCGCTCATCGAGGCCATACGCGAGCGCGTCAAGATGCTTCGCGCCGTCGATCCGACCAACACCAAGCCAGTGCCAACGGAACTGGTGACCGCTTCCGGAAGCGGATTGGACCCGCACATTTCTCCATCTGCCGCCGAATATCAGATCCCCAGGGTCGCCAGAGCGAGAGGCATTTCAGAAGTCAAGGTTCGGGATCTGGTGAAACAGTTCACGCGTGGCCCGCAACTTGGAATCCTTGGGGAGCCGGTGGTCAACGTACTCGAACTCAATCTCGCGTTGGATCGGGAGCCCTCTCCTTGAGACCCGGAGACCCGTCGCTCAAGGTTCCCGTAATTGGCGTTGCCTTTCGACCAGGGGCGGAGGCAATCAACACCTTTAGAGTGGCTCACCACCTGGACTCTACCGCGAGGTTCTGGGCCATCGTCTCATGTGGCGATGCTCCGGCAATCCGCGATGCTTGGGAAGATGAACTTGACGGCCCGCTCCTGATCGTGCGAACAGACAGGGAACCGCCCCTTTCGATTGCGTGCGAACTCCTGGAGTCGCTGGAACCTGGTCCCGCAGCGCTTCTTTTGGCAAACCTACCAACCAAACGCTCACTCGTGAGTTCAAAAAAGTTCCTGGGGGATGTGGTCCGGCAATTGGAAGAGTCGCACTTCGACCTTCAGGTACACCTTTACCATCCGGAGTGGTTGACCCGGCTTCCGCGAATTCGATGAGGTGATTGTGCCCGGCCGTGAAAGACCCGATCCTGAAGCCCTTCTGAAGCAACTCAAATCCGAGCAGCCTGCAGTTGGTGGCAAGGGCCGGCTCAAGGTCTATTTGGGCATGGCAGCAGGTGTCGGCAAGACCTATGCCATGCTTGCCGACGGGCAAGACCAAAAGGCTCGCGGCAGAGACGTCGTGATCGGATACCTGGAACCTCACGGAAGGAAGGAGACAGAGGCTCTTGCAGAGGGTTTGGAGTACATCCCGCTGCGCGAAATTGCCTACGGGGCGGTCACCCTGAAGGAGTTCGATATTGATGCCGCCTTATCCAGAAAGCCTGAAATTCTCTTGCTCGACGAACTTGCCCACACCAATGCTCCGGGGTCGCGGCACGCCAAGCGCTGGCAAGACGCAGAGGAACTGCTTCGCGCTGGCATTGATGTGTATGTAACGGTTAATGTTCAACACCTGGAAAGCCTGAACGACGTGGTGGCCCAAATCATCGGGATTCGCGTCGCCGAGACCGTTCCTGATGCGGTGATTGCCGACGCCGAGCAAGTCGAACTCATCGACCTTCCTCCTGAGGAACTCATCCAACGTCTTCGCGATGGCAAGGTGTACGTCCCGCAAAAGGTGGAGCAAGCCTTGGAGGGGTTCTTCAAAAAGAAGCACTTGACCGCGCTTCGCGAACTTGCCTTGCGGAAGACCGCAGAGAGCGTAGACAGGCAAGTTCAGACGTTCCGGGAGATTGAGGGGGCCAGAGAGCCTTGGCATACGACGGACCGGATACTCGTTTGCGTCGCACCGAGTCGCTTGGCGACTCGCGTGGTACGCGCGTCGAGGCGAATGGCCGATGCTCTCCACGCGGATTTGTTGGCGGTCACCGTCGAGAGTCCCCGGCAGTCGAAGGTCGGTTTGGCGGGTAGACAACTTGCCTTCGATGGTCTTCGGCTGGCCGAAAGCCTCGGCGCGGAAACATCCGTCCTCACTGGAGACGACATCGTGAGTACGGTGATGGAGTTTGCCCGATCCAAAAATGTCACGACGCTGATCGTAGGCAAGCCTGTTCGTCCGAAGTGGAAGGAGATTCTGTTCGGGTCGTTTGTGGACGCCTTGGTGCGATCGAGCGGCGATATTGATGTGCACGTGATCACTGGTCCCGAGAAGACCGGGACGGTGCTGATGACGCGACCAGTACCGCATGGCACAGATTGGAAGGGATTACTCTTCGCCGCCTCCGTGACCGGAGTGGCCACCGTCATCAACGTTGTCGTTGACCCTTACTTTGGGGAAGCCGGAAAGGTCTCCATCTATCTGCTTGCGGTTGCTGCCGTGGCGAGCCGAAGTTCCCAGTCTGCAGCGTTCTTGGCCTCCCTCCTTTCTGTCGCCAGTTTCAACTTCTTCTTTACCGACCCACGCTACACGTTCTCAGTAAGCGATCCACAGTACTGGATTGTGCTCGCTGTCATGCTTGTGGTTGGCTTAACCATCAGCATCCTCACCAACCGGCACAAGGAGCAGAGTCGGAGTGAGTCGGAGCGGGCAAGGCGAACGTCGGCGCTGTATGACCTCAGTCGAAAACTCTCCAGTACTCGGAGCCGGACAGAACTCGGCGCATTTGCCGCAGAACAGATCCGCAGGGTCTTTGGATGCGACGTTGCCGTACTCATCCGTTCCCGCAAAACGGGCGACCTTTTTGCGGCTCCCGCTTCCGAGTCAGGTTTTGAGTTGCAGCCCAAGGAGCAAGCGGTGGCGAAGTGGGTCGTCGAGCAAGGCAAACGAGCCGGAAAGGGAACGGACACGCTTCCGGGTTCTGAAGCCCTGTACTTGCCTTTGAACGGCGAGCGCGGCCCGGTCGGCGTCCTTG
>CALMEF010000079.1 GCA_937862825.1 uncultured Armatimonadota bacterium
TGGGTGGGGGCCGGTGGGAGGGGCGGCGAGGTCCAGCCCCGGTGGTTGGGCCCACCGCCATGATGTGGTTATCCTTGATCATGACAGCGTCAAACAGGCCAAATCGATGGTTTCGCCCACCTCCACAGCGAACGGCGTATTTTTGAATCTGTCTGAGCCCGGGGATTGTCTTCCGCGTGTCTACAATCGTCGCGCGAGTTCCATCGACTCGCTCTACGAACTGGCTGGTGAGGGTCGCTATCCCGCTGAGATGCATGATGAAGTTCAGGGCGGTTCGTTCTGCCATGAGCACTCGGCGCGCGGACAACGTTCCCTCGATGATTCGATCACCACGGGCCACACGATCACCATCGACCTTGTGAGTTTCGATCATCATGTCGTCGGAGTCGCTGGAGTAAGGAGTCAACAGGTGTTCAGCCACCCCCACGCCACAAACTACTCCGTCTCCCTGGGCTTCGATATACCAGTCAACAAGTAAGTTTGGATCGAGACAGCCGCCAGTTAGGTCTCCGACGCTTCCAAGGTCTTCCTCAATTGCGTCATCGACAAGGTGCCACCAATTGGCGGGTTCAGGTTGAAGCCAGGCACTCACAGGTCTGGGAGGTTTACCCCAAATGCCAGGCTAGTCGAACACGTCAAAGATGTTCTCAAGAAAGCCGCCGCGTCGGCGCTTGCCCCGATAGTCATCATCGTCGTCATCTCTGCGACGATCACGATCGCGATCTCTATCTCGGTCCCAATCCTTTCGCTCATCTCGACGATGATCCACTGGAGGTCCGGACGGTGTCGGCGTGGCGGGGGCGGCTGGGAAAGGGGCGTTGCCCGATTGGGCAACCCGATCTATGATCTTGTCAAGTTCATCCTTATCCAGCCAGACGCCTCGGCATGCGCGGCAGTAATCAATCTCAACCCCTGATCGATCTGCCATCGTCAGTTCAACAACTTCACATCGTGGACATCGCATTGCTTTCGATTCTAAACGATATTTCGAGTTAGAAGGTTTCTGCTGGGAACTTTTATCCCAGAATTGTCATTAGGACTCGTAGGACACCACGGTCGGTGTCTATCTTGTCTGGAGGAACTAATCTCATATGAAAAAGCTTGCTACGCTCACAATTGGTGTTGCTGCTCTCGCGGCTATTGCCGCCGCCCCCGCAAAGTCGGGACTCAACGTCGGAGAAACTGTCTCGGCCTTCCATCCGAACCACGTTGCTGGACCTCACAAGGGCACGAACGCTTGCCCGCCGTGCACCTACGGTGTGCTTCCCCAGGTTCAAGTCTGGGTCAACGGGGACTCAGGGTCTAACGTTCAGGCTATTGCCAGCAACCTTCAGGCAAACATGAAGGCTCATAGCGGCGCAAAGTTGAAAGCGTTTGTGATCTTCTTGACGGACGAGGGCAAGTCGAAGGACACGGCCAATGCAATCGAGGGCATGTCCAAGAAGGTTGAGGCTAGCGACGTCGCCATGGCATGGCTTGGCAAGGGCGACAAGGCCGTTGAAGACTACAAAGTCAACACATCAGCCGAGATCAAGAACACCGTTTTCATTTACAAGGATCGCCAAGTGAAAGCGAAGTTCGTTAACTTCAAGGCCGACAAGAAGGGCCTTGCCGAACTTGACGCGGCGATCAGCGCAATAACCAAGTAAATCACTCAGGATTCTGAGAACTTGGGGGACAGTTTGAGCGATCAAACTGTCCCCTTTTTCGGTTGCTGATTTATACTATTTTCGTGGGCTTTCTGAGAAGAAGTTGGGTTTCAGTTGCTACGTTCGCTTTTGGTGCGGCTATCGCCCATTCCGCAATCCACTACGTAGACGCAGACGCAGTTGGATCAAACAGCGGTTCTTCGTGGGCCAATGCTTTCTCATCGCTCTACTCGGCCCTAGCAACGGCTCAACCGGCTGACCAGATTTGGGTAGCTTCTGGAGTCTACCGGGCCTCCGCAGGCTCCTTTGCCGTTCCACCAGGTGTCGAACTTTATGGCGGTTTCGCAGGCGGCGAAGTGACCGTTGGGCAGCGAAACCCTTCAGTTAATCTGACAACGCTCTCGGGTGACCTTCTGGGCGACGATTCTGCTGGCTTTGTGAACCGCAGCGACAATTCCGAGAACGTCGTGTCCATAACTGGTGCGACGCCCAACACTGTGCTCGATGGTTTCACTATCCGGGGTGGATCAGGAGTCGCCAACGGCAATGGACTTCGTTCGATCAGTGGTTCGCCGTTAATTCAAAATTGCCTGTTTACGGACAACCTCAACACGGCTGGCTTTGGTCAAAACGGCGGCGCAGGGGCGTTTGTCTCTGGTGGGAGTGCCCGATTCGTCGGTTGCAGATTTACTTCGAACGCAACTAACATGGAAGATGGAGCAGGATTACTTGTGGACCTGTTCGCGTCCAGCATTGAGCTTGTCAACTGCGAGTTCGTCTCGAATGTGGCAGGTCGTTCGGTTCCATTTGCGGCAAGTGCCGCTAGCGGAGCGGGACTCTATTCCAGAACTAACACTACACTGACTAACTGCTTGTTTGCTTCGAACCGGACGTTCGGAGGCGGAGGTGGTGCGGGATCAGGAGCTGGTGCTTACGTGGATTCATTCACTCACTCCATCATCGGATGCCGCTTCGAAGCAAACATCGCAACGACGAGCGCAGGTGCGTTCACCCAAGGAGCTGGACTGCGCGCAGCAGCGACCAACTTGCTTGAGATCACCGATTGTGAGTTCATAGACAACGAGATTGTCTCTGCCGACGGACGTGGAGGGGGTCTCTGGATCAATTCCGCCTCAGATGGTCGGATTACAGGATGTGAGATCCGTGGAAACCGTGCGACAGCAGAAGGTGCTGGTGTTTGGATTCAAGGCCACTGTAACCTAACCGAGACCGAGATTGTTTCCAACGGCTCTGCAACCACTTTACGCGGCGGTGGGCTGTACAAACTAGGCACTACCGGTGGCGAAGTAGCGAGATGCACAGTCTCGTCCAACCGGGCGGTACGTGGCGGTGGCCTGTATGTAACGTCTGGAAACTTGAGCCTTTTCCAGACCCATTTGATTCAAAATCAAGCCAATGAGGGAGGCGGACTTTACGCAAACCTTTCCTCGGTTGGTTTGATGAACTCCCTTGTCGCCACTAACCAGGCATCTGCTCAAGGTGGTGGCTTGCTCGTTATAGATCTGGCAACATCGAGACCTCTGAGTCTTTCTTACTCGACGATAAGTTCGAACCAATCCGCTGCTAGCGCGAATGTCCTGACTCAGGTGACGCCAGCGGTGATCACTGGATCGATTCTCTACTTCGGGACTTCAACCTTCGCGGCTGGCTCAACTGCGTCGCGAAGCATCATCATGGGAGGCTTCCCAGGATCAAACTCGAGTGCAGATCCGTTGTTCCGCAACGCGGCTGGGCAAGACTTCCGGCTCACACCTGGTTCTCCAGCGATTGATTTCGCCTCTTCCGCCATTGAGCCAGGTTTTGATCTTTTGGGTCTCCCAAGACCTCAAGATGGCGATTTGGATGGCGCATCTATCGCAGATGCTGGGTGTTTCGAGTTACTGCCCCAGAAGATTGTTCCGTACGACTTTGCGGTTCTGGAAGGCGAATTGTTTGAGGGAGATTTGGACGCCCTGCTTTCTTCAAATGACACCAAGGTGGCTGTTTTTAATGATCCTGACTCCTTAGCGGCACGAGTTCGGGCTCTTTTCAACCTCTCTGGGCAGAACATCAACGCGGCTACTTCGGTCATTGAGACTTCTGTCGCGAGGCCAGGACTTGCTGTGGAAATTTGGCTACTCGACGCGCAAACAAACCAACCAACGTTCCACCAAGGTGCAGTGGCGACAACGATTGATGCGCAACTGCAAAAACGAATCCCGACAAGTTACTACCAAGGAGCGGAATCGACCTGGATAGAAGCGAGGTGGTTTCCCTTGAACGACGAAGACCCAGCTACAGATGGGTGGTTGCACTTCATTGACGATGTGCATCTATTGGTCCTGCAAGCACCTTAATCTCGGTTTCGCGTATAGTCTCTTGCAATGCCCCTTCGAATGTGGATGCTCGATGTCGCACGCGAGCAGAACTTTTCGTACGATCACCTACGCGACCTCGCCCAGTTGAGCCTTGAAGCAGGCTATGACTCGATAGGGCTCTACTTGGAGCATCGTTTTGCGTACCCATCACTGCCTTGGGCGCATGGAAAGGGGGCACTGGAGCCCGCAGACGTGATGAGGCTGCAGTCCGAGTTTCCTAGCCTACGAGTCGTTCCGTTCATCAATCTGCTCGGACACTTCGAAGGCCTCCTTTACACCGAAAACGGCAAACAGTTCCGAGAGGCCCGGTTCCAAGGAATGCAGGCGTGCCCATCAAACCCCGAGTTCACCTCGCTTTGCAGGGCTATCATTGACGACACGCTGGAAGCGTTCGACAGTGATCTCGTCCACATTGGGGGTGATGAGACGTGGCAGTTGGGACAGTGCCCGCAATGTAGCACAACCGTGGAGGCATCCTCAGGCGACGGAAAGGCCGAACTCTACGGAAACCACTTCGGGTCGCTGGCACAATACGTATTGCAACGCGGACGAAGGCCCGCAACTTGGGGCGACATGTTGCTCTCGCATCCTGAAGCGGCTTCCTACCTTCCGGGACAGACCCTAATCTTTGATTGGCAATACTTCAACGGGCTCGAAGACTCTGCAAAGAAGTTCCAAGCCATGGGTTTCGAAGTCGTCGGATGCCCGGCAATTCAAACCTATAACGCCACATGGATGCACGTTGATGCCTCCGAAAAGAACGTCCGCGAGGTTCATCAAGATGTTGAACGCATGGGGCTTGCTGGCACCTGCGTCACAACTTGGGAATGCGGTTTGATGGGCAACTATGAGACGCTTAAGCCTGCCATCCGTTCGTGTGGCCACATACTTAACGGAACAGACACCCCCTTCTTGACCGCATATTTGCGCGAGTCCGAAAGGTATGAAGAGTGGGCAAGGTTGATGGGAGTGGAGTTGGCCACACTTGGCGGCACGTTTACTCCGGGAAAAATCAGAAGTTCGCTCAAGGTGCGACTCCTCTTGAACTCAAACCCATTCCTTGCTTGGCTTCATCATGAAGACGAGTTCGACGATGGAATGGCCCTGGATCTCTTCGACCGAGCCCTGGCGGTTGCCCCAAGCCCCGCATGTCGTGTTTCCTCTGCATTTGGAAAAGGTGCTGTTGAGTTCATCCGTTTTGCCAATCTGGCGCGTCAAGAATATTCACAGGGCAACCCAGGAAAGGCCGCAACCGCTCTCGCTCCAACTCGACAAGTATTTGACGAACTAGAGAAGTTCGCGAGAGTTAATCATGAGGTTTATGGAAGTTCCTTAGCGGATGTTTATCGCTGTCGAGCAGCAAAGGAGCACGTAGAACGAGTCATGACCAGAATCAAGCAGTTTGGTGACGGGTCGCTCGGGTACCTACCAGCCTTTGAACATCTCACGCACCATAAGTTCGTTCCTCACGATCAGGCTGCATGGTGGCTAATCAATCGTTGGGCCAACGAGTAGTTTGATAAATGAGGGGACTTTGCCACACCGATTAGCGATTACCGCCTTGAGCGAGCGAGAGCAGCAAGTGCTTACGCTTTCGACGCAGGGCTTCACAGACAAGGAAATCGCTCGCGAGTTGAACCTTGGGCTTGCGACCGTACACACCTACTGGATTCGAATCAAGCAGAAACTCGGTGGGGTCACCCGCGCAGAGGTTGTTGCAGCGGCTGTTCGTCGTAGCGCTGGCGACTCAATTTCAACGGTTGAATCAGAAAAGGCTGAACTGTTGGCAGAGATTCGTCGCCGTGCCAAGGCTGAAGAGGAGTTGATGCGCGCCAGTCAACTCTTGCAAGCAATCATTGACGCCACTCCAGACATCGTCTTTGTCAAGACCGCCGATGGACGCTACGAACTGGTTAACAAGCGATTTTCCGAGATTTCTGGTGTGTCTGGAGAAGAAGCACACGGTCACACCGATCACGAACTTTTTGGAGAGATCGGCGTGCAATACGCAGCGTCCGACGAGCGTGTCCGCAAGACGGAAGAACCCGTCGAAAACCTCGATGTCGTACCAGTCGAAGGTACGAAGCGCTATTGGAGCACGATCAAGTTTCCGATTCTTGATGACGAAGGAAGGCTCGAGTTTATTGCGGGCATCACTCGCGATGTGACAGAAGATCGCTCGCTGGCTGAGGAACTGACCCGATCGCGCGAGCAACTGCGCCTTGCCTTCGACGCTGCTGGAGTTATCCACTGGGCTTGGAACATCGAAACTGGCAAGGTGGACTGGTCCGAGCATACAGAAGCACTCCATGGCCTGGCTCCGGGGTCCTTTCAAGGCACGTTCGATGCCTGGAAGGCACTTGTCCACCAGGATGACTTGGGCGCGGTCATGAGCGCCTTGGATCAAGCCATCTCCACTCGAAGTTCTTACGAGGTTGAGTTTAGAACTGTCAGGCCAGATGGAGCGCTTCAGTGGATTCTGGGCAAAGGCCAGGTGATCGCAGACGTTGATGGGAAGCCGACCCGAATGATAGGAATAGCCACCGACATCACAGGCCTCAAACAGAGTGAAGGCTTCAGCGCGGCTCGTGAGGTTTATCACGAACTCGTCCATCAACTCGCCGGCATCAATCACTGGGAGTTTGACCTGGAGAAGAATGTTCTTCTGCTATCCAACTATTCGCCGCACCGGCGACGTATCGACGCAAACGAAGCGAGCTTGGAGAGAATTCTTGAAGGGCTCCACCCGGACGATCGGCACATCCTCGTTCAGTCCTTGGAGACCGCACGACGAACCGGTCGTTACGAGGCTCGCTACAGAATCCTCGGTACTGACGGTGGCTGGAGTTATCGCCGTTCCCAGGGTCAGGTGGTGAACGACGCCTCTGGTCAACCCACGCGCTTAATCGGGATCAGCATGACCGAGCCAACCGAGTAGCGTTGCGGGTACATTCCCTGCGAGGAATCCATGCAGATCGAAGAAATCATGCGGCATTTGCCGCACCGCTACCCGATGCTTCTCGTTGACCGGATCATTGAACTTGAAGTCGGCCAGCGCTGTGTGGGGCTCAAGAACGTGACAATCAACGAACCGTTCTTTCAAGGCCATTACCCAGGCAAACCGATCATGCCTGGAGTGCTGATCATCGAAGCACTTGCTCAGGCTGGTGCGATCGTGATCATGTCCGATCCGGAAAACGAAGGACTGGTACCGCTTATTGGAACGATCGGCGAAGTCAAGATTAAGCGACCAGTGGTACCGGGCGATCAACTTCTTTCCACCTGCGAAATCATTTGGTATCGCAACAGAATGGGCAAAATGCGTGGAGTCGCCTCGGTCGATGGCGATGAGGTCTTAACCACCGAAATCACATTCAAACTCATCCCGAGGGAGGTTTAGTGGCGGAGATCCACTCTCTGGCATACGTTGATCCAAAAGCCGAACTTGGCGAGGGCGTTCGGATTGGTCCATTTTGCTTTGTCGAGGCTGGTGCGGTTCTTGGTGATCGGTGCGTTCTTGATTCTCACGTGACCGTCAAGGGAGGTGTCGTCGTTGGCACTGATAACGTCTTTGGTCAAGGTTCGGTGATTGGAGGTGACCCTCAGGACCGCAAATACAAAGGTGAGCCGACGTTCCTCAAAGTTGGTGATCGAAACGTCATTCGAGAGTACGTCACATTACACCGGGCTACCGGAGAGGGCCTGGAAACTGTTATTGGTAATGATTGCTTTTTGATGGCTTACTGCCATGTCGGCCACAACTGCCGACTTCACGACTGGGTAACGATGGCCAACAGCGTCGGAGTTTCGGGGCACGTGACCATTGAGGATTTCGTTACGGTTGGCGGCATGGTTGGGGTGCACCAGTTCGTCCGGATTGGTAAGGTCTCAATGGTGGGAGGCTACTCGAAGATCACTCGCGACGTCGCCCCGTTCATGATTGTCAATGGCTTTGAGGCCTTGGTTAGCGACATAAACGCCGTGGGACTTCGAAGACAAGGACTCACGCAGGAAGCCCGCGCAGCACTTCATAAGGCCTGCAAATTGCTCTACAAGAGCCAACTCTGTCTCACCCATGCAATGGA
>CALMEF010000080.1 GCA_937862825.1 uncultured Armatimonadota bacterium
GGCACTTCACCTCACCCGGTGAGCACGCGAGTTGGGGTTCGACATGCTCTGGAAGCGGTTGGCTTTGTCAGCACCTGTGGGAGCATTACGCGTTCAACCCGGATCGTAAAGTGCTTGAGAAGATCTACCCAGTGATGAAGGAGGCTTCTGAGTTCTTTCTTGATATGTTGATTGCGGAACCCAAGCACGGCTGGTTGGTGACGGCCCCCTCCAATTCTCCGGAGAACGCCTTCCGATTGAATGGCAAGAATCTGACCACGGTGATGGGACCGACCATGGACCAACAGATCGTGCGTGAGTTGTTCACAAACACGGCCGAGGCGGCTCGCCTCTTGGGTCGAGATGAGGAGTTTGCGTCTCGCCTTGAGGCCACCAAACGCCGACTTGCCCCGCACCAAATTGGACCCGATGGGCGGCTACAGGAGTGGCTTGAGCCTTATGAGGAGGCTGAGCCGCACCACCGACACGTCTCGCACGGTTATGGCTTACATCCATCGAACCAGATTTCACCGAAGTCCACTCCTCGCCTTGCGGCGGCGATGCGCAAGAGTCTCGAAGCACGTGGTGATGCGGGAACCGGTTGGTCTCTTGCCTGGAAGGTCTGTTTTTGGGCCAGGTTGCACGACGGGGAACGAGCACAGCAACTTTTGAACCGCTTTCTCGCTCCGTCCGGCAACTTTGGTTTTGAGATGTCCAATGGTGGCGGGGTGTATCCCAACCTGTTCTGCGCTCACCCACCGTTCCAAATCGACGGCAACTTTGGAGTTGCCGCGGGGATTGCTGAAATGCTACTTCAAAGTCACGAAGGTTTGGAGCTCCTTCCGGCATTACCAGCATCGTGGGCCTCAAAGGGCTCCTTCCGAGGACTGCGAATTCGAGGGGGCAAGGTGGTTAATTGCGAGTGGATTGAGGGCAAGGTGGTCAGTAGCCAGATTCAAAATGCTCGTTAAACACACCCTCGTGTGGATAACCGGTGCGCAACTCCTGAAAGTTTTGCTTGCATCGGTTCCGGGCTTCGCGTATCATATTCATACAGAGACAGGAAAGCGAAAGCCAGACTGATCTCGGTAGGAGCCAGCGAGCAAAGTACAGGCTGATCTTCGGAAAAGCCCCAACCGGTGAAACTTCGGTTTCACAGAAAGCAAAGCTCAATGAACTCCGATTTGAAGGCCGCGGAACGCGCAAGCGTTTGGTGGCCTTCATACTTTGTCAGGGTGTTGTACTATGAATAGGTGCGACGACTCCTCCTCTTGCTGACTTTGCTTAGCCAAGTTGCGATTGCTCAGCCCGATTACCCGGGGGCTCATTGGGACCCTGCGCACAGTTCCAACTTCACCGTATCAAGCCGGCCGACCTCAACTCCAATCCAATATGTGGTCATCCATATCATGGAGGGCTACTACAACGGGTCGATTTCGTGGTTCAAGAATCCGAGCAGCGACGTGAGCGCCCACTACCTCCTCAGGTCGAGCGATGGAGACATCACTCAGATGGTTCGAGAGAAGGACATCGCTTGGCATGCGGGAAACTGGACCTACAACACGCGCTCAATCGGAATCGAGCACGAAGGATTTGGTAACAACCCGGCGTGGCTGACGCCGATCATGTATCAATCGTCGGCAGCGTTGACTCGAACGCTCACGAATCGGTACGGCATTCCGCGGGACCGGACACGAATTCTCGGCCACCGGGAAGTACCGGGGGCGAGCACGGGGTGCCCAGGCAACCACTGGAACTGGGACACTTACATGACCATCGTTCAACTGGACGGGGCTTTCGAGTCGGCGACCGTGCCCACGTCAATGGGCGCGGGCGAAACCCGAGATGTCGTGGTCCGGTTTCGAAACACGGGAGATTTGACATGGGCATCCGTCTCAGGGACATCGCAAGTCGTTCTTGGCACCCAGAATCCTCAAGACCGAAGCAGTCCATTCGCGACGGGGACTTGGCTCTCATCTTCTCGACCCGCGGCAGTGTTTGCCTCCACCGCGGCTGGGGCCGTTGGGGAGTTTCGGTTCCGAATGGTTGCCCCTCAGACTCCTGGTAACTACACCGAAGCATTCCAAATGCGCCGAGATGATGGCAACTGGTTTGGTGCAATCGTGACCTTTCAGATCACAGTGACTGAGGCCGGTACCGTGATTGACAACTCCGATGCGGCGTTTTCCGCGAAGGGAGCCTGGAAAACCGGAGCGTTTGCGACTGGGAAATATGGTGCAGACTATCGTTTTGCCGACACCAGCAGCAACGTGCTCTCTTATGCTGACTGGAACCTGAACGTTCCCGCGAACGGGCATTACGACGTCTTCGCGTGGTGGTCGCAGGGCACGAATCGAAGTACGCAAGCACGGTTTTCTGTCCTTCACCACTTTGGCACCAGTTCCTTGCTCATGAACCAACAGACCTTGGGTGGGCAATGGGTGCATCTTGGCCGATACTTCATGAGAGCGGGCACAGGTAAGGTTCGGCTCTCGGCCAATGCGCCGTCGGGAAAGGTTGTGATTGCTGATGCGGTTCGTTTCGCTGGTCCTTATTAGTCTTCTGGCTTCGTTCGCCCTCGCGCAACTTGAGGACGAGCGCTTGACCAAGGGGTTAACGTTTGCGGTGCCGATTTCGACGGTGCAAGGAATTGCTGCCGAAGTGATGAAACAAACGGGTGTTGACTTGCGGATCGATCCCGGCGTTCGCGAGGACAAAGTGACGTTGTACTGCGAGTCCGTTTCGGCACGTGATGTTCTGAGGCAACTGGCCAAGGTTTTCCGATGCCAATGGGTCTCTGGTGATCGGTTCATACGATTGGAACGGCTTCCCGAAGCGGAGAGAGAACGGACCGCTTGGGTGAGCGCGCATGCTTCTGGTCGCGACGATGCCCTTCGGGCAACGCTAAGTTCCTGGAAGTCACTCTCAGGGCTCTCCGACACCAGCGTCAAAGATCGGTATGTTGAGATCGAAACCGAGATCTCAACCCTGAGGCAACGCGGAGACGCAGAGAGTCTGGCCCGATCGAACCTGCTTCAACGTGAGTTGGAGCGACTGTCGAGTTTTCTCAATGGGCCAGACGTCTGGCGAGTTGTCGCTCCTTTGGCGCAACTCAAAATTGATGCTTTGGAAAGGGGTGAGGTGCTCCTATGGTCTGGCTCCGAACTTGGCCCAGTCCAGAACACGCTTTTTAACCTCCTCGGAACAGAGTCTGTCCCCCCCGATGCGATGGTGGTCGTACTTTGGGATCGTCAGAGCCGAGCCCTTCGAGCGGTGGCTGGTTTGAGGCAGAATCAGTTTGGTATCGACGAAGTTATCCCCGAACCTCCCTTGTCGACCGACCCGGTTCCGCCCTTACTTGCAAGTTTGAATTTGCAAAGCGAATTGGAGTCGGGATTGAAAGTGGCCCTGCCAAATTTGGGTGCAGCCATCTTCAAATCAACCAAGAAACCCGTTCTGCTGTGGTCCAGTCGGCGGCTTGCAACCAGCGAGCCGGGCAGTCTTGGTCAACAGTTGCGCCGCTTTTCCGTCGTTGCGCGATACCGTTTCACTGAAGCGGATGAATGGATTATGGGTGCTCCGCTTGAGAATTGGGCGGTCGCTCATAACGAACCCGTTGAGCGCTTCTGCGCACCCCTCGACAAGCCGAACGCATCTGTTGACGAGATTGCTGCTTTTGCTGCCGCCGTTCAGGACCTCAAGTTGGCATGCAAGGCTTCCACTCTGATGATGCAGAGTCAGGGCATTGATATTGACTCTTCGATTCCCTTTTTGACCGCCTATGAGAGGTTGAGGACTGGGTTTAGCGCAGAGGTGAAGGACGGTCGACCCATCTTCTTCAATCGAATGACCGTGCCCATGCGAACCGCATGCCTCAAGGCGATCGGAGCGAATTCGGTGACAGTCATCCATAGTGTTTTGGTGCGGGCCGGGAATGAGCCGTTGGCCGCGGTGTTAAACAGGAGCCAACTTCCGCGCTATCAGGTAGATCGAGATGGGGTCGCGACGACGGTCGAGGATCCGGGAGATGACCCGACCCCACGGGCAGTGTGGGTGACGTCGTTTGAGTTGATCGTGGGGACAAACATCGGAAACGCCGGCTTTGCGAGGCTCAGTCTGGTGTCACCGAGGAAGTGATCCTGATTTTTGATCGAACACGTATCAACACCGGCGGCAAAGTCCGATCCTAACGAACTAAGTTGAGAAAGGTCGGTGGCTCCGATTGAAGGTGCCATGCTACTTCCGATTTTCCATCGGGGCCAAAGTCAATAACAAGAATGCCCATGTCTCTATATTTGTCTGAGTAAGTACCAAGGTGGTAAGTTAGCATGAAGCCTGGCCCTGCATCGAACCTCTCTATCGGACCCTGCCCTTCACCCAGAAGTTGCATCACCTCCTCCTTGGAGTGAGGCTTCTTAAGTTTCTCTATGATGCTGTCCACCATTCTTGCTCGAACAAGATCGTCGGCCTTGGGGTCGGGGTTCGCTAGCCAAACCGCCTGATCAAAGGGCTCGTCGTCATAAACGTAGTACACCTTGATGGTTCTCAGATAGACGACAATGCAGACTAGAACTATGAAGAAGACGGCGAACGTTAGCTAGCAGCCAGCCCACTTCTTGCTTACCATATGTGTGCGCACTCCTCACTGGACAAGTACGCTATCGTCTCAGTTTTGAGTTCGATCAATGCCGAGGGCTTGAGGTGGCACTGTTTTGCTCGCATCAGAAGCGAGCCCAATTTTTCAGCACAAGCAGACACCGGCTCAACATCTGGGACGGTACCGAACGCGTCGTTGAAACCAAAGGCTGAAATGTCAAGCATAGCGAGGCAGGTTGAAGCGATTAGCCTTTCCTCGTCGAGCCGATGCTGCTCGACCCGCAGTTCAACGCAACTTGCCCGGTGGGCGCAATAGTACTCAAGTCTCTCGTTGTCGCTCGACTCCAGTTGACACCAATCCAACAGCAAGAGATCGGAAACCGCGAACCACTGCGGGCGATGATCGAGCCACTCCTTGATAAGTTCGAACGTGGTCACTCGCTGAGTTTCAGCCAGGGCGACTTTGAGCACCAGCGGGGTCAGCCGTTGGCGAATCAGGCATTCCCGAACGAAGTCCAGCACTTTCTACAATGATAGCTCGAACCTCGTCCGGGTAAAATCTCTCTTCACGCTGGCGGATCGTCCAATGGCAGGACAACGGTTTTTGGTGCCGTGAATCTAGGTTCGAATCCTAGTCCGCCAGCCAAATCTGTGGGAGTCATCATGACGCCCGCACCACAGGAGACAACATGCGAAAGAATATTAAGAAGTTGGCGCATTCGCCACGCTACACTGCACTTGCCAAGACGGTCGAAGACAATTTGCTAGACATTGGCCCGGCCATCGCCCTCGTTAAGTCAACCGCCAACGCGAAGTTCGTTGAGAGTGTTGACATGGCTGTGCGACTCGGCATCGATCCTCGAAAGGGCGATCAGAACGTTCGTGGCTTGACCAACCTGCCTCACGGCACCGGTAAGACGAAGACGGTCGCCGTCCTTGCGAAGGGCGATCTGGCCAAGGAAGCCGAGGCTGCAGGTGCTGACACCGTTGGCGATGAGGACCTCATCACCAAGATTCAGAATGGGTTCCGCGCGGACGTTATCCTCGCGACCGAGGAAATGGCGCCTCAGATTGGAAAGATTGGTAAGATGCTCGGCCCCAAGACGCCTAACAAGCGAAACGGCACCGTGACCAACAACATTGGCACCGCTGTCAAGGAAATCAAGGCAGCAACCCGTGTTGAGTACCGCGTTGATAAGGCTGGAGTCGTCCACCTTCAAGTTGGAAAGGTGAACTACACCGACGAGCAACTGAAGGAGAACATCCTTGTTGCCATTGATGCGCTCATTAAGGCTAAGCCCTCCAGCGCGAAGGGCCGCTATATGCTGAGCGTCACGCTGAGTTCCACGATGGGACCTGGCGTTAAGGTTGATCCAGGTTTGGCTACGAAGGCTTCAGGTCACTAGGTCCGACGGTCAAACCCTGTAATGGAAGCCTGATGCCCTTGGCATCAGGCTTCTTCGTTTCGCCTCTCCACAACCAGCCATAATCAATAAGTCGTGATCACGATAGGTTCCGTACCGTACGTCAACGCTAGACCTCTGGTTCAGCGGTTTGACGACGATCCGGCACTTGGTATCAAGGTGGAGTACGACGTGCCTTCCAAACTCGCCCAGCGGCTAAGTGCTGAAAACTGGGATGTCGCCCTGGTCTCAAGTTATTTCGCTTTAGCCAGTGATCTCCACGTCGCAGACGGTGTCGGCATCATCTCCGATGGTCCGGTGGCGAGTGTGCGGGTGTTTTCAAAGGTTCCGTTTGAAAGGGTGGAACGTCTCGCCCTTGATCAATCGTCGATGACCAGCAATGCGCTGGCGCAGATCATCTTGCATGAACAGTTTGGGGTCGTGCCGTTAACGCGAACCGAGCCTCCGAACCTTGAGAGCATGCTCAGTTCGAACGACGCGTGTGTGCTCATTGGAGACATTGGGCTGGAGACTGCGGCGGACGGCTTGCACGTGATCGATCTAGGGGCAGCCTGGAACGAGTTAACCGGGCTACCGTTCGTTTGGGCGTTGTGGACGGGAACACCATCGCCCGCACTCGTCCGATCTTTGAACTCGGCCTACGAGTGGTCGCTTTCGAACTGGGATCGAGTCGTTGAGTCTGCCCAAACTCAGTCGGGGTGGTCACTGGAGCGGGTGCAATCTTACTTGACCAGTAACGTGCAGTTTCACTTTGGCGAGAGGGAAAAGACCGGGCTGAGTTTGTTCTGCGACCTTCTACAAGACGACAACTTGACATTTCCTCACGTGGTCACAACGTCCAGCGAGGTCGTCGTCTAAGTGGAACGGACGCTTCCAGTTGTAACCGGGCCGAAGAGCATCCACCCGGCCATGAAGAAGGTTTGGCGGTACTCGGCGGTGTTCTCTCCCCTCCCAACGACTGCCCTATTCTGCATTCCGGCCGCGATTGGGGCAAAAGCGCTCAAACTGCCACTTTGGTATGGCGTTGGGGCAGGCGCATTGGTTGCCATTGGCATCATGGCTCTCTCCATTTCATTTGTGGATAGACAATGGAAGAACTGGACCTACGAACTTCGCGAAGGAGACCTGGTGTTGAACTGGGGAGTGCTTTGGAAGACGAGACGGTGCGTGGCTCGGGACCGAGTACAGCACGTTGACATCAATGAGGGCCCGCTCGCTCGGCGGGTTGGGTGTGGGCAACCTAGCATCCATGCACTCGGGCAAAACGGGACGGCTCCGGGGCCGCGGCGCCCAAAAGCA
>CALMEF010000081.1 GCA_937862825.1 uncultured Armatimonadota bacterium
TTTCTGAAGGTTATCGGGATCGGTAATGTAGTTCAGGCTGTCGAAGAACGAGTACGCTCCTTCAAATGTTTCCCCAAGCTCAACCGTCGCAGCGTCCGAACACTCGTAACGAATGTCCATCCCTCGAGCCAACGCTTTCTCACGAGCCCGCTCGATCATGGCCGCCGAGAGGTCAAAGCCGGTCATGTTGAACCCTTCTTCGGCGAGCATTTCACAAAGCGTGCCAGTTCCACAACACACATCCAGGACTTTCCTTGGCCTCACAACTTGATGCGCAAGGAGGAGCAAGTAGTAACTCATCCACATTCGGTAGGGAACTTGCGCCATGAGCACGTCATAAAACGGCGCAATCGGGCCAAACGAGCGTGGTTCAGCGTTTGGACTCGGCGTCTTTGACGAGCCGCTCAATTTTCACCAGGTAAGCGAACAGGCCGAACCACACCAGTAGGGGCGGAACCGCCATCGCGAGTTTCATTGGATCCATAGTTTGTTTCTGCTTGATAAAGAAGCCATCCCGCTCGAAGCCTCAACCTGAAGAGGTGTATGGAGAGTCCGAGCAAGAGGACAAAGAGATAGAGAAGGATGCCCCAGTAGGTTCGGTCAAACCCACCGGAAACGATCGTGTTGGAAGGGTGGAGCGAAAATCGGTTTGGCAACCGCGGATACACGAAGATCAGGAACATGATGGGCAAGAGCCCAGCCGTTCCATAGACCGCGGAGGCCACAGCCCGCCGCTGATCATCTCGGATCGCCGTGCGCAAGGCGAAGTAGGCAGCCAGAATGAGAAGGACCAGCAAGAACGAGGTCTGCCGCGGGTCCCAGTTCCACCAGGCCTGCCATTGCACCTTTGAAAAAAGGATGCCAGTCGCCATCGTCAAGAGGCTCATCAGCATCGCGATCTCCTGCGCGGCGACCGCCTTCAAATCCCGCATGGTTCGATCAGTATCTTTGACCAGATAGGCGACCGAGTGCCACCCGGAGAGCAGCAAGAAGATCGTGGCGATGAACGCACAGGGCAGGTGAAAGAAGATGATGCGCGCGAGTTCCGGGCTGGGAAAGGCCGTCGCGTCGGGAGCAAGAAAACTCGCCACCGTACCACCAGCAACCGCAAGGGCGAACAACCCTCTTGTGAGCATTACGGGTTCAGAATACCGCGTTAATCAATCGGGAATTTTTCAAAAGGCTTGTGAAACGAGAGTATCTGTGATAAAGTGTAATTGCACGTGTTTGACGACCAGGTCTGGACTGAGATCTACTACGGACGCCCACATGGATGGGCACTCGCAACCATAGATGACTTGTCGGCGGGCGGGGGGGGGGATATCGCAATCGGTTTCCACCTCATTGTTGTTGAGCGACCGCTTCGTGTAGTTGGCTACCGAATCAACGGTTTCAATATTAGCCCCACTGCATGGAGATTCTGGATTCATTGTTCACACCGCCAGTGCGGATTGCCTTATCGCGAGGCGATGGACAACAGCGATACATTCGATCGCAACTTGGTAGCTCCATCAGGAACCAAGAACCGGGACACGATCATGCAAGCGGAGATCGGCCCAACGCCAACCGACAACTTGATGTTCGTAGATATTCTTCTTCCCAATCCGGTCACCATTGCGAAGGCTGGGATTTACTGGGTTGGAATGGCTCGTGACCGAACCCTTGAAAGCGGTGAGACTTATCTCGGATCAGTGATTCGCCCATACTCTCGAGGTCTTCGTGATCTGTGCAGCACTGAAAGCGTCGCTGGAGTTGGTGATTTCAGCCCGGGATCGCTTGCGGAGTTTGATGTAGACGCTCCCTTAGATGAGCAGAACTTTGAGTTCCCGGGTAGCGAGTGGACTGACCTGAGTCTTTGTAACGTGGACGTCGGACTCCTCACGACAAGGTGGTGGAATGGCTGAACTCTGGACCCGAATTAGTTCCCTTACCTATGCGAATCGCGTTAAATGGGATATTGAACTCTCTTGGATACTCGCTACAAAGATGTTCAGTGGAGTACGGGTTAATATCGGACTTGCTGGCAACGACTCGGACGATATCGTGTTCGATCCCGGTGCCCCAAACTACCTTATGGTTGACTACGTGGCCCACAGGTTAGCGTCCAACGGGCTCAGAATCCAACTGGGAATAGGGGGCGATGGCCCGCCAAAAGATGGAGACTGGGTCAATTACAACAGTTCTGTAACCTGGAACAGCGTGAAGCGTCCGCCGCTTGGCCCCGCAGATGCATTAGTGATTGCTGTTACCGACATCAAATCGGAAGTAATTCGCCGAGTTGTTGAGATATTTCAATCGTACGGTCTTGATCCATACCACTACGTCATCATTGAATTTGGTAACGAGTTGGCGATTGGCGGGGCGGGAGCACCGGAGTCTGGTTCGTCGTTCTACACAAATTTTGGATTGAGTTTCACAACGCACAAGGGGCTTTGGGATGCCCCAGCGGATATTGGCAGCCCCCCAGCGGTCACTAACGGGGCTACAGCACTGCAGTACCTGACCAAAGAGGCAGGTTACGTTGTTTTTCCAGTTCGCCTCCAATGTATCGCTCCAATATTTGCTGCCAATCGGCTGGTACCCCAAAGCGGTTCGGTCAGTGAAACGACGTCCTATTGGCGAAGTGTAAGTGGCGAGAATTGGATTGATTTACTCCGCGCAAAGTGTGATCTCATTTGGGGATTGAACTGCTATTACGATACCTTTGATCAAAACACGGGTGGTGTGCACCCGCAACTGTACGTATGGCCGACATTGGGGCCGATGGAGTACGCGGACATTGCCCTGAACGGCTTTGATGGCGAGGGAGCACGTGGTGATGATGGCCTTTGCATCAAGAAGAAGATCGCCAACCTTCGAGCACCAGTTGAAGTGTCAACTGGCGTTTTCAAGGACTTCATCGGTGGCTCACCCATCGTGCTCACCGAAGCAGGCGTTCACTACAGATACATGGGCATGACAGATGATCAGACCAACGAATCTGTTGGTGACAGAGATGCCGCCTACTTCGTCAACTATCAAGTTGTTGGTCAGGCAACGCTTGCATATCTTGACGCTTTACGCGAACTTGATGTGCCTTGGGTAACCCACTACACCGTTGCTGATCCGATTTCAAGTTATGCCGGGTCCACCGCGTGGAGAGAGCGATTTGGAATAATGCAGGGAAACATCTCGGATGCTTCGAAGCCTGCTTTACAATCCGACGCAGTTTATTCTGGTGCTATTCCCTGGGCTCACAGATCTGGACTTGGAACAACAGACCGGACCGTTTCCTTGTCCGACCAAGGAACCTATTGGAATAAAGAGTTTGTGACAGGAGTAGATGAAAATGTCCCATTGTAAACTGATTATCTTTACCCTTATCTGTGTTGTCTCCGCAAATCGGGTGGCTAATGCACAGGTTGTAATTGACGGATTTAATCCCATTAACCATGCTCATGACTTCACATTTGGATCATCAGAATACGTGAACCGCTCTTTTGTTCGTGTTTTCAATGGCCCCATGCTAGGTATTGAACGTGATGTCGAGTACTTTCAAGAGTTGCCAACCAATGCTGCAGGAACTCCGCAGTTTTTTACGCGCTACCAGTTGTTCTCTGACTTTAATAGGGAATACTTTGCTGTTGGGGCGGCTGGACCGGGGGCATCATTGGGAAGGGCTCGCGGTTACATCGAAATGCAATATGACCGAAATGGTGACGAGGTCGATAATACTGGCTTTGATAGGCACCTCCGGAACGGAGGAACAGGGCAACCCTTCTTCATAGGCGACCATTACGGTGTTAGAATTCGAAATGCGGCTAAGGGAGCAAACCCCGTTGAGGCAGTCCTAACCTTAAGATCTCAAGGCATTGTTCTTGGTGCAGTTACTGGCGTTTTAGGTGGCACCTCGACCTTCCGAAATGAAGATTTCCTTTTTCCGATGGAGACGATGCGGACAGCGGACTCAATTACATTGCGTCTAAATCTTGACGCAGGCGGCAACAGTGATCGGGTTATCTATCTTGACCGTATTGAAACCATTGTTCCTGAGCCTTCCACTCTTGCTTTGTTTGGTATGAGTGGAATCTTTCTGTTAACACTCAGACGAAAACCGCGAACCTGAAATAGATGTCGACCGCGACATCCTATGATCAGAAACACGGGCGGTTCATTCATAACCTCCTTGCCTGATCAAGGAACTTACTGGAATAAGGAATTTGTGACAGGAACAGAAGAAAATGTCCCATTGTAAACTTAGTATCTTAGGCCTTCTCTACGCAGCATCTGCGACCCAGCAGACTCATGCTCAGGTTTTGATTGACGGGTTTAATCCAGTTAACCATGCTCATGACTTCACATTTGGATCATCGGAGTACGTAAATCGCTCCTTTGTTCGTGTCTTCGCTGGGAGCATGATAGGCAGTGAGAGAGACGCTGAGTACTTTCAAGAGTTAGCCACCAATGCCGCGGGAACGCCACAGTTCTTCACCAAGTTTGCGCAGTATGAAGGCGTTGAAAGATTTACAGTTGGAGGACGAGGGCCAGGAGCGTCACAGGGACGTGCCAAAGGCTATATAGAGTTACAGTATGACCGAAATGGTGACGAAGTAGACAACACAGGATTCGACAGGCATTTGAGAAGCGGGGGAACCGGGCAACCTTTCTTTGTTGGAGACCACTACGGCATCAGGGTACGCTCAGCCGCAAACGGTGGACAGTTTCTGCCTACAACTGTTACCTTGCGACGTCAAGGAGCGATACTCGAATCTTCGACTCTAAATCTTGGTGGCTCTGGATTTTGGACTGACCAAGACTTCATGTTCTCGGTGGCATCAATGCAGCTTACAGATTCCATCACTTTTCATTTTGACATAAATGCTGGGGGTTCAAATGCGCAACAAGTTTACATTCAGCATATCGAAACCATCGTCCCCGAGCCTTCCACGTGTGCCTTGTTCGGGTTCGGTGGCCTGTATTTCCTCCTTCGCAGGAAGCAGACTTGATGGGGAGTGATCTTCCGTTGCCCTATGTTGGACTAGGATTCAAAGCCTGAGCGTCTCCGGTCTTAGTTTGTTCAGGTCTATCGCAGGAAGAAGCGAGAAATAGATAGAGCCCCCGTTGCGTGCAACGAGGGCTCTATTCTTCAGAGCCTACTCGAACTTCACGCTTCGGCTCTGCGTGAATTCCGAACCCTCAGTGTAGCGGCCCCACTTCATTTGTCGAGACTCGCCCCACTTGACTCCTTCCATCGCCTTCACGAGGTCTCGCCCCGATCGGATGGTCTTGTCGCCGAGTTGCTCAATCACATCACCGGGTTCAAGTCCCAACTTCTCAGCGACAGAACCGGGTTCAATCGACGTGACGACTGCTCCCTGCACCCCGGTCGGAATCTTATATTCCTTCCGTACCTCCTCGCTCAGATCTCCAATACCGACCCCAAGCCGTGCTCTGCCCTCGCGGAGCGGCTTGACGTCTGAGTCTTCTTTGGGCTCAGAACCAAAACCTTTGGGCACCAATTCGTCCAGGTCGGGCATTTGGAACCGCTGACCGAAAGGCGAATCCTTCGGATCTGGCTCATTGGCAGCAACCTGCTTGGGAACCGAACCGATCTTCACTTGGAACGTCTTTCGCTCCGTACCACGAAGAACCTCAACGGGAACGGTCGTTCCAGGAGCGTAGCGCAGCATTGCATTGCGCACATCTAACTGTCGCTTGATTGGCGTTTCGCCGACGCGCAGCAGGATGTCGTCCTTTCGGATACCAGCCTTCGATGCCGGCGAATCTGGCGGAATCGTCTCGACGATCGCACCTTCGATATTCTTCTCCTTGCGCTGGTAGGGCTTCATGTCGGTCGGAACCAAGCCAAGGTATCCGCGAGTGATCTTGCCTTTTTCAATCAACATATCGGCAATCAGCCGCGCCTGATTCGAAGGGATTGCGAACCCGATACCCACGCTTCCACCTGTTGAACTGAAGATCGCGCTGTTGATGCCGATCACTTGCCCGTCCACGTTGAGAAGCGGGCCACCAGAGTTGCCCTGGTTGATTGCCGCATCGGTCTGGATCAAGTCCGGGTAGAACCGACCACCGCCAGCCACACGAGCATCTGGAACAGGATTGGATCGCCCGATTGCGCTAACGTGCCCAATCGTGAGCGTATTTTCTAGTCCAAACGGAGATCCAACGGCAATAGCAAACTGCCCCGGCTTCACGTTGGAACTGTCAGCAAACGATGCCGCGGGCAGATTGGTCGCATCAATCTTGATGACCGCCAGATCGCTATCTTCGGCACGTCGAACCGTTCCGGGATACTCCTTGCCATCCGCCATAACCACCGTGACCTTGTCAAAGCCGTTGACCACGTGGTCGTTGGTGAGAATCCAACCATCGGCTCGGAAAATGACGCCAGAACCCTCACCACCCATGGGCATAGCTCGGCCCATCAGGTCCTTGGTGCTCTTCGACTCCGACCGGATGTGAACGACCGATGGCTCAATAAACTCCGCCAAAGACGCAAACGATGCGTCCAAGTCGCGGAGATTGGCCATGCTCTCGGTGCTGATGCCGGCCACGGTCTTCAGGGACGCCTGAGGGCCAGCGAAAGCAGAAGGGACGATATTGGTCTTAAGAACCGTCGCCATTGCCAGCGCGCCGAGGACACCACCGGCAATGAGCGTGACCATTGCGGTTTTCGATCTTTTCAATGTTGGAACCATAGACTTTCCTTGTGCCTTGTGGACACCTAACTAGTCCTTAAGGCTGTTGTGAGATGAAGAAAAACACAGGCTCATCTTCTCTTGGCAATTCAAACACGATTGTCGCGTTAATAGTTTCCAAAGATGCTCCGATGTTTTTGACGGCCTTTCGAATGAACGCATCAAGCACTCGGCTCATAACGCCATCGGGAAGGTCGCCGATGAGTCGCATCTTGATGCCATCAACCTCACGATCTCGACGAGACGTGGGCCAAGGCTGGTCAGGCTTGCGACCATTCCACTGGTACACCGTAGCGGTAACAAGGCCGTCGGTGATACGGATGACCACAAACTCTGTGTTGTCCTTACCAGCAATGCCACGATCATTGATGACAAACCCGGCCGGCAGTTCCTCAGGAAGTACGGGCCGGAATCCAAGCCGCTCGTGTGCTTGGGCCATGGACCGGATCCTCTCCGGAGCGTCCAACTTTACTTGGCGAAAGTCGCCTACTGGACGTAGTTCAAATAACTTATCGTTTAATCGAGCGTCAAACTGGATCGCTTTCGTATCGAAGTGGGTACTTCGCTTACCACGAAAATCAACGGTCTCGAGCCGGAGCATG
>CALMEF010000082.1 GCA_937862825.1 uncultured Armatimonadota bacterium
GTGAGGGCGATATGTCAACGAAAAACCCTCATCCCAGGTCGCTATCGCTCACAGGGAGAAGGATCAGACACAACAAAAACCGCGCACGCAATGCGTACGCGGTCAAAACCTTTCGGAAAGCGCAGCCTACATCACGAGGAGACGCTTAACTCGCTTCATCTCCCCCTTGAACAGGGTCGGTTCCTCCTCCAGCCGTCGCTTCTGCGCTGCGCTCTTGTGGAGGAACTGGTGGCTGTTGTGCGTCCGTCGGCGCGTGATCTTCCCCGATCCCGTCACTTTGAACCGCTTCGCGGCCGTCTTGTTTGTCTTCAGTTTTGGCATTTTGCTTCTTTGAACCTGGTTTTGGTGTGAGAATCATCGTCATCATTCGCCCTTCCATACTGGGGGCTCGTTCGACGACGGCGACTTCTTTCAGTTCTTCGGCCATCCGCGTTAACCGCTTCATGCCGTTCTCTGGGTGAGTCACCTCTCTTGCTCGAAACATACAAACGACTTTGACCTTGTGCCCTTCGGAAAGGAACTGGGTTGCCTTCTTCAGCGCAACGCCAATGTCGTGATCCGCTATTCGCGGACTAATTTTTATACCCTTTACGTCCTGCGTTTTGCTCTTCTTTGCCTTGTTGAGCTTCTCCGTCTCGTACTTAAACCGACCGTAATCGAGAATTCGACAGACTGGAGGTTGAGCGTTTGGAGCGACCAAGACAAGGTCCAGTCCTTGCTCCTTGGCCATTTGAAGGGCTTGCCGGCTTTGAAGGATGCCGATTTGCTCTCCTTCGGGGCCGATAACGCGAACGTCACGATGGCGCAATACGCGCTCATTGATGGGGGGACCCGGCTCTGGCCGGACGTCTCTTCTAAATCTTGCTATGTTTTTTCACCTCAGGGTGCCTTCGATCAGGCTGCGCATAGTATAGCAAAGGTTTGTCACCGATGGTAGCAATATTATCGGGGAATTGGGGGATGTTCTCGACTCACCCACACATTTCGGAACCTAACGCCGCCTTCAGCCAGATTCTGATGATCCTGCAAAACATGGCGATGTTCGCCAGGGGACTCGGGATCGGAAAGCCCGGTTTTGTCCTTCACTTCCACGTTGTCGTGAACGATCACGCCGTTCCAGGCCACCGTCATCCGTGCATTGGCAACCTTCTTGCCGTCCTGAAACTTCGCTGCCGTAAACCAAATGTCATACGACTGCCACACTCCAGCTCCATAACTCGGATTCCAGGTCGGAGCCGTTTGGCGGTAGATGGATCCTGCCTCATTGAACTTGGCTTCCGGCGCAAGAAGGTCAGCAATGCCCGGTGCATTCATGATTTGAACCTCATAGAAACCCTGCAACTTGACGCCACTGTTCCCGTTCGTTTGGGTGGCCAAATCTCCGCCAGGAGGGGAGAACCACTCCAAGTGCATAAAGCAGTCGCCGTATGTTTTGGTCGAAACATGATCGGAACCGCCGATACTGGCCGCCGGATTGTGAACCACCTCCAAAGCGTCGCCCACGACCTTCCAACGGGATTTGCCGTCCTTCGGTTGAAGAAGCCCCTTGCCTTGCTTGCCGATCAGGATGTCAGCGCCGCGAATCGGTACCTCAAACCCTGCGCTTCGCGCCGGGATGGACTCAACCGAGGGAATCCGTTGCAGCGTGTACCAGGCTTCTGGGCTCCACAAGTAGTTCCCCGTTGAATCTTTCAGGTCACCCAAGTTGAAGTAAGTCACGGTTCCCTCTTGTAAGCCTTCGACCCTTAAAAAGGCGGTCTGGCGATCTTGAGAAAGGTCAACTGATGTTAACTTCAGGGTCTTCTCATCCACCTTCGGTCCACCGTAGTCAATCGTGGGCACGTAACGCCAAGACTTCACCTTGGCCTTCGCAAGGATGGCCTCACCTCCAACTCCGACCGGCTTGGTAAATCGAACCTGAAAACCGCCCTTTCGCGCTCCGACCTCGAGCATTTCAAACGGAACACCTCCGGTGGGACGAAGTCGCTCTAATCCGAACTTGTGACCCTTGTGATTCCAGTTGCCATTGCTCCCAATGCCGCCAACGTAGAGGCAACCATCGGGACCCCACACCATGCGGTTGACCCCGGCTTCGATACCCTGACTGTGGCGAAACACAACGCCCTGATACTTCCCACCGACTTTCTCCAGTTGGAGCCGCTTGATCCCGCCATGGGTCACATCGCCGATCAGCATCTGACCGCGATAGGGCCCATCCGGCACGAGCACCATTTGCGACGGGCTGTTGCCGATTTCGCCATGCGGAAACCACACCGAGACGCAGGAAGTGTCTGACTTACCGTCCGGCTGCTCCGGGTGGAGAAACTTTGAACCCTTCTCAATACAAAAGAGCGTTGAACTCGGCAACCATGATCCTTGGTTGTCTGCAACAAACAGTTTTCCGTCGACTCCGATGTTCATGCCGTTCGGTGTGCGAAGTCCGTTGGCAATTGAGGTGAAAGCCCCCGTTAAGGGGTCAATCTCGAAAACGCAACCAGGGCCGCTTGGAGTCGAGTAAGCGGCATTCTTTCCGTTAAGTTCCGGAGTGTAGTTTGTGTGACCTCCTCGCAATGGAATGCTGGAACTGATGAACATCTTCCCTTGAAATGGAACCAGGTTGAACGTAAACTCATGGTAATTCGGGCTCACCCCCCAGCCATGGGCTACCGCGATGTATTCATCTGCCTGGCCGTCCTTGTCATTATCTCGAAGTCGGGTCACTTCTCCCTTCTGAGTCACATAAAGGTCACCATTCCAGTAGGCGATTCCAAGGGGTTCACCAAGACCGCTGGCGAAGAGTTTGGCCCTGGCGGGACCCTTGTCCAAGCCTTCGAGAAGATAGACCGCCCCCAACTCGTCCCAAGTGCAGACTGCCAGCCGACCATCGGGCAAGAAGGCCATTCCACCCACTGCGGGTCGAAAGTCGTCTCCGCGAAACTCCTCGATTTGGAAACTCGGATGCACCGACTCAAGCGGTCGCTGGTCGCCAGGTCGAGTGGTGGGCTTGCCGAGGGTGGCCCGTTTAAGCCCAGGAGAAACCACAAACGTCTGCCCGGCCTCGGTCGTGAGAATCCCATCGGCAAACGTTGAGTAACTTCGAGCAGTTGACGGCTTCCAGCGAACCGATAAGTTCAGGTCGCCGTCGTTGTGCATGATCCACAACTTGACAGACGTGCGCCCAACGGGCAACCGATATTGACCCGTAAAGACGCCTTTGGACTTTTGAAACGTCGGATCAGTCGAGTTGAGCATCGTCTCGCCAGAAACCGTCATCCGCACCATCGCGTTGGTGGTCACTTCAAAGTCGTAGGTGGCAGCGCGATCAACCCTGAGCGTGGCGGTGACTTTGCCAAAAAAGGGGGTCCCTTTTATCGCTTTGAGCGTGAGGCCAGGAGAAACAAAGTATTGGTTGGCAACTTGACCTTCAACCAGTTTGGGAATGCCATCAAACTTGGAATCGAGGTGCCACAGCATGACCGTAGCGCCCGGGGCCGTAGCCTGAGCCAATCCAAACAGCGCGATGAGTGCGGTTACCATGATGTCTTGAACCTATAGGTGCCAGCCTTGGTGAACGTGATATCTTCGGAAGTCCAGAGGTGCGAACCGGGCTCGAGGTTCCTACCAAGACCACCGGAACGACCTTGTTTCAACGTAAGCGATTGATCGCCAACCAGGACATAAGTGATTTCGTCCTTACCGAGAGTCAATACCAAGTTCGTCAGGCCAACTTGGCAGAACACCCGGACTCCTTCCTTTGCGAAGGAATAACCTCCGTAGCGAAGGGCAGCGGGCTTGCCAGAGGAGTCAAACCAGGCGAGCCTATCCCCGAAGAGCCGAACCCGCCGAAGGTTCTTCGGCGCGGTCATTTCGTGAGCCGTAAAGGTGACCGTCCAACCATCCACGCCATCGGTCAGTGCATGTGGCACCTGCTTATAGTTCCATTGCCAAGCCGTCGGACCGAGCACGGTGTTGGAAGAAAGAAACTCTATCGCTGCTTGGCCATCCGGCTTTTGCACCGTCGCTCGAAATCGCCCTTTGTCCCCCTGCTCCTCAAAAGCCAGGTAGATCGGCCCCCACTCGCCCACAGCAAATGGTTTTGACTTGATCGACTCGCCAACTTTGGCAAATCGCCAAACAGGATCCTTTGAGTCGCCGCCCGGTGGATCAAAGGCGTTTTCCGTCAATGTTGAAGACACTTCGAAAAGCACCGCGCCTGCGGCTCGGCTGTTTTCTTGACTGAAGTCATAGACCTTCCCCCGATACTGAACGGACCCTTTCCAAATCTTTCGAATTGAGCAGGTATCAGGCGAAAAGATAGCGTAAACACCATCACCCGGCTTGCCGCTCATCCTCGCAATCAACTGACGGGGACGGTCTTCGAAGACGGCCCGAAAGGCTTGTGGTTCGGGTGTCTGCTGCGCGAGAAGTAGGCACGCTGCCAACATGGCTGTGAGGTTACCCCTCGGGTACATTCTCTCGAACCCAGGACTACGAAACCTAACCGCTACGTCAGTCCGTAATCACCTACCATGAGCGCACTCGCCACCCTAAAAACCCGACTTGCTGACTTCGATGCCCTAAACGCTGCTGGAGCGATGATGGACTGGGACATGCAGACCTACATGCCGCCCGGCGGCGCACCCGCTCGCGCAGAACACTCAGGGATTCTAGCAAGAATGGCCCACGAGGTCTTCACCAGCGACTCCACTCAAAACGCATTGTCCAAGGCGGCTGGCGAAGTCGCGCCGGGCACAGTGGAAGAGGCACTCGTGAGAGTCGTTCGGCGTGAGATGGACCTCCGCACCAAGATTCCAGCCTCCTTTGTTGAGAAGAAGATGAAGGCTGCGGCTCATAGCCAGGAAAACTGGGTTAAGTCGCGTGCAGCCAACGACTTTGCATCATTCCAACCCTCGCTGACCGAGATGTTCGACCTCGCACGCCAAGAGGCCGAGTACCTGGGATACAAGCACCATATCTACAACGCTTTGCTCGACCAATACGACGAAGGCTCCACAAAGACGGATGTGGACAGGCTCTTTGGAGGTCTCCGAACGGCTGGAGTCCAACTCATCAAGGACATCACCAACTCTGGAGTGAAGGTTGACGACTCGGCGCTTTACGGTGAGTGGGACAAGGCGCACCAGAGCGCATTCACCGAAAACATTGTCAAGGCGATCGGCTTTGACTTCAATCGGGGCCGTCAAGACACTGCGGCTCACCCCTTCTGCACCAACTGGTCGGTAGGCGATGTCCGGTTAACAACCAGGTACAAGCCCTTCATCGGCTCCGCAATTTTCGGGTCGCTTCACGAAGCGGGTCATGGCATGTACGAACAGGGTTCGCCAATGGAATGGGACCGAACTCCGCTTGCCGGAGGGGTCTCGCTGGGCATCCACGAAAGCCAAAGCCGATTCTGGGAGAACATTATCGGCCGCAGCCGAGGGTTCTGGTCAAAGTATCTTCCTGAACTTCAAGCCCTGTTCCCAAAACTCGCGTCAGTCGGCCTCGACGACTGGTATCAGATGATCAACAAGGTTGAGCCGTCGTTGATTCGAGTTGAAGCCGATGAAGTCACCTACAACATGCACATCATGGTGCGCTTCGAACTTGAGTGCGCGATTCTAACTGGTGAGTTGCTGGTGAAAGACCTTCCCGAGGCGTGGAATGCCAAGTACGAGGAATACTTGGGAATCACTCCCGACTCCGACGCTAACGGGTGTATGCAAGATATCCACTGGGCGGCTGGGCTTATCGGCTACTTCCCCACCTACACAATGGGCAACTGCCTGAGTTATCAGTTCTGGAATGTTCTCAAACAGGATGTGGCGAACACAGACGCCCTCATCGCAGAAGGAAACTTCGAACCCATCCTCACCTGGCTGCAGGAGAAAATCTATCGTCAGGGCAAGCGGTACCAGCCAAAGGATCTCGTTCTGAGCGTTACCGGAAAGCCGATGGGCTCGGAAGACTACATCGCGGGTATCCGCGCCAAGTACGCCGAACTCTACCGACTTTGATAACCGCGCTCGTCGCTACGTGCCTTGCGTTCCGTCCGATTTCTCTGTCGGACGGAAGCCTGGCAGACCTGGAGTTCCTTCGCGAAGACCTGAAAGGATGCCAGGTCGTTCAACTTGGTGAAGCATCGCATGGAACAGCCCAGTTCTCGACGATGAAGGTCCGCCTGGTCCGGTATCTGCACGAGAAACTTGGTTACAACGTCCTGGCATTGGAAGCGGGCATGATCGAAACTGGCTTGGCGGGTCTTAAGCGAAGCAAACTTAGCGACGCGCAGTTCATGGACGCCGTCATGTTCTCCGGAATGCGTGGCCAGGAAATGAAAAGTCTCTTCGCGTACCTGAAGTCAAAGCCTAAACTCCGGCTTATCGGTCTTGACCCACAGTTTTCATCCGACGAAGTTCTGACCCTCGTGCCAGAAGTTATCCCCACCCAAACGCTCGCAAAGACAATGGCAAACCGGCTCGGTGAGCCCTATCAGTATCGTGGCCTTACGGATCCATCCGAGTTCAAACGTCGGCGCGATGACTACCTACAGTGGCTTGGCGAAGCGTTAGATCAAACGGGCTCTTTGAAGTCCACGCCCGGCCTCGAGATAGTTAAACAAGGCCTGAAGGGACTCCGAGCCTACTGGAACTACGAACACGAAGTGCAACCTCTCGATCTCTTCGCCAAGCGAGATCAGGCCATGTTTGACCACTTTAACAGTCAAGTTAAGGCGGAAAAGACCATCCTTTGGGCGCACAATGGTCATATCGGGAAGGGGCTCGGCTATCGCATCCTTGGCGATCACTTGATTGACAAGTTTCAATCAAAGACTTTCTCCATTGGCCTCTTCGCCCGAAAAGGAGAATACAAACAGCATTGGAGTGGACAGGTAAGTCCGTGGAACGCAACAACGGACGGGTTGGAGTCGAGATTTCCTGATGCCGGACAAGCCTGGTTCAGTTCCGCGAAGGAACCGAGCCTGCAAACTCAGAGCAACGCATTCGAACCTGAAAACGGTGGCGTCATCTCGTTCAGACCATCCGAGCGGTTCAACGCCGTGATATTGGTCAACCAAGTCACCCCACCAACCAAGTAGAATTGTGCCTATCTCGGAAACCATCGAAGCGCCGCTTTCCGTTCCGGTCCATGTCTTGATGCGACCAGTGACCGTACTTCCCGCCTCGGCATCGTTGCTCCGGGCGGCCGATGTCCTGCGCACCGTGGACTACCCGCTCCTGCCGGTGAGCGAAGAGGGCCGACTCATCGGAGCAATCTCAAACGGGCAACTCGCTTACGCACTCGCTCAAGGAACCGACCCGCTCGAGCCCGTTGTCAGCCAACCGCTGATGGAGCCGCCTCTCGTCTTCGGCTCTGAGTCCGGGGCTGCAGCGCTGCGAAGATTTAGCCTCACTGGAGCCGCTGCTCTATTCGTGGTCAATCCAGATGGCACCGTGATCGGGGTTGTCACGCCCGCCGACCTGTTCCCCAAACTCCGATCAGCAAACCGCCCTTCCTTGGTTGGTGGCATGGCAACACCCTTTGGAGTGTATTTGACAACCGGCTCAATCGGTGCTGGTGTCGGGCCCTATGCCCTCGCCGCAACGGGCGCACTGATGGCAGTCATGTTGGTGCTGAGCACGATGGCGACGGATTCATTGGTTGGATTCCTCGTCAATCGAGACATCCACAACACCGTTCTCTTGGGCATCCACAACTTCCTTCCGTTGTTGCTCTTTCTCGTCGGAATGCGACTCATCCCTCTTTCTGGAATACACGCGGCGGAACACATGACCGTGCACGCGATTGAGCGAGAAGAACCCCTGGAACTGGAAACGGTCCGCCGAATGTCCCGAATCCACCCACGATGCGGCACAAACTTGGCGGTCGCCGCAGGAATATTTTTTGGCGTGCTCTCCATTGAGTGGATTCCCACGCTTGAACTTCGGATGCTGGTCGGCCTTATCGTCGCAGCAACACTAAGGCTCCCGCTCGGTTCACTCGTTCAAAAGTGG
>CALMEF010000083.1 GCA_937862825.1 uncultured Armatimonadota bacterium
ATGCCGTACGTCAAGAATGAGAAGATCTGGCGATGCCCCAGCGATAACCAACCTCGAATGACTCCCTCATCGGTGATCTGGTGGGACGGTTCCTATCGAACGAAAGCACTCCCGCGGTCCTACGCCTACATCGGGAACATCTTCACGGTTGAGAAGGGCAATGTTCTGGATACCAATACGGGGCTGAGTTACGAGATCGGTGCCCCTGGCCAGTGGCTCTATGGTGCCCGACAGGAAGGCGAGATAGAACTGCCAGCCGACACCTTGACTTGGACTGAGCAATACCCTGTAGGGCTTCGTGACGCCTTTGTGGGAGGTACGTGGGGTTCAGGCTTCATCGAGTGCGACACGTGGAAACTCGCTGGTCGAAAGGCACCTCCTACGACGGCGGGCGACAATGGCCCCGTGCGATGTGCATCACTATATCAGCGCCAGCCGACTCCGGGCCATATGAACATGGGCATGTACATTTATTGCGACGGTCATGCGGGCGCAAAGCCCTGGGGAGTCATCCGCAAGAACGACTTCTGGGTGTTCAAACTCCAGAAGCCATCGCAAGAGTTCAACCCCTAAGCGGATCACATCCCAGGGATGTTTGGCATGATTTCTTGGACCTTCGAATTGCGGAGGTCCGTTGCCTTTGTGAACCCTTCACGAACCGCAGTCTCGATCATGGTTTCAAGCCCTTCAACGTCGTCCGGATCAACAATTGACGGGTCAATGCTGATCTTGACCAGTTCACCCGTCCCGGTGAACTCAACCTTGACCTGACCCTTATCAACCAGGATCCGTTCCAATGCCAACTCTTGCTCAAGGGTCTGGGCCCGAGCCATGGCCTCTTGTGCCTGGCGCATCATCCCACCAAAACCTTGGCCACCGAATCCTTTGGGTAACTTCATTGCAGGCAAAAATGTTACCTTCCACAGGGAACCACTGTGCTTCCTTAACTCGTTTACCGAAGTGAACTCCATGGGACACAAGCGCGCTTTCATGCTTCCCGAAGCCCTGTCCTACGCAGGTGTGACAGTTTTCGTGCTCGCCTCGTTTGCTGGAATGGCGTCGGTGACGGACAAGATCACGATTGAGAAGGAACGACGCGCAGAACTCGGCCTAGACCTTGTCAACAACATTCGAGATTTGGCTCCGCGGGCACCGCTTGCAGAGAAGGATAACGCTGCGGCCCTGTACAGGAAGTCTGACCTTGCGATCAGCGAGGAGGTTCAGGAGGCAATGCTCGCCGTACTTGATGGTCGACCTGCCAACCGAGACGCGGTGCGAGATTTCATTCGCGCTCACAAAGAGTCCCTGGATTTCCTCAAGTCTGCCAGCCAACGACCGCGATTTCACTTGACTCCGAACCTTAGTGAGCCCTACCTGGCTGAGTATGAACCTCTCAAGCACGGTGCGATGGTTTTTGCCGTGAAGAGCGTTCTTGATCGAGAACCTGAGCATTTGAAGATTGCTGCTCGCATAACCCGCCATAGTGCAGAAGGAAGTTTCCGTGAGTCTGCGCATGCTCACTTCCTCGGTCGCCTCTATGTGTTTAAGGCGCTGGACCGACTTGGGGTTGAGAAACCCGACATTGTTGAACTCATGGGGCCAGAGCCGAACCTCAAGCGAATGCTTCGAGGCGAACTCATTCACGACCTCGCGCTGGCGAAAGCCGATCCGACTTTCCAGAGCAATCCGATCATGCCGATGTTTGGCCGCACCGCAGAGAGCCGGCTGATGCGGCTTTGGCACGACGCTTTCCCGAGAATCCCAGGAGAACCCGAAAAATACTTTGAGGCCGTTGGCTTCTTTGATCAGTTTGAGGCTCGCTACCGACGGCGACGCGTCATAGGGCGCTATTTTCGCGAAGGGTACGCAGATTTGGCTCGCTTGGCTCAGGAAGCACGAGAGTTGAGGCTTAAGCACGAAGAAATCGTGGTTGAGACCCAATAGCCAGCCATCAAAAAGGGTCGCCTTGCATAATTCGCAAAGCGACCCTAGTTCATTATCAGCTTAGCGGAAAATGCGGATTCCGAAGAAGCCGTCACGTACCAACCGATCAAGGAAGAACGCTGAGTTCAGCGTGGCACCAAGTTCGTTAAAGTTCGGTGTCTTGGTTTCAGAGACATAAACGAAGTCGCCAGGCTGCAAGGTGATGTTCTGTGTGCCATCTCCCTTCTTGACGTACTTCACGAAGTCAATTCGAATGCGCCGATCCGCGCCCGCCGGCGTTCGTCGAATCACGTAGATTTCGGAGAACTTCGTCCGGACCGGAATCCCGCCGCGCGCGTTTGTCAACGCGTCTGCGATGGTCATTTGGTCTCGATACTGAACTGGTCCAGGTTGGTTGACCGCTCCGAGCACCATAACAAATGGTTTTGAGAACTCGGGGACATAGAGTTCATCGCCGTCCTCCAGAGGATAAATCTGGGAGGTGTCGCCCTTCACCAAGACTGCGAACAAATCCACGGGAATGAGTTCACGGGACTTGGCACGGCGCAGCGTGCACCGACGAAGGTCCGCACGATCAGGTGCGCCGCCTCCGGCTCGGCTCAAAAGCGTGATAATGGTGTCGCCAGGTCGGAAATCGGGATAAACGCCGGGCTGAACGACGAAACCAGTTACGCTGGCTCGAATCTGCCGGTATTGCTCCACCCAGACAGCGACTTTGGGGTCCCTTAACTTGAGCTTCTTGATGTACTCTTGGGCGAGGTACGCCTCCAACTCGCCGGTGGTCATGCCCTCGGCCTTGACCATGCCCACAAATGGGGCGCTGATGTTTCCATCCCGACCAATTGGCAAGATCGCATTGATCTGCTGCTCGTTATAAACCTGGATGTGAATAACATCCAGCGGTTGCAGCCGATATGTGGGTTCCTGTGCTTGCGCTTCCCGCCCAATCATTAGGCAGAAGGCGAGCAGAGCCCAAACGGCAACTCTCCTCATCACGTTTTCCATTTCCTTATGTGAACGCCCGAAGGCTTTTCTCCGTTATGGCGCATTGTATCACATCTGATTGTCGGCATTCTAGGAATTTTGCTCAGGTTCGGCTAGATTCGTTCAATTCCGGGTAAAGTCGTACCTGCGTATGGCAGTAGTCGAAGTGAATTTAAGCGGCGGTAAGGAGCATGCCAATCAGCCCTGGGTCTGGCGACTTTGCCGCGAGTTTAACGTTACGGTTTCGATCAAGAAGGCCAGCGTTGACACGGATTTTGGGTGGATGACGCTCGAGTTGCAAGGTGCTGATGAAGATATTCAGCGCGCAACCGCATGGCTCATGACCACTGGCCTGCACGTTGAGGCCATGACGCGCGCCCTTGGTGCCTGATCCCATTTTCACTCCGGACCCACCGGAGGACTTTGATGAGTTTTGGGCTGCCGTAAATGCGGAAGTGACCGCAGCGCCACTAGACTATCACCGTTCACTCACCAACGACTTCGGCTTGGAAGGCTTCGTCGTCGAGACGTTTCGCTTCCGAGGTGTACACGGGGAGGAACTCTATGGCTGGCTGGCTTATCCTGAAGGAGCGCGACGACTTCCCGCTTTTGTTTGGGTGCCTCCTTATGGGCGAGAGTCCTTGCTTCCGAATCGTTACGGTACACGAGAAGGGTTTTGTAGCCTCAGCCTTAACTTTTTTGGACACGGAGCCTTCCATCAGGAAAAGTACACACCTTCGAGGGGCTACTTCGCACAAGGTGTCGATGATCCTGAAACTTGGGTCTTCCGGGGCATGATCCAAAACGCTTTGATGGCAGTTCGTGTGCTTCAAGCCCAAGTCGAAGCGGACGAGGACCGCATTGGAGCCATGGGAATGAGCCAAGGCGCTGGTCTCTCCATCGCCCTGGGTGCTCACAGTCCCATCGTAAAGGCGGTTTGCGCCGACATGCCGTTTCTTGGAGGCAGACATTACATTCTGTCGCGGAACGCCTACCGGTACCCGCTTAAAGAACTGCTTGATTTCGCGGATACCATTCCGATGGGACTCGATCGCGTGAAGTACACCTTGAGTTACTTTGACTCCATCAACCAGGCTACGCGGTGCCACGTGCCGACCCACGTTACTCTTGGCCTGAAGGACCCCGCGTGCCGTCCGGAGAGCGTCGAGGGCGTCTTTGAGGCCTTGGCGACGTCACGCAAGGTCCTACGCCGCTATGACGTGGGCCACGACTGGTTTCCGGACATGGTTGAGAACAACCGGCAATGGCTACTTGAGAACCTCAAGTAGGTGATTTGGCTGTCTTTAGAGGGTTGGTGCTCCACGAGGGATACACGCAACGACGGAAGGTCGAACGGCGGACTTTGCGGCAACAATAATCTTGAGTGTTACGCCTTCAGCGCTTCCGCGCCGCCCACAACTTCGAGGATCTCGGTTGTGATGCTTGCCTGTCGTTCGCGGTTGGCCTTCAGGGTCAAGTCCTGAATCATCTTGCCGGCGTTGTCGGTTGCGCTCGTCATCGCGCTCATTCGAGCACCATGCTCAGAAGCAGTTGACTCTAACAGCGCTTGCCAAACCAAGGTTTGGAAGTAGCGGGGCAACAAGGTGTTCATCAGTGACTCGGCATCTGGTTCGAAGTCAAAGTCAAGACTTCCCCCGGATTCGCCTTCTGGAGCCTCTATGGGAAGGAGTTGAACAATTTGTGGTGTTTGTCGAATTGCCGAGTAGAACTTGGAATAGCAGATGTAGACGGCGTCAACTTCGCCAGAGACATAAAGGTCTCGAGCCTTGGTTGCGATTTCGAGGGCATCGCTGTAGCGCGCACCAGCGGCTGGGACGGTCACGGTGTGGAGGACGGGAACGCCGCGTCGCCCATAGAACCCGTGGCCCTTCTTGCCAACACCAATAATGTGTCCTTTCCCGGCTGTTTCCTTAAGAAACTCGCCTGCTCGACGGATCAGGTTGGTGTTGTACGATCCTGCCAAACCTCTTTCGGCAGTGATCAGGATGAGCGCATAGTTACGAACCGGTCGCTTTTCCATAAGCGGATGCGCAGGTAACTCACCGGCACCTGACAACGAAATCATGAACTCGCGGAGTTTGTCGGCGTAAGGGCGAGCCTCCAACACGCGGTCGGTGGCCTTCTTCAGTCGTGCGGCAGCGACCAACTTCATCGCCTTCGTGATTTGTTGGATGTTCTTCGCTGCGCGAATACGCTGTCGAATGAGTTTCAGGTTTGCCATGGATTAGGGATTTGGTTGTTGGTTGCTGGTTCGTTAGTTCAAAAATTCTAACAACCAGCAACCATTAACGAACAACTACTTAAACGTTGAAGCGAACTCGCTGTATGCCTTCTTTAGGGCCTCTTCTGCTTCCTTGCCCATCGCCTTTGTGCTTCGAATCGATTCAACCGCGTCCGGATACTTGTCCTTGACGTACGCAAGAACTCCATCCGAGAAGGCTGAAACGCGATCATTTGGAATCTCATCGAGAACACCCGAGGTGCCAGCAAACACGAGAATGATCTGGTCCACAACATCCATCGGAACCGCAAGATTCTGTTTGAGCAACTCCGTAAGGCGCTGGCCACGGATCAACTGCATCTGCGTGGCTCGGTCAAGGTCGCTTGCGAACTGGGCGAAGGCCTGAACTTCTCGGAAGCCAGCCATTTCCAGTTTCAACTTACCAGCGACCTGTTTCATCGCCTTGATCTGGGCGTTACCACCGACACGGCTAACCGAGATACCGACGTTAACGGCAGGTCGAACACCAGCGAAGAAGAGGTCGGGCTCAAGGTAGATCTGGCCGTCGGTAATCGAGATAACGTTTGTCGGAATGTACGCGGAAACGTCGCCCGACTGCGTTTCGATGATCGGCAGAGCGGTTAATGAACCACCACCGTTCTCGGCACTCAGTTTGCAGGCTCGCTCAAGAAGTCGGCTGTGAAGGTAGAAAACGTCACCCGGATACGCCTCTCGTCCCGGCGGACGTCGAAGGAGGAGCGAGACGGCTCGGTAAGCAACAGCGTGCTTGGAGAGGTCATCGTAGACGGCCAAAGCGTGCATGCCGTTATCGCGGAAGTATTCGCCAATGGTCGCACCAGCAAACGGGGCGAGATACTGCATCGCATTAGAGTCGGATGCCGAGGCAGCGACAACGCAGGTGTATTCCATCGCACCGAGTTCAGTCAACAACTGAACAACACGGGCGACGTTTGACATCTTCTGTCCGATAGCCACATAGATGCAGTAGACCGGGCTGCCGCCGGGCTCGTGGGTTGACTTCTGATTGATGATCGTATCAATCGCAATCGCGGTCTTACCAGTTTGTCGGTCGCCAATGATGAGTTCTCGTTGACCACGGCCAATCGGGATCATCGCGTCAACAGCCTTTAGACCAGTTTGAAGGGGTTCGGTAACTGGCTGACGATCAACAACGCCAGGTGCGTTGACTTCGATGAGTCGGAACTCTTCGGAAGCGATTGGACCCTTGCCGTCAATCGGTTGGCCAAGTGCGTTAACGACACGGCCCAGCATTGCCCGACCTACAGGAATCTGGATGATGCGTCCAGTTTCCTTGACAGGATCGCCTTCCTTGATTTCCTTCGGGTCACCAATGAGAACTGCACCGATCGAATCTTCTTCGAGGTTGAGCGCGAGTCCCATCACGCCGCCGGGAAACTCAAGAAGTTCTCCCATTTGGCAGTCGGGTAGACCGTAGACACGTGCAATGCCGTCTCCGACTTGCAGGACGGTGCCGACGTGTTCAACGTCTACTTTCCGCTCGAACTTTTCAAGTTCGCGCTGGAGAATCGAGGTGATTTCTTCTGGTCGAATGGCCATGGCGTTTTAATTTCTTATGATTGTTTCAACACGTCTCGGCGAAGCGTATCGCGTAAACGGTTGAATGACCCTCGGATGCTTCCATCGAGGACGTAATTTCCAACGGCGACACGAATGCCACCGATGAGCGACGGGTCAACACGGAATACTGCTTCCACCTTGCGCCCCGATTGCTGCTCCAACTTCTTGGTCAAGGCTTGAACTTGCGAATCGCTCAGCGCTTCGGCGGAAACCACCTCAGCGTAGAGGACTGCACCTCGTTCTCGACGGAGTCGAACATATTCGTTGAGAACTCCGGGGATCTCGGCTTCTCGAGCCTTGTTGATGAGGAGCCTGAGCACCTGCATCGTGAGGGCAGTGACTCGGTCGGAGAAAAGGGTATCGGCGATGCTCAGTTTCTCGTCGCGACCAACTTGCGGACTATAGAGAAAGTCCTTGAACTGTTGGTCGTTCTCGAAGAGGTTCGCTATGGCGGTCAAATCCGATTCTACGGCGTCAATGACGCCACCGGATTCAGCCGCGTTGAAGAGCGCTCGAGCGTATCGCTTGGCTACCCTGGTATCCATCGGTTAGGACGGAACCTCCACCTTGTCGATGAACTCGTCGATCAACTTGCGGTTTCGTTCCGAGTCCATGTTCTCGCCGAGAATCTTTGAGGTTGCGCCGAGGGTGAGGTCAACAACATGCGTTCGCAAATCGGTGATCACTCGGTTCTTCTCGGTGTCAATTTCCTGCTGGGCTCGAGCAAGGTACTCGTCAGCACGTTGCCGCGCTTCGGCTTCAAGAGAGGCACGAAGGTCTTGAGCCTTCTTGATCTCCGATTGGATTTGTTGCCGGGCATCAGCCTCTGTTTGAACCAATCGCTTTTCATAGTCCGACCGCATAGCGGTCATTTCTGCGCGAAGTTCTTCTGCCTCGCCGAAGGTGCGATCAAGCGTATTGGTTCGCTCGTCAATAGCATCCTTCAGTGGTCGGAAGTAGAAGAAGTCCAAGACAGGGAACAGGACAAGGAACATACCGATCGTTGAGATCGTTTTGCCCAAGTCAAGTGGGATACCCTGATGTTCCAGGGATTCCTGGAACCCTTTGACGGCCTCTGGCGTGTTGTGGCTAAACCAGAATCCGCCAACGGCAAGCACGGCGCCGATTAAGACGCCGCCCCAGTTGATACCTTTCGAGGTGTTCTCGTTTGACATAGAAGTGAGTCGGTCATGGAGGCCGAGGTTAAGTCGGCCTCAAAAGTAATCCTGTGTGCTTACGGGTTGATCGCTGCGCCTTCGGATTTAACGACGGTGACGTTCTCTCGGAACGAACCCGGCGCAACGAAGACGGTAAGCAGGAAGACCAACTCGACGAACGCAAGAGCGATGAGCATCGCAACCTGCAGTTTGCCAATGGCTTCCGGCTGTCGTGACATGCCGTTCATAGCGCCGTAACCGATTAATCCAAGGCCCAAGCCGACGCCTAGAGCCGCGAGTCCAAGTCCAAGTCCTAACATGTTGTGTTTCGTAGTCCTCCTGCGATTGTCTTTTCTTCCCTGAAAATCGATTTAGTGCGCGTGCGCAAGTGCGTGGTCGCCCTCGTGCGCGTGCTCCTCCTCGTGGTGCGTGACTAGGGACAAGTACACGCACGTCAAAAGCGTAAAGATCATGGCTTGAACCACGACGGTCAATAACTTGATCAGGATCAAGAAGCCGCCTACCGGGATGTAATCTCCTCCCAGAAGGTTCATCGCCTCGACGGCCTGGTGACCGCCGTTCATGTTTCCGTAAAGCCGTAGGCTCAAGGAGACATTTTTCATGAGTTCGGAAATGACTTCGATGATGAAGATCATTGCCGAGATCGGTATGAGCGCCAGCCCAAGTTTAGGGCCTGCAAAGTGGCTCAAGTGACCAAACAAACCGTTGGTTTTGATACCTTCATACTGAACATAGCCTATCGCAACCAGCGCCATGCCAAGGTTGAAACCCAGATCAGCGGTTGGCGCAGTTGCAAAGAACAAGGCGACCACGTTGCCGAAGAAGATCACCAACCAGAAGGTCAGAATGAACGGAACATACTTTCGGCCATGCGGGCCAATGGTGCCAACGCACATGTTCTCAATGAACAGGTAGACCTGCTCAAAGCGCTGCGACCACTTGTTCTTAAAGACGCGCTCACCAAAGCCCTTCTTTGCCCAGGACATGGTTAGAAACATCAGGATGAGAACGATGCCGATATGCACCAACAGGCCCCAATAACTGGCACCATGGTGTTCGCCGCCTGCTGCCGCAAGCGTAGGCATCAAGTTGTACAAGTGCTGATTCATTTGGACGCAGCAACGGGTTCGTCAGAGTTCGTGACGGCCCACCCGATCGCCCAAAAGTATACCACGCCAAGGGCAATCAGAAAGCAAGACATTGCCGACCCGCCGAGGGTCTGAACCCAAAGTCCAATTCCCACCAGAATGGGGAGTTTGACGAGAATCGCGAGCGCCAAGAACGTCCCTGCCAAACGTGGCCTGGTTTCAGGATTTCGCTTGAAAAGATTCCCAAATGCGGAAACCCCCAACCACATGAGGAAGAAGTTGAGTGAGACGCCAAGTACCCCTGCCACAGCGCCGATAGCCCCAAGCCGTCCCTGTTGCCAAGTGCAAAGGGCAACCAAGACACAAGCCGTCACCAAGGCGACGACAGGTGAGCGGAATATGCGATTGGGAGTCACTCGGGCGAAGTAAACCTCAAGTCGGTTCGCGGCATCATTGCGCAGGATTGCGTAGAATCATTTAACCGATGGCATACCGCGATTTCCGGCATTTCCTTGAAGTTCTTGAACAAAAGGGCGAACTGCGGAAAATCCGAGAGCCGATCAGTCCGTATCTCGAAATCACTGAGATCGCCGACCGCGTGATGAAGGCGGGTGGTCCTGCGCTCCTTTTTGAAAACGTTGTCGGGCCGTCGCATCGCATGGGCACCGTTAATCCGCAGAGTGCGGTGATGGGTCAGGGCAGCATCCACTCACCGTTGGGTGATGTCGAGACCAAGCCATATGAGCATCCGGTTGCCATCAACACAATGGGCTCACGCAGGCGTATGTCCTTAGCGCTGAGTTGCGACGACTTTGAGGAGCATGCCGAGCGCATTGCCGCCCTTTTGAAGCCGGAGGTCCCCAAGGGGCCGATCGAAGCGCTCAAGCAACTACCGAGGCTGTTGGGCGAACTCAAGAACATTCCGGTAAAGGAAGACAAAGGCAAACCGATCTGCCAAGAGATTGTTCTAACTGGCGACGATATTGATCTGACCAAGTTGCCCATCTTGACGTGCTGGCCAGAAGACGGCGGCCCGTTCATCACTTTGCCCCTTGTCTTCACTCATGACCCCAACACGGGCAAGCGCAACGTAGGCATGTATCGAGTTCAGTTGCACGACAAGCGGACCTGCGGCATGCACTGGCAGATGCACAAGACAGGTCAGCGGCAGATGGAAGAGGCAAAAGAGAAGGGGAAGAACATTGAGGTCTGCGTGTGTCTTGGTGGCGACCCAGTCTATAACTTCGCCGCGATCTCCCCGTTGCCCCCGGGCATAGACGAGATGTTGTTTGCTGGATTCCTGCGCAGAGAGAATGTGAGGACGGTCAAAGCCAAAACGGTCGATGTTCACGTTCCTGCGGATTGCGAGATCGTTATCGAAGGCTATGTTGACCCGAATGAAACGAGACTAGAGGGCCCATTTGGTGATCACACTGGCTACTACTCGTTGGCCTCACATTTCCCGGTCCTTCATGTCACCGCTGTAACGATGCGCGAAAGGGCCATCTATCCTGCAACGATCGTAGGTCAGCCTCCGATGGAGGATGGTTGGATGGGCAAGGCTGTCGAACGGGTTTTCCTCCCGATGATCCAGTTAACGGTTCCTGAGATCGTTGCTATGAACCTTCCGGTCGAGGCATGCTTCCACAATGTCGCCTTCGTGAGGATCAAGAAGAAGTATCCCGGTCACGCATACAAGGTGATGAATGCGATCTGGGGACTTGGTGGGCTTGCGTTTACAAAGTTCGTCTTCGTTTTCGACGAGGACTGCGACGTTCAAGATGTGGGCCAGGTTCTGTTCAGGCTCGGTGCAAACTGCGACCCCGGGCGGGACACGATCCATTCAAGAGGACCCGTCGACCAACTTGACCATGCGTCAATGGCAGAGGGCTTTGGTGGCAAGATCGGTTTTGACTGCACCCACAAGTGGCCAGGCGAGAACGGGTTCAACCGCGACTATCCGAAACTGATCACGATGGCAAATGACGTCAGAGCCAAGATTGATGAACTTTGGCCCCGTCTCGGTCTATGAACCGAATGCCGAGACGGTTGCCATGGCTGCGGCCTGATACAAATCGCCTTCAACGGTGTGCGCGGCGGAGACGGCATGGTCGCTAACCAAGCCGGTAACGGTGATGATCCGGTTGGGACCGCTCTCGCTCAGGTGAATCTCACCAAGGCTCATTGATGCAGCGGGGTTGGACCGTTCGATGGCTTTGAGGGTTGCAATAGCAATGGACTCCAGTGCTGGCTTACCTCCCCGGGAATGGGCACCGCTTACGACACGATTTCCATCGGTGAGGATCACCGTGGTCACACCATTTGCTGACCGCTCGTCAAAATAGACTCCAGCCACGGACAGCAATTGATCAGCGCGTGGTTTGACTGGCTCTGAGGCTGCTGGCTCGTCGGGCGCCTTCTTTGCCTGCTTGGAACGCTTGGATTCCATGCATTCCCGACTCGCAAAGTTGATGAGATTATCGAGAGTTGCGGCGAAGTGGGTAGGTTCGCGCTCACGGGTGCGACGACCTCCATAGAGTCCTACGGAGAACTGAACCGCTTGGCCCGTTTCGGGCATGATCAAGCGGTCAATGGAGGATTCCAACTCTTCAGCCAGTCGCTCAGCCTGTCCCCGATTTCTCAGCGTTCCGATGGCGAACTCGTCGCCACCAAATCGCACTAGCAAGTCGGTCACAGGATCGATCGCCGTGCTCAGCATTTCGGCCATCGCCTGTAAGACCCTGTCACCAACAATGTGCCCATAGCGCTTGTTGTACATTCCAAAGTCATCAAGGTCGAAGAAGAGGATCGTGACTTCGTTGCCAGCCTGAAGATGTTCGACACCCCATTCACGCAGGCGATCACTCCACGACAGTCCAGTGAGCGGGTCGTACGAGCGGCCGAGTTCTCTCAGAAGGTGCAAGGGAGTCACGATGCCAAGGTATCGCTCGCCATCGGCTGCAGGCACGTACTCCAAACCTTCCTCAACCATAAGTTTGGCCACCGACCGAACTGAGTCATGGCCGTTGACGAGGAACTCGATTGCGTGAACATACTCGCCAACAAGTCCATTTTTTGGCGCAAAGGCCATGGCGTCGAGGCTGACGGTTCCAATAAGTCGATCACCGTCCAACACTCCGAGGGCTTTGACTCGGTGACCTGCCATGATGTGGATCGCCGTTTCCACAAGGTGGTTCGGTGCGACCCATAGTGGCTGAAGCCTTAGGTCGGCTATCGTATTCATGGCCCCAAACGGCCGGACGCAATTTCCGGAGTTCGAGTCAACTATAGCAATCGATGCCATTGGAAACTAATGCGATAAATACGGGTTATGCCGAAACTGCACGGCATTGACGCTAAAAATCCCGCACTACCTCCCCAATAAACGATTGCAGGCGTCCCTCAGTTACTATGTTTTCCTCTCCCTTTGAGTCGTAAGATTCGCAAATCGCGTAGACCTCGCCTTGCGAAATGCCGAAGTACTTCGCAATGTCCGACTCTGGCATGCATGCTACCCTTCGGAGGGCGACCACCGCAAGATTGCGTGGGGAGTCCGTTGGAAACTTTGATGCATGCTCGTAGACATGATCTCGAAGATCCCAAGTGCTGTTGTCAGCGAAGAATGGGGCGAGTAAGCCTGAGGCTCTCAGAGCGGACTCTTCGCCAAGCCAAATCGGCGACTCCAGTCCAAGCCGTCGCACTGCACCTTGAAGCGTCCTGCCATCGCCCTTGAGTCGGCTTGCGAGCAACCTGATGAGCGGTTCCGAAAGCGAGACTCCCTCGTTCGACGCAATTTGGCGCAGTACAAGATGTCGTTCGGCGGGATGGGGTGCTTCGAGGCAGACGACAGTCCAATTTCGAGTAGATGGTAGGGCGGAGCGGATCTGCCGACAAGCCTTTGGAGCCGTGAACGAAAGAAGAGTCGCTCGATTCGAGCGAACGCGTCGTTCCAGGGCAAGTCGGAACATGAGGCGGAGCCGAGGTTTTCCTAATACGTCCTGCACGTCGTCCAAGATTAGTGGCTGGTTGGAGTCAGCAAACTTCTGCGCTTCAACCCAGTCGACGGCAGCCTCCACATTGGGTCTGGAAGACCCCACCTTGGCCATGTGTTCGCTCGCTGCTCTTAGGAGATGGCTCTTACCCCAACCGCTTGGGCCTGCGATGGCCGTGAGAGTATTCAATCCCGACGAGAAGAGCAGGGCGGCCTCAATGGCTTCAATGTTTGATGGCAATGGTGCCAAGGTCTCAAACCCCTTGGTTTGATGTTGGAAGAGCACGTCTGACAGGCGAAGGCCTTCCGACCCCTGAGACGCCCTTCCGGTCAATCTGTCGATAACTAACGCCATAACCCCTCGCCCCCTCCGATGTGGATTGTAACCGTTTCTTAATCCCCAGTTTATCCACCGGGTTTGGCTAGGTGAGGTGTTCGATGTTGACGCCGCTACGCCCGCTAAGTTCTTCGAGCAAGGTTTCGTATGGGACCTCAAGGCCGTTTCGGCTCCACCCAATGGGAACACGAACTCTCCCGGAAACAATGTACGCGTGGGGCTTGATCGTCACGCCACCATGATCGAGGATCAACTTGACGGTTTCGCGGTGAAGTTTGATGTGTTTGACTTGGTCATATCTGACGGAAGTGATCTTTCCAGGACTGACGACTTCGAACCGGTCTTCATGGAGAACAAACTCACTGGCTTCCGCCTGGCGGTTTTTAAGTTCAGCCAAGGCACTTTTCCCCAGGTCAATGAGAACTCCGGCGGCATCTCGAAAGTCACGCGAGATGGTTCGCTCTCCTTCACGGTTAATGAGCCTCTGCCCAGCCTTCTTTGCGCTTCGACGCATGTCTTGGGCGCCGACATCTAGCCAACGGATGGCTTCACCGGGTCGATAGCGAACGAGTTCCACGCTATGGGAACGAATCTAGTGACCTGATGGTTGCGCGCGCTACCGAAGATTGTAGAGGTTGTAGCCAATGTCTCTAGCCGCTTCAACCATCTCAGAATATGGGATTCCAGTGCCACTGACAAAGCCGACACCATAGTTCTCCCCATCAACTTTTCTGCCAGTTAATGGCGAATCGAAGTACAAATGATAAGTCGCCCCGACAAACAAAGGGTTTTGGAGCACGCTCATCATGTAGGCCCGAAACGCCTCAGCGCGATCCTGCTGAGTTAACTTTGCCACGAGTCCACCATGGAACATTCCACGGTCCGTCGAACCAAAGTGAAACTCACTGACCATGAACGGCCTGTTCAAGTAAGCGTACTGCGTGGCCAGCGAAGCAGGAACTTCATTGGCATAAATGTTAAGGCTGATAACGTCGACAACTTCCGCTGCCGCTTCAATGACCTCTGGAGAGTAGCGAAAGAACCTGCAACCTAGGAACAGGGCTTTACCATCTTGTGACTGGATTGCAGCCTTGGCCTTGCTGAAGTAGGTTCTTGCGAACTTCCGGATGTAAGTTTTGAAGTCCTCCTTTCGGGCTGCTGGACTTGGTGCTACAGGGAAAACCGCATTTGAGAATGTCGCCCAGTCTGCGTATCCTGTTCCCCAAGCCGCGTTAAGGGCGGCAATGGTGGAGTACTTCGCCTGCATGTCCGCGACAAAAACTTGCTTGCATGGCCAAAGTGAGGCTGGACGCTTGAGGACAGCATAGGCGATTGCGTACCGTCCTCCCTCCTCAGTTTCAGGCGAGCCACCTGATGTTGGCCCAAGGAAGGTCGGCTCGTTGTCAAAGTACCAGCCCAGCGCATAGGGGTTTGAGATCGCCGTCGTTGGAACTCGCTCCGCCTGTTGGGCCAACATGAGATCAAACTGAGGATCAAACACATCGGCCATTTTCTTGCGGCCAGGATCTACCGTGAATGTTGGACAGACATAGCCTCCCGGAACGGGTTCGTTTGCCAAACCAACTACGAACGGCATGGCATCAAAGTCCCACATACGGGTTTCCGTGAAGTTGCCGATCAAGTTAAAACCCCAAGACCTGAGCCGTTGAATAGCCCGTTGATCGCCAACGTTCAACCAATCGTTGCCGAATCTGCGAAACAGATTTGCCCTGTAATGGCTGAAGGTGGTCTTGTTGTTGTAGGTTGAGTAAAATTGCCCGAGTTCAGTACTTGGTTCCGGGAGGCCGACAAACATGGACTCGCGGCCTTGTACGACTGTGTAGTCGCCCGGGTTGACGGCATCCAGTCCAAGAGCAAAGTAGGGTGCACCCGTTGGATCAATGAAGTTCCAACCGCTGGGCGATTGGCCCAGGCGGAAGCGGAACGTGGGGAATCGCTTCGTCGCAATGTTATCGCCTCCGAATGAAGTCCGGAACAATGGCCCGGGATTCGTAGCGAGATCAACGCCCTCCTCCGTTTCTTTTGCGACCAGTTCACCCTCCGAATAGACCTTGCCTGGCCAGTCCTCATGGACGTATTGACCAAACTGATCGGAAATTCCCTCCAGGTCTATCGGAAACTTCAAGAGCCTTGGGGACGAGAACTTCAAAGTTACCGTTTCGGACGGCTGGTCAATGAAGAGAACCCAACGCACAACATTTTCCCGGCGGACATCAGCATTTTCTGCACGGTTGTACGACAACCAGTTCAAACCTTGCATCCCCGGAAGGCCGATCATTCCGAAGTCTGAGGGATTGAAGTTGCAGTGAAAGGCATAGGTTCGCTTTTGAAAAGCGTCAATCGTTCCAAAGGCAGTTTGATAGTCTCGATACCCGCTACCTGAAAAATTCGGATTGTTTCTGCTGTCTACGCGCAACCGAAACTCAACCGGATAAGGCATTGGGTTCTCAACGGTAAACGCGAAGGCAGTGAAGTTTGACCATCGGTGGCCCCGGTCCTGGTTTCCCGTTCCACGTGTAGACGGAACCTTGAAATAAACGGTTGGGTACAACACGCTGCCCAAGAACTCCATGGTCACAGCGCCCTGCGACACGGACTTTGTAGCACCAAACGTCGTAATCAACCCTAGGCGATCCAAGTGCTCAACCTGATAAAGGTAGTTACTCCCCGTCTGACCGAGACAAGCGTGAACTCCCCCTAAGGCGGCAACCCATGTCAACAGTAACCGCATTTGCAACCCTCCGTTAGCAAATGATACGCCTAACCCAAGTGCAAAAATGCTAACGGGGCGCTAAACCGACAGACTTTCTGAGTTCTTCCACCTCAACTTTGCCCAACATGCGGCAAGTTCCTCTTGGTACACCCCTGATGCGCAAGTGGCCAACGCGCACTCGTTTGAGCGACTTCACCGGGTGGCCGATCGCCAAGCACATGAGTCGAACCTGGCGCTTTCGGCCCTCGTGAATAATGATCTTAAGTGTCGAGGCAGATTTGCCATCTCGGGCGACGAATGCAGGCGAGGTTTTGCCACCCTCAATGTAGATTCCCTTTCGAAGTTTCTCTAACGCTTTCTCGTCGGGTTCGCCCTCAACGATCGCTTGGTACTCCTTTTCTATGCCGTATCGGGGGTGAGTGAGTCGCAATGCGAGTTCACCGTCGTTGGTACAGATCAGAAGTCCTTCAGTGTCCTTGTCCAACCTTCCAACGGGTTTCAGTTGCACGCCCAGATCGGGAAGCAAGTCTGCAATGGTGCGCCGGCCTTGTGGGTCCTTGAGCGTTGTGACGTAGCCCTTTGGCTTATTCAGGAGAAGTGTGTAGAGTTTTGCCTGAACAATCTCACGTCCGTCTACCGCTACGACATCATCAGGTCCGACCTTGACGCCTAACTCAATGACTAACTCACCGTTGACGGTGACGCGGCCCTCGCGAATCAGGCCTTCAGCGGCTCTACGGCTGCAAAGTCCGCTCGCCGCGATCCTCTTGTGGAGCCTTTCGCCTTCTTTCATGCCTCCCACGCTCGCGTCATTCTGATTCGTTTTCTTCGCATGGCTAACAGGCTCAGCATAGCGAATCCAGCAAGTCCCATGGTTGAAAGACTGGATTCCCGAAGTGGTACCGACTCATGGGCGACCAAGGGCAGGCGTTCCTCTGTGCCTGCAGCGTCGGTGAGCACGAGTTCACCGACCACCATCCCTTTTGAGACAGGTGCAGTCAACTCATAGAACGAAGTGGATGCCTGAACATCGGGACCCATAACGACTCGAGTATCTCTGGCAATTCCGGCTCGGACCGGACCGTTGCCCTGGTGCACCTCTCCACGATAGTCAGAGTATTCATCCTGTTTAAGGACTCTAGACTGGAAAACTGCATGCCCCCAGTCCATGAGTGCCATATGCTCACCAAGCGAATCCTCGCTCCCAAGAATCACCGAGATAAACCTTGAACCATTGCGACTTGCGCTCCCGATATAGCAACCACGTGCGGCACGCGTGTATCCCGTTTTGATGCCATCGGCAGTGGGATCAAGGTCAAGCACCTTGTTCTTACTAATGATCGTGGTATCGGCTTGGTTAATGGACCGGGATATCTTGCCTTTGCGCTGGGCCACAATTGCCCGGAATTCGGGGTCTTTCATCCCCTGACGAGCGATCAACGAGAGATCATGGACCGTCGTCATATGTTTTTCATCCGGCAGTCCGTGGGGATTCGTGAACGTGGTGTTCGTACAGCCAATCGCCTTGGCTCGGCTGTTCATCAGATCGACGAACTTGGTGACGCTACCCGCAACATGGGTTGCCGCAACCTCGCACGCGTCGTTTGCGCTTCGCCACAAAATGCCGCGGATTAAGTTGGTCGCGGTAAACACCTCACCGGGCTTCAGATTCAATGATGCTCCGTCAATAAACTCCAACTTCTTAGGAACCTTGATCTTTTCTTCTGGCCGGCAGCGTTCGAGAAGAAGCATGGCCGTCATGACCTTTGTCGTACTGGCCGGATAACAACGCATGTCGGGCTCCTTGGAGTACAAGACTTTGCCGCTCACTTCGTCGATCAAAATGGCCGACTTCGCTCCGATCATGGGTGGGGCGGAAGGGTCAGCGATGATCGGTGCCAGTAACAGCCCAAGACCCATCCAGGTTCCCATCGGATGAGAATACCGTCAATCAACTTCTGCGGGCTCATGCCCGAAGAGTGCCCCTTGCGAGCTTTCCCGATCAATAGGGGGAAGGTCATCCAGCGATTTCAGCCCAAATTGGTGGAGGAACTCCTGCGTGGTTGCGTAGAGAAATGGCCTTCCAGGGGCCTTTTTCCGACCGCATTCTCGGAGAAGTCTCCTTTCGACCAGCGTGCGCACCACATGATCACTTTGCACTCCACGCACTTTCTCAATGTCGCCGACAGTGACTGGCTGTCGATACGCGACAACCGCCAAGACTTCAAGGAGGTTACGTCTCAGTTTTTGACGCTGCGGTCTCAAGAAGTTCGCGATGAGGTCCGAGAAGAACGGCTTGGTTGCCAACTGATAGCCGCCAGCAATTTTCATGAGCGTCAGGCTTCCTCGCTCGTTCATACGCTCCTCAAGCAACTCAAGGGCCTGTTCGGTTTGCCCCTCGGTTAAATCCATTGCGCGAGCCAAGGACGCCAGGGGCTGTGGAGAATCTGATACGAACAGAAGTGCCTCAAGCGCGTCAACAGGGCTGATCGGCTCGTTCATATCAGGGCAAACTGCGGCTCGCCCTCAACCAATCGGACCTTGGCTATTCGTTGCCGGATCATCTCAAGTAAGGCGAGAAACCACCATACTGCTTCCGTTCGAGTGAATTGACCTTGCACCAGGCTTGGCAAAGTTGCCCAAGCCCGGGTGAGGGCCTCTCTCACGGTCCGTATCTGGTCGTGAATCGACCTTCGGTCTGCGGCCAGGGACTCCATTGGCTCCGGCTCCGCCTTTGCCAGCAGTTCTTCAAATGCACGTGCCAAATCGCTGATTGAAACACCGCCAAAGTCCAACTCAACTTCTTGCTCAACTTGAACGGATCGAAAGTGAAGGTTGGAGCGTTCCTCATGCCAGATTTCTAGCGCAGCGATCGCCACCTCTAACTCACCGAGCGCAGTCGGGTCGAATTCGAAGGCCAGAAGTTCTTCGGGCTCAGGCTCGGGACTGGGAAGCAGTAACCATGCTTTCCGCTCTAACAAAAAGCAGAGTGCACAGAGGGCGGCAGCCGCCTCGTCCACGGTTACCTCGGGTTGTTCGGCGAGATAGCGAAAATACGCCTCACATATTGGCAACAGAGGGACGTCACGAAGATCAACCTTGTGGGCTTGAACCACTTCGAACAAGGTGGCAAGCGAACCCGAGAAGTGGGGTGATTCAATGGTGATTGGCGGTGGCGCAATCAAGCCCAAACCACTGACTTTCCAGTCTGATTCGACTTGCTTGGTGAGAAGGCTCGATCGTGACATTGGGCGCAATACTAGGGACGACTTCTAGCCACGGCCCGACTCGCGAGTTTGCGGTGGCGAGAGAATTCCAGTTTCATATAACCTGAGCGCGAGTTGGAAGGTCAAGGTTACGAGAATGCTGGCGAGAAGAATGTTCATCATCACCGTGATGATCTTCAAACCGTAGCGCAGCGCGAACGCATTCTGCTTACGGTGAGAATCCCAGGCCTTGGCACGCCTGGATTCTGGAAGCCAGTTGATGGATCTTCGCTGTAAAGCCCGCATCCACTTGCGGCGCATGAGCCAAAGCATCCACCACCAGAGGTTACGGGCCAGTTGACGGGCGAGCCATGACACTTACCCGTCTATTGTAAGCGAAACCTTAACGAGTGCTTCGGATCAGCGCTGCTGCGCCTTCAAGTGAGTTCGCGTCTCGGTCACCAAAAAGGGCGACCGCATAACCGCCTTCGCACCATGAGAGACAGCGACGACCATTGACCGTGCTCCAGCGATAGCACTCACCAGGATCTTTTTGCTCAAACCCATCGAGTTCGTCGGCACGAGTTACCAGCAACACCAAGGGGCCTTCAGCATCCATCAGGTCAAATCGTGTTACGGGACGGCCATTGATCACGGCATAGGCTGCGCCGTTAACCGTCAACTTCTCAGGATTCAGGGCAGGGCGGGTGCCGCCAAGTTGCTCAAGATAGCGCTGGGTGTTGCCTCCAGATCCGGCAAGCGGTGAGAGCGAAGAGGCCATGTAGGCGAGATCGCCGGTACCGATGCGATTGTTCGGCTGAACGCGATTCAGGATTGCGGCACCAAAGATGAAAACGAAAAATACTGAGCAGATTGCCCATGCGTACTTGCCGACGAAGGTATTGACCTTGGCAGCGCGATCAATCTCATTCAAACGAGAGACGCAACTTTGCCACGCCTCCTTGTCATTGACAGATTCCAACTTCGAGACAGCAGATTTGACTGCACGAATCGAATCAAGTTCCGCTTGTACGGTGGGATCGTTTAGTCTGGATTCAAACTCATTGGTCCCCAGTTCGCCATCTGCATAGGCGTGGATATCGAGTCGGTCGCTCATTCTGCTACCTCTTTCACGTAACCTTCTTTCATTGCGTACTCCATGAGCAACTTGCGAAGCATCGCTCGGCCTCGTGCAAGTCGCGATCGGACCGTTCCAATCGGAACGTCCGTTGCCTCAGCGATTTCTTGATACGACATGCCCTCCACGTCGCTCAACAAAACGGTGAGACGAAAATCTTCTGGAACCTTGGCGAGTGCTTGCTCAACCTCGGCACCGACCAGCGACTCGAATAGAATGCTATCCGGAGTCTCGGACAAGTCGGCCATGGGCTCGATGACACTGTCTTCTTCAAGGGAGGCTAACTGTGGGCCGCGTTGTCGCTGACGATACTTGTTAATGTACAGGTTCGTAACAATGCGGAGAATCCAGGCCTTGAAGTTGCTCCCATCGAACCTATCGAAAGCCTCGTAAGCACGGACGATGGCTTCTTGAGCCAAATCTTCCGCCTCCTCTCGAGATCGGGTTA
>CALMEF010000084.1 GCA_937862825.1 uncultured Armatimonadota bacterium
GCTCAGAGCACCCCTCGAAAGTCCAGGGTCAGCATGAATCGTCCCCGCCTCCACGTTTAAGGTTCCGGGGAAGGCGTGCGGACCCAGATCCGTCGCAAACTCGCTGAACAACTCCTGGAGATCAAGGGTTTCGCGCCGTAACTCTGTGCGAGAGATCCTGCCCAAACTGAGAAGCGCATCAATTAGCCCAGCCATGCGATTGGAGGCCGAAGCAATCCGTTCCAGGTACGACCGACCTTCCTCATCCAGTCGCTCGCCGTAGTCTTCAAGCAGGATTCTGCTGAACCCGTTCATGGCCCTCAAGGGACCACGCAAATCGTGCGAAACGGAGTAAGAGAACGATTCCAGGTTCTCCAGGGCAGAACTCAGTTCGGCCGTGCGCTCCTCAACCTTGGCTTCTAGACGTTGATTGACGCTGCGAACCTCGTTCTCAGCAGCGACTTGATCGGTTATATCAAGCACTGCCGAAATCATGTACAGCAACTTCCCGTTCTCGTCGGCAACAGCGCGTGCATTCAGACGCCCCCAAATCTCGGAGCCATCTTTGCGCACATACCGCTTGACCATCTCATAGTGGTCCCTGTGTCCATCTGCCGCCTGCTTGAACAACTCCCAGTTGCGGGCCAAATCATCGGGATGAGTGACGTCACGGAAGTTCCGACCCGTCAACTCCTCCTTGCTGTACCCGAACATCTCCGCAAGGCGCTGGTTCACACGAATCCAACTCGAATCGGGCGCGACCTGTGCAATTCCGATTTGGGCGTTGTCGAAGATCGTCTCAAACAGACGCTCCTTTTCAACCAGGGCAGCCTCAGCCCGACGCTTCGAAATTAGCGCTGCCAAGGCCATCGCGTACATCACCAACAACTCACGGCATTCCTCCGTGACCGGATGCATGGTGAGCAGGTTGTCGCATGTCATCAACCCGATGATGTCGTTACCATCCCACATTACGACAAACGCAGATGCACCGTGACCGATCACCTCGCCCTGATCATTCAGAAGGTCAACATCATGGTTAACGACAATTGGATCGGAGTAGTTGGTAAGGCCTCCAGGATCAAGTCGAAAACTTCGTGATCGCTCGTCGCGCAGGTTCCCCGCCTCATCCACACCAAACGTGCCAACACACCGCTCTGGGTCTTCGGGATCAACGAGCCATACGCTCAGACGATCGAAACCGAGCACGTCTCTGCCAAGGCGGATAGCGGCCTCGTAGATTTCGTCAAGACTGCCAAGGGACGCAAGTTGGCGGCTGACCTTCGTAAGATCGGTAAATCGGCCTCCTCCAGGAACCGATATCGCGGCGCGGACGGCGTCCATCATAAAACTCCGCTTCCCTGTTAATGATTGTTATACACCGAATTTGCGCTTATCGCATCAAAAATCCGCCATCTATTCCAAAACATTGTCCCGTGATGAACGATGAGCGCTCACTCAAAAGGAACAAGACAAGGCCCGCGACTTCCTCGGGACTTCCCATTCGACGCAATGGAGTCGCTCCAATCACGGGGGCGAGAGTCTCTTCTGGAGCCACTCCGCGAATCTCACTGCGCTGCATGGCAATCTGCTGCGTCAGCGGGGTGTCTATGACCCCTGGTGCAACCGCGTTCACGCGAATCTGGTGCGGTCCTAACACGGCCGCCATCGACCGAGTCACGCTCACCAGCGCAGCCTTACTTGCTCCGTAGTCGATTTGCTCCAACTTGGGCAGGAATCCGGAGACTGAGGCTAAGTTGACGATACTGCCAGAACGACCTGAGTCCACCAATGGTCTCGCCACCAGCCGGCTCAGTTCAAAAGACGCATGGACGTTGACCCGAAACACCTTATCCCAAGTCTCCATATCTATGTCCCATAGGCCGCGGGTCGGACAGATTCCCGCCGCATTAACGAGCATCGAAGGCAGGCCGAGGTCTCGTTGCACGTCTTCAATCAACCTTGGCAGTCCCTGCAAATCCAGGAGGTCAAAGCAGTAAGGGGCAGACTGTTGGCGATCGACCCGAGCAACCAAAGCACCTTCGGCTTCGAGTTGATCGGCAACTGCCTTACCGATTCCCTGAACGGCTCCCGTCACAACGGCAACCTGTCCCGAGAAACTCAATCCAACTCCTGAATCGCATTTCGGATGCGCTCAACATTTGGCAGGCTCTGCGACTCCAACTCAACGGCAAACGGAGTCGGAACATCTTCGGCACATACCCTCATAACGGGAGCATCCAATTCGTCAAACAACTCCTCTTGAATCTGCGCGGCCAAGTCAGCCCCAAATCCACATCGTCGGTGCCCCTCATGAACCACCAAAACGCGGTGCGACTTCCGGACAGACGCCGCAATCGTCTCGAAATCCAGCGGATTCAGGGTCCGAACATCGATAACCTCGGCGTTGGTGCCTTCTGCAGCCTCTAAACAGAGTTGATGCGAGTATGAGTAAGAGACCACGGTCGGACCAGCGCCTTCTCGGGTGACCCGCGCACGACCTATCTCGTGAACGTCCCTTCGCTCCGTCTGCTTCGTGCCGTACAGTTGCTTATGCTCAACGAACACCACTGGATCTGGATCGTTAATCGCCGCCCTTAGCAAGCCGTACGCCTCGTTTGGTGAACTCGGGCAAACAACCTTTAGCCCAGGCACGTGCAAAAACAGGGCCTCCAGCATTTGACTGTGTTGTGCCGCCGCGCCCTTATAGCCGCCGCCCTGGGTCCGGATTACCAAGGGAACATTCGCATGACCGTCGGTCATGTACCGCGTCTTGGCAATCTGATTGAGCAATGGATCCATCGCGACAAGAGCGAAGTCAATGAACATGAGTTCGACAACTGGCCGGATGCCGCTGAGGGCGGCACCGAGGGCCATCCCAACAAACCCGGATTCGCTAATCGGCGTATCAAACACGCGATTCGGACCGAACCGTTCAAGCAATCCTAGCGTGCAACGAAACATCCCGCCATACTCGCCGACGTCCTCACCCATAAGGACAACGCGGGGGTCTTCGTCCATTGCATCCGCAATCGCAGCATTGATCGCCTGCGGAAAAGTCCACTCGCTCATGCGAATACGTTGCTCCTTAGACTCTCAACGGAAGGACTGGGAAGTTTCAGCGCCTGATCAATCGCTGAGTTGATCTCATCTTCGGCTTGCCTGCGAACGTCATCAATGGATGATCGTTCGACCTTCCGATCAAGCAGCGTTTTTTCGAATCGAATCAGAGGAGACTTCTTCCGCCATTGCTCAACCTCCTTCCTGGTCCGATAAGTCTCCGCGTCAGCCTGATAATGGCCACACGTTCTGTAGGTCATGGCTTCGATGAATGTCGGCCCCTTCCCAGATCTGGCGTCATCAGCCGCATTCCAAAGGGCATCGTAGACGGCCAGCGCATCGTTCCCATCAATCCGAAGGGCCGGAATTCCATAGGCAGTCATCCGCTGGGTCAGGTCGGTCACAGCAGAACTGCGAGCCAAGGACGTCATCTCCGCATACAAATTGTTCTCGCACAGCAGAATCAGCGGTAACTTCCAGAGCGCCGCGATATTGCACGCCTCATGCACACAGCCCTGGTTGAGCGCGCCATCCCCAAAAACGGTCATGGCGATACTCCCATCACCAGTCACCTTTGCTGCAAGTCCACCGCCTGCGGCAATCGGAACACCGGCCCCGACAATGCCGTTCGCACCAAGCAAACCGTTCTCCAGGTCGGTGAGGTGCATTTTGCCCCCCTTACCGTTTCCAAATCCGCCCACGCGCCCAAGAATCTCTCCAAAGACTCCCACCAAATCACATCCTTTGGAAAGCACGTATCCGTGACCACGATAAGTCACGGTCAACTTGTCCACTTGACGAATTACGAGCCCCGTAGCTGCAGGTAGTGCCTCCTGCCCCTCTGCAAGGTGCAGAGAACCGCGTAGGACGCCGTCTCGGCTTAACTGGGTCAACCGGGTCTCAGCGGCGCGCATACGCCACATGTGACGCCAGATTAGCAAGAGATCGTCCCGCGACAGCGAATCAGATGGGCGCATCGAAACCAGGTTACCTTCGGTCCACAGGAGCCTTGAGGGACCCCTCAACCGGTCGCATGGTAATCGTAGCCGGATAACTGCTGCCGCTCAATGGAATCGTCAAGATGGTGAATGCCTTTACCGCACCCGGCTCAAATCGAACCCTAGCGAAAGGAATCTCCGCCTTGGCCTGAATCAAAGGCGTCCGTTTCAACTCGCCATTCACAACGAACAACGCGCCGCTGTATCCTGCACTGGCCTCGAAGATCATCTCCATGTCAACCGACGATTCATAGGGGTTCTCAACCACGGCTTTGATGGTGTAAACCACGCCGAAGTTGCCCGACAACTCGCCCCGACGATCGAACCGCGGAATTGCCTTCTCACCAATACGAATGAACGGGTGGCGCCCCCCAATTACGTAGTTCACCTCCTGATCCTTGAAAGGGTCAGGGTAGATGTGGTTGCTGAAGGTGTCAACTCTGGGTGTCAAACCGGTGATCTTCTGCGCGCCGATGAACCGCCAGGGCGCAGGGGACTGCATGGCAAGTGTCCAGCGCTGATCGAGACCAAAAGGTGCCTTCGCCTGAGCCACGACTGAGACTTCGCTGGGCCCGTCCTTTAAGAGTCGCAGATAGCAGAGACCGCTCATCGTCTCCTTGGGCGCGATGCGACGCAACGTGATGGGTATCGTGCTTCGCGATCGAATCGTGACGATCTCGCCCGAACCGCGCAACCAGTTGCGCAAGAACTTCTCACCAGCATCCGCTCCAGCCAAAACCGGGTTCTTGTCAGGCTTGCTATCTCCGGGAATCAGGACCACTTGGGCAGGCTTGTCCCCATCATTGATAGCCGAAATCTCAATAAATAGTCCGCCCGGGGATGCGTTGTAATGGTGATACAGCAGCCGTGCTGGCTTCTCGGGACCGAGTTGCGCGGTGAAAAGTAGACCTGGTGCCTTGACGTTCTCAGGATCGTTGCAGTACCACAACTCTTGCTCATCTGTTCGAGCGTAGGCCCGATTCGCGACGCTCACATTGACAAGCCCTTCTGAGGGCAAGCAATCTGGAGCCGTGACACGGACCCTTACCGGGACCATTGCGGAACGATCGGGCCAAAGCGAACCCACTTCGCTGGCGATCACCTGGACGTTTGACTGCGGCCTGGTCTTCAACTGGGTGAAAATCGCGCTCTGAACCGAACCTGCAATGGTCTCGGCGGTAGCCGGATTTCCTGTTACCTGGACACTGACACTTTGCGGGAAAGAAGCCGCTGGCGGCGAAACCTTAACGAGGAGGGATTGAACCTGGCCACCCCCAGAGATTACGACGGTGGTCTGCCCATAACCCTTTGCCTTGAGTTGAAGTTTTCCCGTGGTTCGACCAACGCTGACCACTTGCTCGTCGGCAACCTCAATCTTGGCTTTGCGCGCAGCATGGCCGACCAAAACAACTTCAGCACTTCCCGTTCCCCCCAACTGCACGTTCGCCTTGTCCAGCCTGAGTGCGGGTTGATTGAGCGCCCGGTTCAGCCGACCTGCCCAATCATTTGCAAGTCCGCCGGGTGACGTCCCGTAGTTGGACGCGAGTGCCTTGCTAATCGTTAGGAGCGTCTTGCCACGTGCGACGACTCGGGCAGAACGCTTCTTGGAGACTGACGTTGCAGACGAGCCATTCGGCAACGGCTCAATTGCTCGACCGAAGTTCTTTGCGGCACTGGCACTGGGCAATGAGGCAACAAAAATCTCGTTCACCCAAACTTTCGTGCCATCCACGAATACCGTGGCAGCGTGCGAGATTGAGACGGCACAAACCAGCAGCACACCCAAAACTTGCCGACAAAATGCCCTCATCGTCATCACAGAGGTTACCCCTTCAATATTGTCGGCATCAAAAAGGCCCCTCCAAAAACCGGGAGGGGCCGAAGATGCTTTGCTTACTTGCGCCGGCGCAAAAGCACCAACACGCCAAGTCCAAGCGCCGCAAATGCGCCGGGCTCGGGCACGGCAGCAGCATTCAAAGTGTTCGCAAGCAACCGCGACATGTTCGGGTCAGCGATTTCTAACTCGCCCATAACCGGCGAAAAGTTGAACACACGGCCTCCACCAACGTCCCAACCAGCCAATCCAGCCGCGTCAGCAGCGTGATCTGAGCGATAAAACGTCGTCGCTCCTTCCTTGGCAACCAGATGTGACTCTGAACCAGAGAGATTGGTCAGCGAGAAGGTGAACGAATCGGGCAATCCTGCATTGATCGTCGGATTGTCGGCCGTCGTCTTGGTAAAGGTTGCTTCTGTGGCACCCCGATACGACTGATAGGTCGTGGGCATGTAAGGCAACAAGAGGCTGGGCTGCCGCCACATCACCCACTCGTTGGTGACAACCCCGCCACCGGTCCCCAAGAAAGAGATCAATCGGTTTTGCGCTGCCGCAGTAATAGAATCTAAGTTCCAGTTGTAGTTGTACTGAGCATAAACCGCAGAGAAACCAGTCAGGTCCGTGGATTCATTCAAGTCACCAAAGCGAACACCGAGCGTCGCATTGACGCCGTTCGAAGCCAACGACGACATCAGTTGATTGTCGAATGCGTCGTTTCCACTGGACATCACATAAACGTTTCCGCTTGCCAGAGCACTCAGACTGGCAAGGGAAAGAGAAATGAGAGCAAATCCTTTCATCAAAAAGCCTCCGATTTATCCTAGCGCATTTTCGTTATTGCGGCGCTAGTTTAGCCAAATCCAAGTATATCAGCGGGGGCGGACTCCAATCACAACAGTTCCTGCCGACAATCCAAGTGGAGATATCGCGAATGGAAACCGTAGTTCCCCTGTGTACGCCGTTCACCGACGATGGCCTTTCCGTCAGCGAGGTTAGGCTCGCTCGCCTCGTTCGGTGGTACAGAACCAAGCAACAAACCAGGTTCTTTGTTCTTGGCGAGTGCGGCGAGTTCTCTGCTGTGAGCCCCTCAGAGCGGAAGTCGGTCGTTGAGAATGTCGCTCGAGAAGCCAGTGGCGCAGAGTTCATTGTTAACGTCACGGCGCTAAGCACGTCCACGGCGGTCGATCTTGCCCAACACGCAGCCCGACACGGTGCCGCGGCGGTCGTGACCATGCCTCCGTTTTATCCCAAACTCGACGACGAAGAAACCACAAGTTTCATTCATGCGATCGCAAGTTATGCCAAGCAACCCGTGATCGTCTGCGACCCAAGACGCAGTTTGACCGAAGCCGTCAAGGCCCGCCTTGCGGAGATCCCCCGACTCGTAGTCGCCGTCAATCGCCAAGGATCACTGGACGACTTCGTCGCAGGTAACTGGACCTCCTCCACCGACGTCGCCGTCCTCCCAGATCGAACCGTCCGCGGATTGACTGAGTTCCTCACTTTTAGCCCAAAAGCGAAGACGGTAAAGGCCGCTCTTGATGCCCAAGGCCTCGATTGCGGAACTCCAAGACCGCCCCAGAAGCGACTTCAGGGAGAGCCATTAACCACGCTCAAGCACCTCTTGGAACCCCCACTAAACACCCGTCTGCCGGCGTAGGATTCGCATGGTCATCGATCCAGCCTTTGGCTCCTCATAGAGGATTTCAAACTCGTCTTCGCAGCAGTCCACCCTCACGGATGCGGGCTTTGACCCGTTCCAGATCGCGCCAGACACGGCACGCACCACATCCGAAACCACGACGCGCTGGTCAGAGGAAAAAGGACCAGACAAGAGTTCCGGCTCACCAACCTTGAGATGACCCTGCGTTCGGATGCTGAAGCCCTCAGGCTCCGGTATCCAGTTCACTGCGACGTGGAAGGCACTTGACTCCGCTTCTGGATCGGCAAGGAGCCGACCCATGAAATCCTCTGCACTCCAAATCTGCATGGAAATCGGGTCATACACCACAGACCCGTTCCCTTGGGACACCATCGCCGCAGACAAGTAAGCGAGAAAGCGCAAGTGTCGCCGATTCAACAGCGCATCCTCGGAAAGGAACCGAACCTTAACAAATGAACTCGCGGCACCCAGACCCTTGAGCACCTCGGGCGTTACATCCATGGACTCAAAGAGGTCCGGGCGAAACGCGTGGGGGTTCTTCTCGCGGAGCACGAGACTCATGTGAAACCGAATGTCGGAAAACACGAGCCCTTCGTTCTTTCCAAAGTATCGAGCATGAGTCGTCAGCAGGTGCTTCATGAGAACATCCTGCGCAGGAACGTCTACTCCCGGTAGGAAGACCCAGTACTCGCAATGCGCGTGAATACCGGCCTTATGCCGGTTGAAGAAGCGAACCGCACCATAAAGCAGGGCGCATCCGAGCGCAATCCAAACGAGAATCAAGGCCCAGCCCCGGTCAACCACCTTAGTCCCGCAACCAACTCCTCGTCATTAAGTTGGGACCAGCACTTACTGCACAGGGCCGCCTCATTGACTCCCGAGTCGCGACAGAGCATGCACGAATCAATACGCCGGGCCGTCATGACGCTACGACGGTCGGTTAAAGCGAACAGCAGACGATGACGTGGAATCCCCTCGGAGTTCACTCGGTCATCCATAACGCAAAGATGCCCTCCTCGGTCAAAGCCGGGGAGGGCAGATTGAACTTATCGGCCTCGGTTCTCGCGTAGGAATGCCGGGATGTCGATCTCACTCTCGTCGAAAACCTGCGTCGTATCCGCCTCGCCCGATCGAGCAGCGGCACGATCAGTGGGAGACGTGTTAGGGAACACCATTCGCCGAGGATTGTCAAGTTTGGTGACGATCGCGTCTGTAGGCTCAACAGCGGTTCGAGTAACGTCAATGACGGCCTTCGCTGGCTCAACCTGGGCCATGACCGGCGCTTCTTCGAAACCAGTGGCGAGCAGCGTGATTCGAACCTGGCCATCCATTGACGGATCAATCACAGTTCCGAAGTAAATGTTCGCTTCCTCTTGGTTGCACAAACTCTGAATGTGCTCCATGGCCTCGGCGACTTCGGCAAGGGTCAGGTCTTCACCCGACGTCACGTTGACCAGCAGTCCTCTAGCACCGTTGATTTCTTGTTCAATCAGCGGGCTTCGTACCGCAGATTGTGCAGCCTGCATCGCACGCTGATCTCCAACTCCGTAACCAATGCCCATCAATGCTGGACCTGCATTCGACATCACTGCGCGAACGTCGGCAAAGTCCACGTTGATCTGACCGGGAATGGTGATGATGTCGCTGATACCTTGAACGCCTTGTCGAAGCACATCGTCTGCGACCCGGAAGGACTCGCTGAGCGACGTCTTTCGCTCAACAACCGAGAGAAGCCGATCATTGGGAATGGTAATGAGCGTGTCCACCCGTCCCATCAGCGCGTTGGCTCCCATCTTCGCCTTCTTGTCACGACCAACTTCAAAGTAGAACGGCTTGGTGATGACCGCCACGGTAAGGGCGCCAATCTCGCGGGCGAGTTCGGCAACAACTGGTGCTGCACCTGTGCCGGTGCCACCACCCATCCCCGCGGTGATGAAAACCATATCGGAGTCTTCAAGAACCTTTCGGATCTCGTTTCGACTCTCCTCAGCCGCTTCCTTGCCCCTCTCGGGATTACCGCCAGCACCAAGTCCTCTCGTGCTGTTCGGCCCAAGTTGAACCTTGCGACTTGCCAAGTTGGACTCAAGCGCCTGGGCATCAGTGTTCATTGCAATGAACTCGACGCCGCTGATTCCAGCCTCAACCATGCGATTGACAGCATTTGAGCCGCCACCGCCAACACCGATTACCTTGATTCTTGCGTTATATCCACTCACGATCGATTTACTCCGGTCCAACAAAAATGAAATCCCGACTGCCCAAATTCGAGCGATCAAGTCTCAGGAGTATAGCCGTTCTCGGGCAAATTCTGCGCGACTTCCCCACCCTTTTTGCCCCGTAATCCGTATTCGATTCTGAACCGATGGAATTCATTCTTAGAGGAACACAACTCGTCGCTCGGGAGCGCCGACTCTGGCCCTACATTTGGAAGCCGCTGGGAGCAGCAGCCTTGATCTACCTTGCCGCAGTCGCTCTCTGCTACTGGATGATTGTGCCATTCGGAGAGAAGTTCCTCCAGGACCGAGGCCTCCCCGCTGTATTCGCAACATACGGATTTTGGTTCATTGCGATTTTCGCAAGTTCGATGATCTACATCGCTGTTGCAGGGATCTTCAGTTCCCTCCTTTGGGAAAAACTCAGCCTTGAAGTTGAAGAACTCTCAAACCCAAATCCTCCTAACGCAAAAACGGGATGCATGACGTCCATCGTAGATACCCTCGGTCGAACTGGGTTCACCATCGCCGTCGGCATGGTCGGGTTGGTCCTCGGGTGTTTCCTCCCACTCCTCGCGGTGCCATTCGTGGGTCTGCTCGGACTCCACGACTACACGGCCTGCGCATTTCTTCGGCGGGGCAAACCGTTCGCCAAGCAACTTGGAGAAGCCTTTCGATGCCGGCAAGCCTTCACATTCACTATCGTCAGCGGAGTTCTCACCTTGTTCCCGCTCCTGAACTTGCTGATGCTTCCAGCCTTGGTTGCGGCCGGTACCCTGATGGTCGCTGAAAGCAAGGTTACGGCTTTGGAGCACCCAAACGCAGATTGAGGCGCGTCCAGGACACCGCTTCCCATTGGGAAGTTTGACTGTTGTAGGCCGTGCCGACCACGGTTGTCCCCTTGATCGTGTGCGAAACCGCCTGAGCGTAACTGCTCGTGTACTTGGGGTGCAAGGCAAGGCTCAGATCCTCGCAAGACGCCGCAGTTCCTCTCCAGAGGCATGCCCTCGGAAAACCTCCGATCGTCATCGAACCAACCTGAACGCCGTTGTTCACCCCGAACGCCTGCGAAAGCGAGGCACCTGCAGGGTGCAGGTCAACGACACTGCTTGCCGACCCGGACCACAACTGTGCCCGAACTTCAAAGCCGATGGTAGCAAATCCGACCTGCTGATTGCCATGAATCCCCCGCGCCTCTGACCGTAAGGCGGTTGGAGGATTCAGGTTCACCCACGAACTCGCAGTGCCGGACCAAAGGCTTGCCGACACCGTCGTGTTGACACGCGCCCAGCCAACCTGCTGCCCGGCATGAACTGCAAAAGCCTCCGAGCGATCTGCCCCCGCTGGCATCAGGCTGGTCCAAGAAGCCGCGGTTCCTGTCCAAATACCCGCAACAGGAACCGACCCGAGGAGTGCTCGCCCAACCTGCTGCCCCATGTCCACCCCATAGGCTCGCGATGAGGTGGAACCAACCGGATTGAGATTGACAAACGAGCCGGCAGTACCATTCCAAAGGGCCGCTTCCTCAGCCCCGGCAAAAACCGCATATCCAACCTGCTGCCCTCCTTGGAGGCTAAGCGCATAGGATCGTTCTGCACCCACTGGATGAAGGTCATTCATCGGACTCAGCACGGACTGCCACCAACCGGCGCGCGTCACACCACCTAATCGTGCCGTTCCTGCGACTGAGGCTCCGGAGATACCATCGAAATAGGACGTGCTCGCTGAAACCGGATGGTAACTCTTCGCCAACCATGGGCTGGCTCCAAATCCAAACGCGGCGAACCCTAGAACAGCAAAAACAGATACAAGGCGGCTCTTCCCCATGTCGCAAGGATCATACAAGTTTTTACAGCCCACATCCACTATCCCTCGGCAGAGATTTTTGTCAACCAAGTATTTGTGCCAGTGCTCTCTCATGGAACCTGAACAGTTCGTGAACGGCAGATGACGAGTCGTTATCTAACCTTGTTTGAACCTGGTGCCAAGTTAGACAATGATGCCCGGGATGCATCAGACATGCAATGCCCGAGAGGAGAAAAACATGAAACTGAAGCACGCTACTCTTGCACTCACCGCGCTTTCGCTGGCCGTTGCCAGCCAATCTCAGGCCGCGTTAGTCTACGGACTCTCAACGCGAAACCAACTCGTCACTTTTGACTCGGCAACGCCAGACACCTTGATGAGCGCTGGCTTCTTACGAGGCATGGCCGCTAACGAAGCCATCATCAATATCGACATGCGCCCAGCCACCGGCGAGATCTTCGCTCTCGGCTCGTTCGGCAACCTGTACAAGGTCAACACGAACACGCTGATGGTCAACGCCGTCGGGCCGCTGGTTAACCAGGCAAACAATATGCCGATCATGCTCAGCGGCGTCGAGTTCGGATTCGATTTCAACCCCACCGTGGACCGCATCCGAATCACCAGCGATCAAGACCAGAACTTGCGAGCCAACCCCGCAAACGGCATCACGTTCGTTGACGGAACGCTGAACAATAGCGGTGGTGGCAACCCCAACATCGTAGGCTCCGCTTACACGAACAACGACATTGATCCGAACACGGGAACCACGCTGTACAACATCGATTCGGTGACGAACATGCTGACCTCCCAAGCCCCACCCAACAACGGAACCCAAAACAATGTTGGCTTCCTTGGCGTTGATGTTTCCGCCCTCGCCGGGTTCGACATCCTCACCGAAGGCTCGAGAAACACGGCGTTCGCGGCGTTCCAGACTGCCGGTGAGTTCGAATCGAAGTTCTACACCGTAAATCTGGGCACCGGCGCTGCCAGTTTGGTCGGCACAATCGGAATGTCTCAATCGGCAGACTCCCTCGCAATTCGCGATATCGCTGTGGTTCCCGAACCCGGAACCATTGCCGCACTCGGACTCGGAGCGCTCTTGCTTCTCCGGCGCCGACGAAAGGCGTAATCCCCTCTCAAAACCCTCAAACAACCCTCAGGGCTCCCTTCAAAAGGGGGCCCAGTTTTTCTGCTTGTGAATAAGATTTGGTATAGGAATTGCTTGATCTTCCATCGGAGATTAATCCCGATGAAAAGAACCCTATTCACCATTGCCGGGGCGGCCCTGATGTTCAGCAGTGCCCATGCCGGAGATATCGTCGCTAACCACCAGTACACCCTTGGCCAAAATGCCAAGTTCACCACTGACCTTCCGGGGCATGTTGGCGGACGCGATCAGCAAACCGTGCAATTTGACGCCCAGCGAACTGGCGGCACTGACACGCTCGTTCCAACCTTGTTCAAGGCTTACTGCGTGGAAATCGGAGAGACCATTGGCACGGGCAGTCAAGCCCACCCTAACGTTACGCCACTGCTGGGCTCGACCACCACAAATGGCGGAATCAGCGGACCGGTGAACTTTGATGCAGTCCGAACCAGTCGCCTTCAAACCCTTTGGGGCTCGTTCTTCAACTCGATTGGTGGCAGCAACGACCGATCTGCCGCATTTCAACTCGCCGTCTGGGAGCTTTCCTTTGATGACGACGTCACCCTCGTTGAGTTCGAAGGATCGAAACTCTTCGTAAAGAACGACCAGTATCAGTCAGGAATCACTGACATCGCAGAAGGTTGGCTTTCCGACATCCGAAACGGCGTCGCAACCCAACAGCAGGACCTTGCTTTGCTTTCCGGACCTGGCATCCAGGACCTGATCACACCAGTTCCTGAACCCGGAACTATAGCCGCTCTGGGTCTCGGAGCAGCGGCCCTCCTTCGCCGTCGAAAAACTGCTTGAGCAGAGACGAATCTGGGCTCCCCTCACCGGGAGCCCTTTTGCCACTTAACCGAACCATTCGAGTAGATAACTGCTCGCCCCGTCTTACCTTGCACGTATCCTAACTCGACACTCGGCGAACCTGGCGGAATCTTCAATTCGCCTTTGTAGGTCAACATCAACTGCCTTGCCAAGTCTGGGCCGCCTTCCACACCAGCGATCTTAGTCATAACGTCATCGGGTGGACCCAGTGTCCAATCGGCCTCTCTCGCCAGTTCACGAATGATGCCAATTGCCCCATTCGCCTGCTCTAAAGTGCGCCGAACTTCGGCAAGTTCTTCCATATTGGCAAAGTCACTCTTTGAAATCTCCCGAATGAACGTCGCAAAGACCGACCCGTTCGATTCATAGGCTATGGCGTCGCGGGTTTCTGCCATGACGGAGTACTCAACCCCCTCCGCTAGCAACGTGCCCCGTTTGGTGTCCTCTTCGTCCAATCCTAAGAGGATCAGGCGCTTAGTTTCCTCTCCAATCTCGCGGGAGAAAACCGGCAACGAAGTTGGTTCCCAAAACTGGAGGTTACTGGACGTGCCAACCTCGCGCGTGTCCAGGTCAATGAACTTCAGGGTCTTTCCGCGCGGGTCTCCTTGGGTGCCAAACGTTAACTTAGAACCTCCGGCATCCCAGCGATTCAGCATGCTGCCCTTTGGCAGCTTAGGACCAGGCACGAACCCGGACCGATACAACAAAAGGGTCTCTGTGCGATCTCGATTTACAATGATCCCCTGGTCCTTCACGGGCGAAGGCAGAATGCCAAACCCTAACGGTACTTCGCCGATGAGTTTTGGAGGGTTCCCCGGTATGGCGTCGACCCAGTAGAGGCTGCTCACGTCGCCTCTAGGCGTCGATAGAAATCCGCCACCGCTTCTTCCAACGAGCGACAAGTGTCCCAAGTCCACTGTTTCGTTAGATCGCATGATCTCCTTGTAGCGATTGGTTTCGCTATCCCAAATGCCCCAAACCATTGTCGCCAACGTCGGATTGAGAACCTCCCTTAGCCAACCCTGCTTTCGGGCCTTCGGCAAAACACCCTGAATCGCTAGGTAGCGACCATCCGCCGACCATGCAAGCCACCGCGCGTCAACGCCGATTACATGCTCCGGTGGCGTCGCTAGGAAATACCGTCCTTCAACCGTCAACACGCGACCGGATAAGTCCTTTTGGTACCAAATGGAAGGCTCTTGAACCAAAGCAGCGACGATGGCGAGACATACCATAAAGACAATATTAACCTATTCGCAATATGGGGATTGTAAGGCCGTAGAATAGGTATGTTTACCGCTATGATCAAGGGAGCAACGGTACTCACCTTCTTGGTTCTCGGCTCGGCAGTTCAGGCCAACCAGTGGAATCTAACGAAGAGTTTTACGACACAATACGGGAATCCTCACGGGCCCTGGAGATATGGGGCCTCAATCACTAACGCGACTCCGCTCTTCGTCTACCGCGATTCCACCCAGAACATGTGGAGCGATTCAGCACTCAACCAGTCTGACCCACTTCTGGGCATCCTCACGCCATCGGTCTACAGAAGCGGCTCGCAGGTCTTCATCAAGCCGCTACCCATCGGCTACCAGGTGAATGGTAACTGGTCGGTCGTTGAGTTCACTATGCCGGCAACAGGTACGTACCGAATGTGGGGGATGTTTGGAGCGGGCGAGCCCGGAGCGGTTGACGTAGAGATCACGAGCAGTGTGCGAGCCGACCTATTCGTCAGAAGGGGTCTGGGGGGCGATGCTTCCTTTGATTTTATAACAGCGGGTCTCCTTGGAGAACGAATCCGCTTCTCAGCAGGTGCCTCCGCATCCCTACCCAATTCCCACCTCTCTGGAACTCCGTTGGACCTCAACATCTTGTTGATTCCCGTCGCGCCCCCGGCCCCGTGGATCCGCGGATAAGCCGGGATTCGACTTGTCGCAAAGGGATTAACCGCCCCAAGGCCTCGGTTCAAACCGGGGCCGAGCCTCTTGGCTAGCCAACTCTTGACCAGTCAAGTACAACCACTTCGCAATGTTGGTCAACTTGGGATAGTTGATCTTATCCGGCGTGTCTCCAGGACGGTGATAGTCGGGATGCTCACCCGTGAAGACCTTCAAGGTCGGAATGCCAAAAACGACCGTGTTGCGCGTGTCGGAGCGGTCGGTTCGATCTTCCTTGTCATCTCGCAACTCCAAACCCACATGCGAGTTCATCCGAACGAGAAGGTTGTAGAAGTCCATCGAGTTCAACTTGACGCTGCCTGGATACACCATCTTGGTATTCTTCGTCGGATCTTCGCCGCGCCCTTCTTCGTTGCGCCCCAACATGTCCATGTTGATGTTGGCGACAATCTTGTCGGCAGGAACGGGCGGTCGGCTCATCATTGCCCAAGACCCGTGCGTCCCCTCTTCCTCCAGGGAGTAGAAAGCGAAGATCACCGACCTGCGCGGCTTCACCGTATTTCGAACAAAGGCCCGAGCCATCATCAGATTGGCCGTGCACCCGGACGCGTTGTCGTCAGCACCCCAATAGGTCTGCCCACCCCGAACACCCATGTGGTCCAAGTGCGAACCATAGAGCACGTACTCACCTCGCAACGAAGGATCGGAGCCCTCCAAAATTGCCACCACATTTGCCGAGCGCAACTCGGCACCCAAGGTCACTGCCGTCTCCACTTGGCACGGTTTCGCCACTTCAATGGAAGCGGATGTCCGTGAAGCGGACAGATAGTTGCTCGCCCCAGATGATGTAGCGATCTCATCGGCAATGGCCTTGGTGATGGAAAGCGAGGAAATCGGAGTGATACGTGGATCAGCCGTATCCTTCACGACGTTGATGCGCCCCGGATTGGAAACGCGTTCTAACGGCTCTGCGGAAACCGAGACAAATCCCAAATACCCATAGAAGCGCTTGTTCTGCTGGACCTTCTGCCAAAACGGTCGATGGCTGGCGTGAACGTCGGTAACCAACCACTTCCCCTTCAGTTGCCCCAAATCTAACTTACTGGGATCAGAACCTTCAGGAATGCACACGTAGGCAACACTCACCTCGCCCTTTGCCGCGTTTGGTGCACCGCATCGAAATTCGGTACCCCACGTGAAAGTCTTTCCCGTCGGCAATGTCAGCTTGGTTCCAGCAGGGTCAAGGGTGGACTCAACTAGAGTGAAATGATTGAAGAACGACCCATCGTCACCACCAGGCTTCAGCCCCAGTTCCCTCAACTTTGAAGCGACAAAACCGGCCGCGGCTGCATATCCAAAAGAGCGCGGTGACCTGCCTTGGAAGTCTGGCCCAGCCAAAATGCCGACCAACTCCCGAGCATCCGCTTCTCGAATCGAATCGAATCCTACTTTCCACTGCCGTGGAACAGGCTGGGCGCCCGGATACTGTCCAATCGCCGCAGCCGAGAGAGCAAGAAGCCAGAGACCAACCAGTCTCATTTCTCGTCAACCTTGGGGCGAGTCGTCCGATTCGCCAAGAAGTGAGCCGAGGCAAAGATCGTCCTCGAAACTCGCTCTAACTTGCGGAAGTCGATCCGATCCACATGGTCGCTCACTTGGTGGTAGTCCTCGTGAACCCCGTCGAACCAGAACGCAATCGGGATTCCCTTCACCGCGTAGTTGTAATGATCGCTCCGCATGTAGATGTTCTCGGGATCGTTCGGCTCGTCGTAGTGGTAGTCGTACTTCAAGTTGTAGAGACCCCGATTGACATCTCCCAGAACTTTGCCAAGTTCGGTTGATAGGCGATTTGAACCCACAACGTAGATCGAATCTGGCCCAGTCAGCATCTTGTTGGAATCCTTGTTATCCCCAACCGGGCGGGAGCGGCCGATCATGTCAATATTCAGTTGCGCGATGATGCTGTTGATGGGCACAGTTGGGTTGTTCGCGTAATGAGCCGAACCCCAAAGTCCACGCTCCTCTCCCGCATGCCAAACAAAGAGAATTGAGCGTTTGGTCTTGGAGGTGCCGGTAAGAAAGGCGTGGGCCATCTCCAACATGGCAACGGTTCCCGAACCATCGTCGTCCGCCCCATTGAAGATCTGATCGCCGCTTCCCTGACCCATTCCAACGTGGTCAATGTGCGCGCCAATGGCCACGTACTCTTTGCTCAACACCGGATCAGAACCGGGAATGATTGCGACGACGTTCTGTGTGTACTGCTTGTTGTCCGCTGGGCTGCCTGGAATCTCGAACTTCTGGAAAAACGTCACGTTGTCGCCTGCTGCCTTGGCTCCCCAAAGTTTCAGTTGGGTTGCGACATATTCACAGGCAAGATCAAGTCCGCGCGACGGCGTCCCTCGTCCTTCAAGCAGATCATGAGCAACAAACTCAAGGTGAGCTTTGAGCCGCGCCTGAGTAATCGCATCGGTGTTTCCATACTTCGTCTGGGCAACAGCAGAAACCGCAGTGGCAAGGGCAAGGACAGTGGCAAGTCTTCGCATTCGTCGCAGGTTACCTTGAGGCTCAGACATCGAACGGCATGACCACTTTGATCGTCAATCGCGGTTCCCATTTCTTCGCATTTGGATCACCGGCAATAACAAAGAACTCGTTGCCGGCCAATCCTGAACTTCGGTAAGCCATGTAGAAGTTCGTGTCTCGACCTTCCTTAACCAGGCGAGCGCCAATGGACTGCCGGGCATCGAACTCCCAACCAGCCGTTAAGAACGCTTGGTCACTGTGCCCCTGATAACTCAACCGCGAGAAACCTACTCCGACGTCCAGTTTCCTAAAGAGTCGCTGGGTTCCATCCACGGTGGTGAACCGGAATGGAAGATCGTTTCGAATCCCATTTTGGTGAGTGATGCTGTACCTCTGGAAGCGGTTTGTGAATCCGGAAATCGCTCCCAAGGTCACCACTCGGTCGCGGCCGCCCTCAAAGACGCGGTCTTCGAACGAGATCCTTCCATCCACGTCGGACTTGTGCAAGGCCCGAATCGTCGCATCATAGCCGTGGCTGTGGGTGCGACCGTCGAAATGGTCGTATCGGTCCGCATAGAGTTCCGCTGCCATCCGAGTAAACGGACCCTTCGTGGGCTGGTCGGCAAACTCGGTGTATGAGTAGAATCCGCGGCGATCATTGAACCCGGTCAGACCCAGCGACGGGTTGAAGTTCGGGCCGATTGCGTTGAAGCGAACCATCGAAAACAACCTGGGGATTTGATACCAAACCTCGGCACCGCTGGCCTGTGCCTGATAACTGGAGTCCTTCTCGTGAGCCGTTTCAGCCGAAGCGCCGAAGTTGCCAAAGCGATGGTTGAAGTTGGCTCCAAGAACCTGGTTCTCCCGCCCAGTCGTATCATCGCCGATGGCGAAAGCGCCGACGCTGCCCTGCGACCCAAAGTCGTGCGACAAGCGAACCATGCCAGCGTTCCGGCCCTTGCCCGTTGTTGCCAGCGCACCGAAGTTCACGAGGTTCTCAATCTTGCCATAGGCCTTGGCACCGAAATCAAAGTCGCGGATCCTGCGACTGTAAAACACTCGACCAATTCCAAACTCCGATGTCGGACGGAAGAACGAGGATCCTTCTGCGAAGAACGGGCGGGCATCTTCAAAGAACCGCTAGGTTCGAGCGAACTGCAACCGCTCAATCGACTGCTCAACGTTTTTGAAGTCTGGGTTGGCACTTCCGACCAAGGTGATTTGGCTCGTTGGCTGGTAGCGTAGATCAAGACCCGCATCAAGCGTGATCCGGTCCTCGTTAACCTCCCCAAGCCCATAGACCAGCGCTTTGGGTCTTGGAGCCGACCGCTTCGGAGGATTGACCTCAAGCCAGCGCCCCTGCAGTTCCGCAAGTTCCTGTGCCGTTGCGTTGCTCCAAAGCGACCTTCGACCTTCTTTGGGATGCCAGCGGACAAAGTTCACCGCCATGGTTTTGTTGGGGCCGCCCGGATAATCGAGAGCAGCCCAGGGGATTTCAATCTCGACCACATAGCCATCGGCAACCTTTTTGGCAACCGACTTCCATTCGCCGCGCCACTCCGCTTTGCCTGCGCGACCGACGCCTGAGATGAAGTTCTGCGTGCCGAGCAAGTTCACCTGGAATCGCGTCATTTCCTCAATGCGTCCAAGGCCAAACGGGTCCAATCGAACCGCAACAAAATCTTCTCCATCAAAGGCTGCGCCCGGCCTAATCTCCTTCCCTATCAAACCTTCGACATCTTTGGCCAGACAGTGAAACGCAATGTAGATTGCCTTGTCATCATAGGCAATCCAGGCAGTCGTCTGATCCTCCACCTCTTTTCCGGTAAACGGATCCACGAACTTGTCGGCCTTTGGTGCTTGTTGCCAGGCCGGATCAGACAAGTCGCCATCAATGGTTGGCGCTCGATCCGTACGCACCCCTCCAATGGTTCGCTGCGCGTATGCAGAAGACGTCATGATTAGGGCGAGGCTGAGGAGGGCGAGGCGACTCATATCTGGAAACCCTACGAAGCCTCAATCCCAAAAGGTTTCGTGGTGCTGGCGTTGGCGCACAAAAAAAGGCTCCGCAAGATCAACTTGCGGAGCCAAGGAATGAGATGAAAACTTAAGCGTAGACGCTGACGCGGCGCTTATCCTTCGGCCCTTCGAACTTCACTTGGCCAGGAACGAGCGAGTAGAGCGTGTGGTCGTTGCCCATACCAACGTTGACGCCGGGATAAAACTGGGTGCCTCGCTGTCGAACGAGGATGTGGCCCGCCTTGACGACTTCGCCGCCGTACTTCTTGACGCCGAGTCGCTTGCTATTCGAATCGCGACCGTTACGAGATGAACCTTGTCCTTTTTTATGTGCCATAAAACTTTCCTCAGCCGCCGATGATATCCGTCACTCGGAGGGTTGTTTGGGGTTGTCGGTGGCCCCAGCGCTTGCGCTCGTTCTTCTTCGCCTTATAGTTGAACGCGTTGATCTTCTTCGACTTGGATTGTCGGACGATCTCAGCCTTGACCTTGGCACCCTTGACGAACGGGCTGCCTACCGTCACCTTGTCGCCGTTCGCGACCAAAACGACCTCACCGAGGTCAACCTTTGTGCCTGGCTCGCCGTCCAGTTTCTCAACGATCAGCATCGCATCCTTTTCGGCTCGAAACTGCTTTCCACCTGTCTTTACAATCGCGTACATGGCAAAACCTCCACACAGTGCTGCGCGGGACTAATATGTTGGCACATTTCGATGGTGCGGGTCAAGGCGCAGAGGAAGGTGCAAACGGAAACTTGCCGATACCTTTCAATCGTAATGAAGCGGCTGTCCGGACGTCTGCCTGATACAACGGTGATACTTTCCACACTGGGCTTATTCACACATCTCCTTAGTCAGAGTTTCGAAGGTCGACCCTACCTTCGACACGTTTTGCCTCCCCCACTGACCGCGGAAACCCGCAATGAAGTTAGAGTCATCACCGTTTCCAATCCCGTTCAAGTAATTCG
>CALMEF010000085.1 GCA_937862825.1 uncultured Armatimonadota bacterium
AATGACCCCTCTCAACTCATGGCGCGCCCGCCGAAGTCCACCTGTCATCGAGCCGGAGTAGTCGAACGTGAGGAGCTCGCCGTAACTGCCCTCCACGAGGCCGGCAATACGTTCGGCTCCGTTGCCCCGCCCCTTTCGCATCTCATCAAGAGCAAATCTTCGGCACTCGGACGCTGCTTCGCCCATCCCGTTCAGGTAGCTCATGATCATTACCCCCAGATCGTTCGGACCGGGAAATGGCGTTCCGTGTACGATGGCAAGTACTGCTGCGGCTTCCACGAGTTCCTTTTCGGAGTCGTGCAAATACCCCGCATAGAACAGTTCGCCAAATGGACGCAGTTGTTCTCTTGCTTCCTCTGCCAGCGCCTTTGCTTCGGAAAGTAGCCGAGCCGCCTCATCGAACTGGTGCCGATGGACGTGGCGGATGCACTTAGCCGAGGTTTGAATGACCAGCCTCGTTTTGGTCAAACCCTGCTCTCTCGCGAGGTGCATTGTCTGTGCCCGCTCTTTGATGTTAACGACGATCTCGTTCCAGCCGTTTTCGCTCACGAGGTTAGGGTAGCACACTCGTCAGGTAGTTCGAGTGCCTCGCCTTCGGGGTTGACCCGCTCGAAGGTTCTTGTTATGTTCCTTGAACCTAAATCGGGCCGATTTTGTCCAGATTTTCAGGTTCAATTTAGGTTCCTCGTATCATCATTTCACATCGTGTTTTAAGACTTCAAGACCAGTTTAGGTTCAAAACGGCGTTGAGGGATTCACATAACGGTTGGCAGGCTACTGACCGCGTTTCCTTTTTTTCGGTTCTTACCAATTAAGCGCTGGGACGCGATTTTGTCAACCAAGAATTTGAAGAAACTTGGTGTGAGGGTAGGCAAACTTTCCGTGTTCCGGAGCAGCTGTGACTGTGAACTCCTCCTTCGGCAAAGTGACGAAGCTGTTGACCAGTTCCCAGATGGAGCTCTCCTTTAGTTCGATTTTCATGGGTGATACGATTCAGAACTCGCGATATTTCCGACCATAGTACAATAGAATCGATGAAATCCGACTCCCTTGGTGTCGGTCTCTACTCATTGGTGGAGGCGGCACGACTCCTGAAGACGCCGCGTCGCACGCTCGCGCGATGGGTGGAGGGCTATGTTGAAGAACTTCGGGGAGGTGCAAAGGAATACGCACCAATTCTGGAACGAGCAGACGAGACATCCCTCACGTTTGGCGATCTTGTGGAACTGATGTATGTCCGAGGGTTCCGGAGCGGCGGCGTGCCCCTCAACGAGATTCGAGATGTATCGGCTAAGTACAGGCAAGTGTGGGCAACCCAATACCCCCTGGCAACGAAGCGATTTGCAACGGACGGCAAAGCTCTTCTAGTCCAAGAAGGAGACAATTGGGAGCACGCACTGAGCGGCCAACAGAAGGCCTTCTTTGACGATATCGGCCACCAACTCGTCCACAGTGGCGATCTAACGAGTGAGTGGAGGCCTTTGGGGCCAGACAAGGCTGTTGTTCTTCACCCAGACCGCGCATTTGGCAAGCCCATCGAAGACATATCTGGGGCGCACACGTTTCTCTTATTTCAAGCAGTAAATGGCGGCGCGCCCGTGGAAGAGGTAGCTTGGTGGTATGACATCAGCCCGAAGGCGGTTAGGGAGTCAGTTGAGTACGAACTTGGCCTAGTCAAGGGCGACGCCTTGACGGACACGGCCGCTTAATGTGGGATGACGACGTTCCTCTTCGACAACGACATTTCGCCTCGTATCGTCCGCGCATTGCGGGAGTTGGTGCATGACCACAATTTGATAGCGCTTCGTGATGTGTTCGCTGAAAGCGCAAGAGACACCCAATGGCTTCCAGAGGCAGGAAAACAGGGATGGGTTGTAGTTAGCAGAGACCACAACAAGAGACGCCGCGATTCGGAACATCGTGCACTTATAGAGAATAAGGTCAAGGCAATCTACATTCGCCAAAGTGGTAATCCGGCTGAGCTCTTTTCGGACGCCGCTCGAATCATCAAGCAGTGGCCGAAAATCCAAGCCTGGGGGCTTGCAGCCAAGTCCGGATCGCTCGCGAAATTGGATACGGCAGACAAGATTGTGGGCCTGAAGTAGAGTGAGTCTTCAGCTGCCGAAGTGACCGCGCACACCCTTCCGCTCGATTGGTGACGAAGCCGTTGACTGGGGCGCGGATCATCTACGTTGCGACTTAAGCAATAAGTGGATTGCCCCTGAGCAGGACGGTGCGAGCGAGGTAAAATCTAAGCCAACGTGCCTTCCCGTGAACGATACGCCAAACTGGTGTGGGGGCTCCTGCTCTATTCACTACCTGTGATTGCTTTTGGGGCGTTTGTTCGGGCGAGCATGTCAGGCGACGGATGTGGCAACCACTGGCCTGATTGTCACGGCACATTTAACCCATTTGGCCACAGTGCGGAACGCACGATTGAGTTTACACACCGACTGTCGACAGCGATTTACGGCATTTGGGCTGCTCTCATCTTCGTTCTGGGAATCCGGCTTTTCGAGAAGGGACATCCGGTTCGAAAGGCGGCCTCGTTTACCTTGCTATTTACCATCTTCGAGGCGCTGATCGGCGCCGTTTTGGTGAAGAAAGGTTGGGTTGCCGGTGACACCTCGATGGCACGTGCGATCGCAATGTCGGTTCACTTGGTGAACACGTTCTTCTTGTTGGGTTCGGTAGCAGCCACGGCCGTCTGGGCTTCTGGCACGAAAAGGATTAACTGGAAAGGACAGGGTGCAGTTGGATGGGCAATTGCGCTCGGCTTCGTAAGCCTCATGCTTCTGGGAGCAAGTGGAGCCGTCACTGCCCTCGGCGATACCGTTTTCCCCGTGACTGGTACGCATGCCGATGCGATCAATCAGTCGCTATCACCCACGGCACATTTTCTCATCCGACTCCGGATGTATCACCCGCTGATTGCCATGTCAGTAGGCGTGTATCTAGTGTTGCTGTCCGGATTGCTCAGCCACTTGCGACCGTCGCCGCAGGTGAAAAAGTGGAGCCAAGTCGTGGCGGGTCTGTTCCTTTTTGAACTTGCGATCGGCCTGCTCAACTTGGCGCTAAAGGCACCGATTGCGATGCAACTCGTCCACCTGTTTGTGGCAGACCTGCTTTGGATCGCCTTGGTAATGGTATCGGCGTTCGCTCTGGCAGAGGAAGTCCCACGAGCCGAGGCCGCCCTCAGTGAACGTGCCGAACCCATTGAACCGCGAACCGTGAAGCAGGTCATCGGTGAGTACATCGTTCTAACCAAACCTCGGGTCATCTCGCTACTCTTATTCACCACCCTTACGGCCATGTTCGCCGCAAGCGGCGGGTGGCCAGGCTTAACCCTGTTCCTGTCGGTTACGATCGGCGGCTACCTTTCGGCAGGGGCTGCTAACGCGATCAATATGGTGATTGATCGGGACATTGACGGCACAATGAAGCGCACGGCCAAGCGCCCTACGGTTACGCAGAACATATCGTCAACCAACGCCTTGTTCTTTGGATTCACACTTGCGATCATTTCATTTGCCATTTTGTGGTTCGGGGCCAACCTGCTGGCAGCAATGCTCTCGCTTGCCGGGCTGGCATTTTACGTCGTCATTTATACGCTGCTATTGAAGCGGCGCACTTGGCACAACATCGTGATTGGGGGTGCCGCGGGTGCCTTCCCACCCTTGGTGGGTTGGGCCGCAGCGACCAATGAGCTCTCGCCGCTTGCGTGGATTCTGTTCGGCATCATTTTCGTCTGGACGCCAGTGCACTTCTGGGCTCTGGCGCTGCTTATCAAGGATGACTATGCCGAGGCTGGTGTTCCGATGCTGCCGGTGGTCCATGGGGAGCGGGCCACCGTGATTCAGATTGGGCTTTACGCGGTGTTGACGGCAATCGTATCGACGCTACCGTTTCTCCAGCCCAACGTCGGATGGACTTATATGGGTGCGGCGATCCTGCTGAACATCTTCCTGTTTGTCCGATACATCCAACTCTATCGGACTACTGACCGCCCTACGGCAGTGTCTATGTACAAGTATTCGATGCTGTACTTGGCGATATTGTTCTTGATCCTCGCCGTTGACCGCTCTGTATGGATGTAGTAGGCGGTTCGAATAAGCGGAGGAACTTGGATCGTCGCTGCGCTTTCTAGCCCACGTATAATACAGGCTTACGTTGGAGGTTTGTTCTTGAAACGATCGCTTGCTTCTTCCTTGTTAGTCCTCGCCTTTCTGGGCTCCGCTCAGGCTCAAGATCGCTCTTGGACGCTCGTCAACGCCCGGATTGAAATCGGCGACGGCCAAGTCATTGAGAAGGGTTCCATCGTCGTTCTCGACGGAAAGATAAAGTCCGTTATGGAAGGCACGCCTGCGGGCATCACCGGAACCCACGTGGATTGTGCGGGCTTGACGATTTACCCGGGATTCATCGATGGGTTCAGTCGTAACGGGCTCAAATCGCCCGAGCAGGGTCCAGCAATAACAGGTCCCAACTATCGCGATAGCGTGCCCGTGGAGTTTTGGCGGGGCAACCGGCGGGGGGTGTTCGCAAGCACCGACGCCTCTGCCCTGATAGACTCTGAGACCTTCGGGAAGGACTACTTCGCCAACGGGGTGACGACCATCCACGCAGCAAGTGGTCGTGGTCAGTTCGGCGGCTGGAGCGCAATATTCGACCTTGAGAAGGACGGCCTGATCAAAAAGGAAGCCATGCAAACGATGGCTTTTGGTGGCGGAGGAGGATTTGGTGGCGGCGGGGGAGGCGGTACAGCCCAGACCGGGTCCAACTATCCGACGAGTCTCATGGGCCGTATTGCCGTCATGCGCCAAGTACTCTGGGATGCCACAAGTCCAGGCGACGACGCGGAACTGAAGGCACTCAACCCGGCGGTTACCGGAAAAACCCATGTCGCGTTCTCAGCCTCAACGGAGCGGGAGATTTTTAGAGCGCTAACCCTTTCTGAACAGACCAATCTGAAACCGGTTATCGTGGGCGGTCGAGAGGCATGGAAGTCCGCCGACGAACTGAAAGCAAAGGGAATTGCCGTTTTGCTCAATCTTGATGCAGGGACTGAGCCTTCCGCCGATCCCAATGCGCAAAGCGACGTGCCTTTGGAGGTTCGTCAGGAGCGGCGGGAGACGTGGCTTGCGGATGCAGCCTATGCCCAGCGCCTGGCTACATCTGGAGTCAACTTTGGATTCTATGCTGACCGTGAGAACGACAACTTCTTGGAACTTGTACGGAAGCACATTGGCTGGGGACTCCATCGAACGATTGCTCTTCAGGCATTGACCAGTTCTACGGCCAAGATTTTGGGAATCTATGACGAGGTGGGCTCGATTACTGCTGGCAAGCGAGCGAATTTTGTGGTCATGGACGGCGACTTTGCCGTCGCAACAACAAAGGTGAAGTGGGTGATGCTTCGGGGCACCAAAGTGGAGGTGGAAGGAAAGTGAAGTTAGGAACTCTGATAATTGTTGCCTTGGTCTCGACGAGCGGACTCACCCAAAACCAGCCGATTGAGTTGCAGGCCCATCGTGTGCCGAAGACGAAGGTGAGCGGCGACGTCTTGATCAAAGGTGCACGCATCTTTACCATTACAAAGGGCGTGATCGCTAAGGGCGACGTTTTGGTACAGAAAGGCAAGATCGCTGCCATTGGATCTTCGCTGGCCGCGCCATCTGGTGTCCCGACCATTGACGCCACTGGAATGGCGCTCATGCCGGGAATCGTCGACACGCACACACATCGTGGCATTGAGGGCGTCAACGAAGGTGCGGAGGCCATCACCGCGGAGGCCAGAGTTGTGGATGTCCTGAACCCAGATGCGAAGGCCTGGTGGCAGGCTCTGGCGAGCGGACACACCAGCGGACTCTTTCTTCACGGGAGCGCCAACCAAGTTGGCGGCGAGAGCCTCGTCGCCAAGTACAAGTATCGCAAGACTGTCAAAGAGGCGATTTTCCCCGGGGCACCTCGTCAGATCAAGTTTGCGCTGGGCGAGAACGTGACGAACAAGAATTCCACGACGCAAACCCAATACCCCCGAACGAGGATGGGTGTCGAAGCGGGCTACCGAAGGGCGTTTCAGGCTGCCAAGGAATATCGACAGCGACGAAATCGTGGCGAGAATGTGCCGAAGGATGTTCGCCTTGAAACGCTTGCTGACGTGCTCGAAGGCAAAGTTTGGGTGCAGTGCCACTCGTATCGAGCCGATGAAATGCTCATGATGGTCCGGCTCAGCCAAGAGTTTGGATTCAAGTTAGGGACGCTTCAACACGCATTGGAGGCCTATAAGATTGCGCCGGAGATGGCGAAAGCCGGAGTGGGCGCGGGCATGTTCATGGACAACTGGGCGTTCAAGATTGAAGCCTACGATGCGATTCCATTCAATGCCGCGATTTGTCAACTCGCAGGAGTCAGTGGCTTGGGTGGGACCACTGCGCTCAATTTGGATGCAGCCCGAACCATGCACTATGGAGGGGTCACCGAGGCCCAAGCCCTAGCGATGCTTACCATCAACCCGGCCAGACAGATTGGAGTTGATGCAAGAGTGGGGAGCATTGAAGTCGGCAAGGACGCCGACCTATGCCTCTGGCGCGGCCATCCGCTGAGCGTCCGTTCGAAACCGATGATGACGTTCGTTGACGGCGAGTTGTTGTTTGAGCGCCGAGACGCATTCGGCATTGACGGCCTTTCACAGGTGAAGTCAGAACTGGACCCGATCACTTATGAAGTTCAGAAGCTGCTCCCGGCCGCCAAAGGCTACGCGATCGTTGGTGCAACTGCTTACCCCGTTTCATCGGAACCCATCGAAGACTCGACCATCCTCGTCAGCGATGGAAAGATCACTGGGGTCGGGCAACGGCTTAAGGTGCCACGCGGATACAAGGTGATCAGTGGACGAGGCCTTAAGGTCATGCCCGGATTCATTGACGGTGCCAACACGATTGGCCTCACGGAAGTGAGTGGGCTAAACACGATGAACGACAACAACGAAATGGGGGACTTTCAGCCCGATCTTGACGGTTCGAAAGCCCTGTTCGTTGAAAACGCCTACATGGGCACCGCGCTCTGGAATGGGGTAACCCACTCGTTCACGCGTCCGACCTCAGGAATCGTAAGTGGTCAAGGTGCCCTCATCCATCATACGGGATATACGACGGAAGAACAGACCCAAACTGCGAAGGTGGCACTGAATATCAACTTCCCGATGGGACTTCAAACCGGGGGCTTTGGGATTGAGAATATGTGTTGTGGCGCAGGCGACTGGGCGGCGATCGGGCTGCCCTGGCTTGATGGGCGGTTAGCGCCGCCGACGGACCATGATCATGAGGACGGGCACGACCATGACGACATGGCGGGCCAAGGGGGGGGGGAAGGGGGGGGAGGGGACCAAGCCCGAACCTCCGATCTGCAGAAGTACATCGATTCCGTCCGCGAATACGCAAAGGGGCCGCGCTTCCCAGTGGATCTTCGCATGGAAGCGATGATCCCCTATGTGGAAGGCAAGAAGTTGGTGGTTCTCCGTGTACGAAATGCGGAGTCGATTCGAAACGCGGTCGCCTTTGGACAAAAGAACGGGTTCAAGTTTGCCCTCGAAGGGGCCGACGATGCGTGGCGAGTGGCCGACTTTCTGGCAAAGGAGAAGGTCCCCGTGATTATCAATCCCGCCGGAAGAAGCACACTCTCCGCGAACAACACGGTGAACGATTGGGATCCGTACGACACGCCGTACGTTCAGCCCTACTTGTTGGCCAAAGCCGGGGTCAAGTTCTGCTTCACCTCTGGTGGAAACTCGGAGGCGATGTCATTGCCGTTCCGAGTCGGGGCGCACATGGCCTACGGACTCACTTGGGAACAAGCGCTTCGGGCGCTCACCTTGGATGCGGCGACGACCTTCGGCGTGGATGGGGCGTTGGGTTCGATTCGCGAGGGAATGCCTGCCAACTTCATTGCTGTCGCTGGCGATCCGTTTGAGCCGACTTCAAACGTCCGATTTGCGTTCGTGAACGGAAAGCCCGCGGAACTGGTCAGTAAGCATACGGCACTACGGGATAAGTATTTGCGGAGAGTGAGCAAATAACATACCCTGGGGTAGTATGGTAGACAATATGAGGTCGCCTCGGCGCGCGTTTACGCTGATCGAATTGTTGGTCGTCATTGCAATCATTGCGATTTTGGCGGCCATTCTTTTTCCGGTGTTTACGCAAGCCAAGGAAAGCGCGCGAAAGGCGACCTGTAACTCGAACCTGCGTCAGGTTGGGATCTCTTTTGGCATGTACGTCACCGATAACGATGATCGCATGCCTGATCGGCGCGACATCAAGGAAGAGTTGGGATACAAGCCGTGGAATGACTGGCCCGCCTCGGACCCACGAACCGGATGGGTCCTGGAGTTCTTGGAAAGTTATGGAGCCAAGCACTTGGATTGTCCCAGCGTTCGCTCACGCTTCGCAGGAAACGTGAGAGTAGAGCAAGCGGACGAAGAAGGCCATTTGGCTACCTATTGGATGTGGAGATTCGACCGCATTGATGCAGTCATCCCCTTGGACAACTTCTGGGGGAAGACCTTTGACCAAGCGGTCAGCGATTTGGCCGTTTCGGGGAATCCGACCGTGGGTAATCCGGAAGGGGTTGCTGATGTTGAGTTAGTGACAGAACCTTACTTTCCCAACACCATCGCTGCGGTACCCGCGAACCTGAAGGGGAAGACCGCTCACTTTGACGGGCGAAATCGGCTGTTCCTTGACGGGCACGTCAAGTTCCAGAAGGACCACCGAACACGCTAGGCAACGACGCGAGGCACAAGGGCCACATCAAGCGCCTGAGAGGCGTTGCTGATGAACACCAAGTTCAGCCGGACTCGGAGCGAGGCTGGGCACTGTTCGACGTCAGCGCGGTTGCCTTCCGGCAGGATCACGGTGGTTGCCCCTGACCTAGCGGCTGCGACGAGTTTGTCGCGAATGCCACCGACCGGGAGAACCCTGCCCCTTAGACTGATTTCCCCCGACATCATCACGTCCGAGCGCACCGGGCGATCCAGCACGGAGGAGGCAAGGGCGACGGCCAAGGTCACGCCAGCACTGGGCCCGTCCTTTGGAATGCCACCGCGCGGAAGGTGGATATGAACGTCCCGCTTCAGGTCAACTCGAAGGTGAGATCGAATGAACGTCAAAGCGGCTTGGGCCGACTCTCGAAAAACATCGCCCAAGTTGCCAGTCAGCCTAACCTCAGGCTCTGCTCCAATCGGCTCAAGGAGAGCGACTTCAACTTCGATCGTGTCCCCTCCCAACTCGGAGACGACGAGGCCGTGGGCTAAGCCGACCTGACTGGTCCTCTGCGCAAAGTCGTTGGTCGGTGAACCGAGCAGAAGGCTGAGGTTGTCAAGACTCCAATGGTCTTTCGGAACGGACATCCCTTCAGCCAGAGAACGAACAGCCTTTCGACACAACGTCTCCAGTGCTCGGGTCAAGCCTCGGACTCCAGCCTCCTGAGTGTAGTGGGACACGATTGCACGAAGGGTTTCTGCGGGGATGCTCAGATCTTCTAGTCCATGCGCCTGACCAAGGCGCGGGATAAGGTGCTCTCTGGCGATGCTCAGTTTCTCCTCATCGGTGTAGGCATGAAACTCGACGATTTCCAAGCGGTCTCGCAACGCCGTGGGCAACAGGTGGATTGAGTTGGCAGTGGCAATGAAAAAGGCGTCGGACAGGTTGACCGGCAACTCCAAGAAATGGTCCTGGAACCGATGATTCTGTGCGGGGTCCAGCGCTTCAAGCAAGGCTGCCGCGGGGTCGCCCCGGAAGTCTGAACCCATCTTGTCGATCTCGTCGAGCAGAATGACCGGGTTGGACACCCCGGCTTGCTGGAGGCCTTGGCCCAGTCGGCCAGGCATCGCGCCAACGTAAGTTCGGCGATGGCCTCGAATTTCTGACTCGTCCTTCAAGCCTCCAAGGGAGACTGACACGAACCTTCTTCCCAACGACTTGGCGATGGAACGAGCGAGGCTCGTTTTGCCGACGCCCGATGGGCCTAAGAAGCAGAGTATCGGGCCGCGTAATGACTTGGAAATCTTTTGTACGGCGAGGAAGTCGAGAATGCGGTCCTTGGGGGCATCCAAGCCATAGTGGTCGCGGTCCAAGATTCGCTTGGCCTCGTGCAGGCTCATTCGGGTGCTACTCTTTTTCGACCACGGGACGGACAAAAGCCAGTCGAGATAGGTGCGACTGAGCGCCGCTTCGGGCGAGACAAACGATAGTCGTCGAAGGCGGTCAAGTTCAAGGTTGGCTCGTGCAGAGACTTCAGGGGGAAGGTTCGCCTGCACGATTTTGTCGGCCAGGATGTCCATCTCCTGTTGCCAAGGGTCGACCTCGCCCAACTCTGCCTGTAGCGCTCGCAACTGTTCTCGTAGGAGGAACTCTCGTCGCGAGGTGTCCAACTCTCGGTCGACTCGGGCACGGATTTCGTTTTGTGCCTCCAGAATCTCCAGTTCGCGGTGGGCTTGAGCGTGAACGAGTCGCAGCCGGTCAACGGGGTCCAGGGCCTCCAAGATGACCTGCTTGCTAGCCGGCGGTAGATTGAGGTGATGAGCGATCTCGTCGGCGGTGGCTCCAGGATCGGAAAGGGGCAACAACGAGTGGAGGGCCTCGTCGGGCAGATTTCGATCCAGTTCAACCAGGCGAGCGAAGAGTTCGGCACATTCGCGAGACAGAGCGATTGAGATTGGGTCTTGTTCGGTTCGTGGCTCTGCGAGGAGTTCGACCTCGGCAAAGAGCATATTGCCTTTAGTGCGGTAGCGTAGGACACGGCCGCGATCTTCTCCGCGAATCGTGCCGCGCATGGTTCCATCGGGCAACGGGAGGGTTTGCAGAACCTTTGCGAGCGTGCCTACTCGGTGCAAGTCGCTGGCGGTGGGTTCGTCGACCGACATATCTCGCTGGCTCACCGCCAGGACGAGGCGATCACCCTTGAGTGCGTAGCGAAGCGCAGCGAGCGAGGCGTCTCGAGCGATGAGCAACGAGTCAACCTTGCCGGGGAAGTGCACCGTGTCACGCACGGCAAGCACCGGCACCAAGACGGTACCACTCGAAATGGACTCGGAGGGTCGCTTGCGCATGTTGCCTCTAACTACACCATACCAACGAATGCCCCCCGAATGGCAGGTAATTTGCGAAACTCAGGCTTTTGTACCGGACGGGATTTCGCTGGTCTGCTTGAACGTCTTCATGGTCTCGACGAGAATCTTGTCGGTGCTGAAGACCTGTTTGTACACGAGGTCGAGGATGTCGAAGATTTCCAAGAGCCCTTCTAGCCGCTCGCGGAAGACCTCGGTTTCGGCGTCCGCTTTTGTTTCTGGGAGCATTGCGACGCATTCTCGAATTGCACCGGCGGTGGGGTCAAGTTCGCGGCGTTTGCGCTCGCGGACGACTCTGGCGAACATCTGCCACGGGTCTGTTTCGCTCGAATAGGTGTCTCGTCGTTCTCCGGGCTTTCGGAAGCGCCGAACGATGCCCCAATCCATCAGGTCGCGCAGGCTCATGCTGGCGTTACCTCGACTGATGCGGAGGCGGTCCATGATCTCGTCGACGGTGAGCGCCTCTCGGCTGATGAAGAGGAGGGCATGCAGTTGCGCCATGGTTCGGTTGATGCCCCAACTGCTGCTCATCCTCCCCCATTCGAGGATGAACTGATCTTGTGCGGCACGAAGTGGCGAGTTTTCAGATTTTCTTGACATCAGGCGCTTTGGAGATTTTACTTCGAAGACCACTCCGCCACAGCACTCGGAGGACCATATGATATGATGCAGATGGTCACATTGTGCAGCCAAACTCAAACAAACGATGCGGAGGATAAACTGACGAGTGTCACTTGGTCTGGTGGTTCGAGGACCTTCACTTACGATGGGCTTGGCCGCCGTAAGACCATGGTCACTGGTGGCGTGACGACCACCTACAATTGGGACTTTGAGTCTCGGATTACTTCGATTACGAAGCCTGGGATGACAACGAATACCTTCGCCTACAATGGGCTGGACGCCCGGGTAAGCAAAGTGGATTCTGCTGGCACAAAGACGTTTAAGCGAGACGGGGCGTATGTCACCGATCCCGTGTTATCCGACGGTGCGGCCACCTACACGCCGGGAGTTTCCGAGCGACGGTCAGGCACATCGCGTTGGTTGCATTCAGGGGTCAAGAACGCGGAGGCGCGGACGCGTTCTAACCA